>NZ_PJBY01000100.1:0-175676 GCF_002836005.1 Psychrobacter sp. Sarcosine-3u-12
AATATAATTGAATTACTATAAAACCAATAGCACTGGTAATATCAGCTTATCGATTTTATGTAAAATTGACTATAGAATCGTCTTTGCATTGGCTCTATTTTAAAAAGGCCTAATAATTTTGAGAAAACTGCTCCAAACGACAAGTATTGTTCTAAAAATAAGAACTATAATTTGCGTTTACCCCTGTTTATTTGCGGGTCGTCAACACCTATAATAGTGTTATCGAATAAAGACAACCGAGCAAAAATATAGGAAGATGATTATGAATACTACAAATAAAATCAATGATAATCTTACCCCATTACAACACCGTACCGTGATGCATCAACTACCTGGCATGCCAACCTCTGATGGCGCTGGTGTGAAGCTCACGCGTATTATTGGCACGCCGCATCTGGATACGTTGGATCCGTTTTTGATGTTAGATTGCTTTGAGAGCGATGATGCTGATGATTATGTGGCAGGCTTTCCTACCCATCCGCATCGCGGCTTTGAGACCGTGACCTATCTGCTCAATGGTCGTATGCGTCATAAAGACAATGCAGGTAATGAAGGTGTCATCGAGCCGGGCGGTGTGCAGTGGATGAGCGCTGGGCGTGGCATCTTGCATTCAGAGATGCCAGAACAAGAAGAGGGCTTGTTAAAAGGCTTTCAGCTATGGGTCAACTTGCCTGCCAGCGCTAAAATGAGTGAGCCGAATTATCAAGAGTTTCCACCAGAGTCGACGCCACTTGAGCGCCGCGACAATGGCACCGAAATTCGCGTCATCGCTGGTGAGACTAGCGAAGGTACGGTTGGACCTGTTATCAATAACTATACTTATCCGACGTACTTGGATGTTACCTTACCGGCTAATACCAGCTTTGAGCAGGCTTTGGCAAGCGAGCACAATGCCTTTATCTACGTGGTAGAGGGTGAGTTACAAGTACGAGATGCTGAAGGAAATGTCAGCAAAAATAATACGGTACGTGCCAAAAACCTTGCTGTATTAACCAAAGGTGATACTGTTACTGTGGATAGCGCTAATGATGGCGCGCGGTTTTTGTTAATCGCAGGCCAGCCGCTTAACGAGCCAGTCGCTCGCATGGGGCCGTTTGTGATGAATACTGAAGCCGAGCTACATCAGGCGGTCAATGACTTTCACAATGGCAAGTTTGGACAACCTGCTTAAGCGTGATTGTGAGTATCAACGCGTTAATGATAAAGTAGCAAAGCCCGCTAAATTAATTTTAGCGGGCTTCTTTATTGAATACTAAGAATGATAGGGTGGATTATTTACGTTTTTTATTCAGCACTTCCACTAGCAGGAGTTGCTTCAAATTCAGCCATCATAGCGCTAATGCGCTTGTCTTTTTGCTGCCACATCTCTTCTATCCAAGCAAACATCTGCGCCTTGATGGCCTCATCATTCTCATAACCGCCATTTTTGACCGCATCAAAGAGCGCATCAGGTATCTCGACATGTCGTACGTCGACACCTAAGCGTTTGATATTGCCTTTCCACAGATCACTGTAAGTCGGCACCCCATCAGGATATACGATGGTCATATCCAAGATGCCATCCATCTCTTTACCCAACGCATTAATTGCTAATGATAAACCGCCCGCACGTGGCTTGAGGAGATACTTGTAAGGTGACTGCTGTTTGTCATGCTTGTCTTGGGTAAAGCGCGTGCCTTCTAAATAGTTCAATAAGGTAAAAGGTTTGTCTTTGAGTAGGGCGCATGCGCGTTTGGCTTCTTCGATATCTTTGCCTTGTAAAGCTGGGTTTTTAGCAATTGCCTCTTTAGAATGGCGACGCATCATAGGAAAGTCTAAAAAATAAAACGCTTGACCGATAACAGGAATGTATATCAGCTCAAACTTGGTAAAAAAGCGCGTTAATGGCAAGCGGTTTTCACTAATGTATTGCACGATACTGGTATCTACCCATGACTGATGGTTGCTCATCAGTAGATACTTGCCTTGGGTATTGACGTCGTCAGGTAGGCTGATGCGCCAGTCTTTCTCCGGCAAGATATTATCGATTAAGGCGTTATTACTATTTATCCAATAGTTAGTCACTTTGATCATCGTGTCATCAGCGATCGCGGCACCGGTCACGACTTTAGTAGCACCCATTAGCCATACCGGTAGTGCAACGATTAGGCTGTTACCAGCAAGTACCCCCGTGGCCGTTGCAAGCGAGGCAACTTTGCCAAGTTTAGGGTTGCGTTTGTGCATTTTTTGCATGAATGATGACAGTCGCATATTAAATCCTTTTATTCTACTAACTGATAATGACTCCAGTTCACTGAACGCGCGTTAACCATAGTCGGTTAAATATAATTTGGATACAAGGAAGGCGGGTGAAAGCACTACAAATAGTAGACTAAACGAGCCTGAGACCATATCTGATTTATAGAGGACTGACTATATCTGGTTTTTATGAGCGTATAAACTGGACTTGAGAAGAATTGAGCTATCATTATCCACTTGCTGACGATATTTTCTAGCGTTTTTGAGTAATCTCTAACGCACTTGAGTAAGCGAACAAAGCGGGAGCACCGCCCGTATGCCAAAATAACACACGATCCGTTTGCTTAATTTTACCTGTGCGAATCATATCTATTAACCCGCCCATCGCACGACCCGTATAAACAGGATCTAACAAGATTCCCTCTGTTTGCGCAGTCATCTCAATGGCTTCGTTTTCCAAAGCACCAACCACGCCATAACCGCCGCCTACATAATCAGAGTTAAGTATTAAATCGCTCTCTGAAAATTGATGGTCGGCTGCGATAAGGGCAGCGGTGCTATTGGCAAGCGCGACGGTATACTGATCAAATGGCACTTTGTCTGTTTCGCCTTTATCGATATTGATACCCACGATTTGCGCAGGCGAGTTGAGCATTTTCTTGCCAAGCATCAAGCCGGCTTGTGTCGCACCAGAGCTAGAGGCAAAAACAATATGAGTAAATGAGACGTCCATGCTGGTACGTTGCGACTCTAACTCTTTAAAGGCTTCTACAAAGGCCAAAGCACCCAATTCATTGGAACCACCATAAGGGATGACGGAGGGTTTTTTGCCTTGTGTTTTTAACTGTTCGACGATTTTAGGAATGTCTTCCCCTTTGCGATGGGCGCCTGCCCAATGAATATGCGATCCAAATATTTTGTCTAACAAAAGATTGCCACTTGCTTGCTCAGGTTCTTCTCCGCCTAACACCAAATGACAGTCAAGCCCCAAGCTTGCAGCGGCAGCAGCAGTTTGGCGACAATGATTAGATTGTGCAGCGCCTGCCGTAATCACGCAATCAGCACCCTGAGCAAGGGCGTCACCCATTATAAATTCAAGCTTACGGGTTTTGTTGCCACCCAATGCCAATCCTGTATTGTCATCTCGTTTCATAAAGATAGTAGGGCCGCCGAGTTTGTCATTCAATCTGGTGAGCTCTATCAAAGGGGTGGGGAAGAAGCCTAATGATTGTCTGGGTATGTGGTTATAGTCCATGTGTTATTCGCTTTATGGGTAGAGAAATTATGAGCTTGGAAGCTATCCTATGATAGTAATTATTGAATATTAATACCATACAATATTTAGCCATGAGAATAGCTATTTTTAGAGTATTAAATATATAATTTTGATAGATAAGTCTGCTCATTGATGACACGTCCTAGCCCAAGTTGCCCGTTTCAATCCATAGAGAATAGGCATTAAGTAAAAACACTGTCTTATCTTCAATTTCTAGAAAAATAGTTATCAGACCAATTTTATTCATTTGGCTTATCAAACAAGGCTTCGATAGGTTTGCTGTGAATCTTAGAGGCGTTAAACAGAGATTTATTAGCCGTATCGCCCTCTGTCCAAAAATTAATATTAAACTGAGCATCTTCACTCAGCTCTACTCGATGCCAATACTGTGGCGGACTAACTGCAAACTGTCCCGCTTTAATGACGATGGTTTGCTCTGGTTCGGTGGCTGCTTCATTGGCAAATCCGTAAAAAGTGACCTCTCCTTGCATGACACAAATCTGACCATACACGCCCTCCGCAGTATTGTGGTGAGTGAGTAGGGCTTTGGGTACTTTATCCTTGGTAAAGAAATGGGTAGAGCGTTTTACTTTCCAATGACTGGGGATGATTATATGGTTCATGAGAACTCCTTGATTGAGTAAACAAAGTGATTTTTATCAAATTTTAATAATCATTAAGCTTAGCATTAGCAGATGTAGCATTGACTTGTTTCAACAATTATACGATCAGCTTGAATAGTTTTTAAAATTAAATCAAATGTTGTTGAGATAAATTATAACATTCATTTAAAATGAATGTTATAATTTATTTTTAAGGCTTTGGTGGACTGCGATTACTGAGACAGCAGTGTTGCTGATTATTGAAATAACCTTAGGTGTTAGCTATTTAACCGCATGACTTATTAGCAGTATAGGAATCATATAGTCAATTCGACATAAAATCGATACGCTAATATTACCAGTGCTACTGGTATAAATTTTACTTGCGTGCTGTGTCTGCGCTGACAGAGGCTGCGCAAAATTCATCCCAGCAGCACTGTATTTTTTTATAGTGATTCAACTATATTTTAAATAAGTGATGCCTTAAAACACTCTTAAACATTCATTATTAATATATTTTTAAGGGTTATGACCTATTTGCAAGGAGGAGCGAGACATGGGTGAGTACAAGAAGTATTGGTTCGGTTTACTGGCCGTGCTAATCGTGACATTTATATTTTTAGGGTGGGGCGGTGTTGAAATCTATCGCACAGCACCACCAATACCAGATCAGTATGTCGATACTACTGGTCAGGTTTTATTAACAGAAGAGGATATCTTAGATGGTCAATCTGCATGGCAGCGCACAGGCGGTCAGCAGCTTGGTTCGGTATTGGGCCATGGTGCTTATCAAGCGCCAGATTGGACCGCGGACTGGCTGCATAGAGAGCTGGTAGCATGGTTAGATATTAGATCCGAAGAGCTATATGGCAGTAATTTTTCTGACGCATCTGATGATCAAAAAGCGGTATTGAATGCGCAGCTGAAAAAAGAATATCGTGGTAGCGTGGTCAATGATAGCGAGCAAGTCGTGCTATCAGACACGCGGATTGCCGCTATCAATCAGATAGCGCCTTATTATATGAGCTTGTACGGTGATGACCCTGCATTGCAAGAGTCTCGAGAGAACTTTGCGATGAAGAACAACACCATAATGGATGCTGCTGATAGACAAAAACTGACCAATTTTTTCTTTTGGACCGCGTGGATTGCTTCTGCTGAACGTCCCGGTACTGATGCTACCTATACGAATAACTGGCCGCATGAGCCGCTTATCGATAACGTACCGACCTCAGAAAATATCATGTGGTCTATCGCCAGTATTGTCTTTTTAATCGCTGGGGTAGGGTTTCTGATTTGGGGCTGGTCTTTCTTACGTCAAGAAGAAGAGGTTAAACAAATCACGCCAGACGTTGATCCATTAACCAAAGTTGCTTTGACCCCTTCTCAAAAGGCACTCGCAAAATACGGCTTTTTAGTGGTGGCACTGTTTGTATTTCAGGTGTTTATCGGCGGTTTTGTCGCGCATTATACGGTCGAAGGTCAAGAGTTTTATGGTATTCCGGTTGCAGACTTTTTCCCCTATGCGCTAGTGCGTACTTGGCATATTCAGTCGGCCTTATTTTGGATTGCCACTGCGTTTTTGATGGCAGGGCTATTTTTGACACCGCTTATCAATGGCGGGAAAGATCCTAAATATCAAAAACTAGGTGTCGATATATTATGGTTTTCATTAATTATCGTGGTAGTGGGATCCTTCGCCGGTCAGTATTTTGCTTTAGCGGATATATTGCCCGCAAAATATAACTTTTGGTTTGGACATCAAGGCTATGAGTATATTGACCTAGGCAGATTTTGGCAGATTTTAAAATGGGTTGCCGTACTGTTTTGGCTGTTATTAATGACCCGTGGTTGTTTACCTGCCTTTAAAGAGCAGGGTGATAAAAACTTACTCGCTATCTTCTTTGCCTCCGTCGTTTGTGTTGGCTTATTCTACGGAGCAGGCTTGTTCTATGGCGAACGCACACACTTAACGATCATGGAATACTGGCGCTGGTGGGTTGTGCATTTATGGGTAGAGGGTTTCTTTGAAGTATTCGCTACGGTCTCGCTTGCTTTTATTTTTTATAACTTGGGCTTGGTGAATAAGAAAATCGCCACAGCCAGCTCTATTGCCTCTGCCGCGCTATTTTTGCTGGGCGGTGTGCCGGGTACATTCCATCATTTGTATTATTCGGGCACGACTACGTCGGTGATGGCAATCGGTGCATCATTCAGTGCGTTAGAAGTGGTGCCATTAGTGGTCTTAGGTTATGAAGGCTATGAGCATTGGTCTATGCAGCGTCAAGCGCCATGGATGAATAAATTAAAATGGCCTATCATGTGCTTCGTCGCGGTCGCCTTCTGGAATATGTTAGGGGCTGGGGTGTTTGGCTTTATGATTAATCCACCGGTATCATTATTCTACCTACAAGGATTAAATACCACTGCCGTGCATTCTCATGCTGCACTGTTCGGGGTGTATGGATTTTTAGCGATTGGTTTTGTATTACTGGTAATGCGATATATTCGTCCAGACTATATTTTTAGTGAAAAGCTCATCAAAACTGGCTTTTGGGCATTAAATATAGGCTTGGTATTGATGATTGCGACCAGCTTGCTACCCATCGGTATCTTCCAAGCGCATGCTTCCATGACCGAAGGTTTATGGTACGCGCGTAGTGAGGGCTTCTTACAACAAGACTTGTTACAAACGTTACGTTGGGTCCGTACCTTTGCCGATGTCATCTTTATCATTGGTGCTATTTGTGTAGCATTGCAGGTGGTCAAACTGGCGTTTGCAAAACCGTCACACTCTAATTATCAGCCGAACAAACCAGTGAACGATTGATGATAGGGCGTAGGTATTGAAGATAGTGTTTGAGTGAAAATCCCTGCCTAGTAGCGGGGATTTTTATTATTTTGAAACTGGTTTTTAGAAGGGTTTTATCACGAAGTTATGGATTTTTCACTAAACCTCTTCATACATAGATTTGCTAAATTAAGGGTCACTACCACCAAACTTTAACCATCATGGTCACAAAATGGTCACCGTTTGGTCCCTGAGAAATTGGTCACCGACTTCCACAAGATAGAGTGCATGTGCAAAAACTTATCATTCATGCATTTTTGAAGAGTAGATTTTTTGGTAAAGGTGAAAAGAGAGAAAGCATCCAACCCTTATAAAGAAAAGGTTTAAGTGGAAATTCAGACACAAAAAAACCTCAAACAAAGTTATGTTTGAGGCGAAACTTGCTCAGATTTAACATCCGAATTCGTTTTAAATATGGCGCAGCGGACGGGACTCGAACCCGCGACCCCCGGCGTGACAGGCCGGTATTCTAACCAACTGAACTACCGCTGCTTAGGTCGTTTTTAGCATCTTCTCTTATTACAGAGACACTCGCTAAAAAGAGTGGTGGGTGATGACGGATTCGAACCGCCGACATTCTGCGTGTAAGGCAGACGCTCTACCAACTGAGCTAATCACCCTGAGAAGCGTATAAAAATTGCACTGCAATTTTAGCTTCGCAAGAGAAATCCTTTAAATAGGATTTCTTAAAAGTTCTACTATCTAAAGGTGTCACGCTCTAGAATCATAAAAACTTTCAACAACATAGAACTTAATTAAAGCCCCTTGCTGTGGGTGTGTATTATATAGATTTACACCTGCCTGTCAAATATTATTTTAAGTATTTTAT
The DNA here is from genome assembly GCF_002836005.1 of Psychrobacter sp. Sarcosine-3u-12. Taxonomy (NCBI): domain Bacteria; kingdom Pseudomonadati; phylum Pseudomonadota; class Gammaproteobacteria; order Moraxellales; family Moraxellaceae; genus Psychrobacter; species Psychrobacter sp. Sarcosine-3u-12. Next base: position 7,797 of record NZ_PJBY01000100.1, read on the forward strand.
AAATTGATGATTATCCTAGTTTTATGGTCGTCATTGTAGCGCTTGTTTAGCCCATATAGTGGCTACACAGTTACCTATTGTGTGTGTGCTAAAAGCTATTATACTGATAATGCTTTGTGGCACGTGCATGTATTGAATTATTTGATTGGTATTAATTGATTGGTTGATGGAGGCGGGCATAGACACTTTTGCTATTGAAAAGTACTTTACGACATGGTCTTTTGGCGACTTTGCAGAATTGGGACTGATATTACATGTCGTGCTCATGATATTAATGACGCTACGGATTGTATCGGTACAGCGCAATATTGGTGTATCGATTGCTTGGGTTGCCGTGCTTTATACCTTGCCTGTGGTAGGATTTATTGCCTATATATTGCTGGGTGAGCCAATGATCGGACGCCGCTATCGTGAACGCGTGGATCAAGCCAGCCTGCTGATGAATGATATGGCAAAGCGGGAGCATTTGGTCTTTGACAAGGGGCAAGATTTGTTGCCCGACAACTATCGCGGTGTCAGCCAAATAGGGACGCGCTGGACAGGCTTTGGGGTGTTCCCCGATCATCAGATGCAGCTATTAACCGCGCCCAATGCTATTTTTAAGCGTTTGATCGATGATATTGAGTCAGCAAAGAGCATCATCTTGATGGAGTTTTATATTATCTATCCGAAGGGGCAGGTGGTAGAGGTGATAGAGGCATTGGTCGCTGCCGTACAGCGCGGGGTCGAGTGTCATATATTGGCGGATAGTGTTGGCAGTTTCAGCTTTTTTAACAGCAATGAGCACCGAATGTTAGAGCGCGCGGGTGCCTTTGTCCATCAGTCGCTACCAGTAGGCTTGTTCAAGACCTTATTTAAACGTTCAGATCTGCGTAACCACCGCAAGATGGTGGTCATTGATGAATACATTGGTTATATCGGCAGCTTTAATTTAGTCGATCCTAAGTTTTTTAAACAAAACAAAAACGTCGGACAGTGGATCGATGTGGCGATACGTAGCGTTAGCCATCGTACCATTAGTATAGCGACGGCGATGGCCAAGGTGGTGGTTACCGATATCGGTGCTGAAAACAAAAACAATCTAGACGAGCTAAACCAGCGGATAAATAACTATACCCGTAAACTATATGTGATGGATCCGACCATCAATGACATCAATAGCCGGGTGAAGTTCTTAGGTGATAGTATCGCCGCTGATGAGCCGCTACATACGGGCTCAACGTCGATAGTCATACCTCAGATGCCTATAATAGAAGGCGTGGTCGCGCAGTTGATACCTTCTGCACCACAGGTGACGGCGCATGTTATTTACAATACATTGGTGACGGTTATTCATCGCGCCAACAAACGTATTTGTATTACGACGCCGTACTTTGTGCCTGATGAGGCGCTATCAAGTGCGCTGACGATCGCGGCTAAGCGCGGGGTAGAGGTGACGATTATCGTTCCCGAAAAGGTTGATTCGTTTTTAGTACAGCATGCATCCCAAGCGTATTATGAGGAGTTACTAGAGGCAGGTGTGACCATTGCGCTATTTAAAGGCGGGCTGCTGCATGCTAAAACTGTGGTCATCGATGATGATTACTGTTTGTTCGGTACGGTAAATATCGATATGCGCAGCTTTTATCTCAATATGGAAGTCAGCTTGGCGATTTATACCCCAGAAATGGTGGCACAAGTCGCTGATTGCCAAGAGGTCTATTTGCAAAGCTGTCGACTTTTAAGCCCAGAAGAGTGGCAACAACGCCATGGTGCTGAGCGTTTGTTTGACAATGTGGTGCGTTTGTTTAGTCCGTTATTATAGTCTTCTACTATACAGATGGTGTGTACTTGTTTGCTCAGCAGCATACTAAGCATTATAAATGTTTGGCAATGGTATTATATTTTAGAATAAAGTAAGCTAGTTGGTTATGACCATCAGTATCTTAGTAAACCTAAGCCCATGAACTATTCATAAAAAAGGACGCGCTTGCCTATGTCTGCATCGCCCTCAACGCCCATTGATTATATTGCAGCAGGCTATTGGCAAGACTTCTTAGCGAATCGTCCGGTCGCAGGTGGTATCGCTTATGAAAGCGAGCTTCGTGATTGTATATTAGATGAGTCGCTGGCAAGTTTGCAGCGAGTTGATACACTGTTATCTCAGATACGCCGTGACCTGATTAAGCGTGGTTACTGGGATGAAGCGGCGCTATTGATTAATGAGCGTTATCGCAACTTGATGGTGTTTTTGGCATTTTATGCAGGGCGAGTACTGGCGCAGCAATGGCAACATACACCGCATTGGTATGGGCAGTTTGAGCTGCGCAAACGCTATCCAACATGGTCACTGAGCGCCGATGACTTTTATCAGCATATGGCAGTACTGTATGGCGACAATAACAATGCCAATATTAATGACAGTGTCAACTCACCGATATTTTTTGCCCTAGAACCAGTAGGGTTGCGTTTGTTCGGTCATATTGACCGGCCGTTTGTCGCTGTACAAGGCGGGCAAGTTGCTAGTGGCTTGTATCAAGCGGTCAGTGCCAGATTGCCAAGCGCTGGCAATAATCACACGTCTGCAACGAGCCATCAGAATAATAAAGCTGATATTACGTCCCATACAGCTTCGAATCCCAATACAAATTTAAAAGCAGGTTTAAGCCCGATTCGCATGAAGAGTAGTTCTCAGACAGTCGCTACTAGTGAACACTCTTTAGTAAAGCAGAATATAACGGCTACATCAGCAGATGCTTTAAATAGAGCTGATTTGAATAAAAATGCTTTGAATGAAGCTACTGCTCCACAAATATTGGATCGACTAAGCAATAAAGACTTATCGAATGAACAACAAGGTGAGATAAAGCCTGAGCTGTCTAAATTGGAACCGGCATTAACGCAAACCAAGTCAGATCGCTCGCCGTCAGTCCCTGTCAAACCTTCGCCAACCCCAGAAATTTTTAGCCAGTTATTGATAGAATTAGATGAGATTGAACAGCCACAAACTGCTGGTAATGCTGAATACCAGCAAGCTTGTAAAGTGCTAGAGCAGTTTGAACAGCACATTGCCAAGCAAAGCAAACCACGTGCACAAGTTAGTTTTTCAGAGCGTCATTTGGCAGCAAAAGAGCAAGCGTTGTTAAAACTACGAGAAGCCGCGCATGCTGGTAATACCGCTGCTATGCTACGTCTAGCGATGTATGAGCTACTCGGTGAAGGGTTAGCTACGGATAAAATCACTGGCACAGAGGCAGGTGTTGAATGGGTTAAGCAGGCCGCCAGCAAAGACGACAGCCGAGCGCAGCGCTTACTCAGTAGGATGTATTACCAGGGGGTTGGTATAGTGCAAGATATCAATAATGGTAAATATTGGCTAGAGCAAGCTGCCCAAAATGGTCACGTAGAAGCAGCCAGCTTGGTGGCGCAGTGGCAGCAAGCGCAAGCGTTGATAACGACACAAAAGCAAGAACAACACAGTATCAAGCGCTATCAGCTGTTGCTGGCGATAGTCACAATAATGGCAGTGCTAATATTAATTATTGTCTAAACGATTTTTGTTAGCTCATACTGCGTAAAAGCTTATTATTAAGCAGAAAATTCAGGTAGAATTGTCGCGTTTTTTACCATCAGTTTTTTGAGAATGGTATTATCTGATTCATTACTAATCTGGGCTGTTCTATGCCATCTTCTCCTACGCCATTCAAGCCCTCTACTACCGCGTCTCCATCTAACGCGTTATCCAGTCGAGCGGTGTATCAACCACCCTTTTATTATCAATGTATCATTGGCTTACTCAAGCCGCTATATCGTCTGCAAGTCTGGCGACGCTCACACAAGCGCGATAACTATCAGCAAGAAGTGGCGCAGCGTTTTGGCAAGCACTATCCTGCAGCGCCAACAGCGGATATCAAAGCTGAAATGCACCATAAAGCTGAGATGGATAATAACGTTATCTGGTGCCACGCGGTGTCTTTAGGTGAAACCAATACAGTAGCGCCGTTGCTTGACATGCTATTGGCGCAGGGTTATCAGATTTGGCTGACCAATACCACGCAGACAGGTTTTGCCCGCGGTGCCAGCCGTTTCGCTGCTGACATTGCTCAAGGTCGGCTTAGCCATAGCTATGTACCTGTAGATAGCCCTGCTGTTATTGAGACGTTTTTAGCGCATGTGCAGCCAGTCGCGGCCTTATTTGTAGAGACCGAACTGTGGGCGAATATTTTAGCCAAGCTATCCGAGCATTGTATTCCGAGCATCTTAGTCAATGGTCGTCTATCAGCCAGTTCATTTACAAGCTATCAAAAAATCGCTGCTGTCAGCGCCAGTATGATGAAAAATCTGACGTTAATTATTGCGCAAGACAATGAGTCTGCTAAACGCTTTCGCCAGCTGGGTGCTCATAGTGCGCAAATTCGGGTGGCAGGCTCACTCAAGTGGGTCATTAATAGACCAATGCTTAATAATGAAACGATTGATAGCAAAACTGATGATGTACAAGCGATTGATAGCAGTGCTGCTAAGAAAGAACATGAGCGTGCCACTATACAAAAGCAAAAGAGCGGTATTGCCGTCGAGTTGGGCATAGCTGATCGTCCTATTTGGGTCGCGGCCAGCACCCATAGCGGTGAAGAAAGCATCGCTCTGTCATTACAGCAGCAGCTATTGTCCAACCCAGCGCTGGCAGATACGCTATTGATTATCGTGCCCAGACATCCTGAACGCTTCGATGAAGTAGCGACACTTATCCAAAACAGCACGTTGATAATGGCACGGCGCAGTAACGAAGAAGTAATCAATGCGGACACGCAAGTCTATTTGGCAGATAGCATGAGCGAGCTGATGACATGGTATGCATTGGCGGATGTGGCGTTGGTGGGCGGTTCTTTGGTCGATGTAGGCGGACACAACCCAGTTGAGCCAGCGAGTGTGGCAACGCCAGTGCTAATGGGACGCCAAACCCAATCGTGTCAAAGTGTGGTCGATAAGCTGGCGAGTGTCGGCGCGTTATATCAGCCAAACAATGCGTTTTATCGTCCAATTACGATAAAGCCAACGACGATAGAGGATGTTGCTGCCAATGATGTTGCTACCAATAATGAAAATATCGCCAATTCAGCTATCAGTAGCTCAGATATCAGTAGTTCAGAGATAAAGGGTAAGCAAAAATCCTCGCGCAAAAAATCCTCATTGGCTGCTAACGATACGGCGCTCATTTATGATCAACTACAGTCTTGGCTTAGCCATCCGCTATTAGCCAAACAGGCAGGGCAAGCTGGCGAGCAGATGACCGTACAGCAGCAAGCAGTATTAACGCGCCAGTTTGCCATGATTGAAAAGGTAATTGAGCAGCATGCAAGCCAAGAGACGCTATGAACTGTCTATTACTACCTACCGAACATTTTTCGCAAGATTCTGCGATAATCAATAATCTGTTGCAAATCAACCATGTCAATCATGTATTGGCAGCAAAAGTGGGCGACACGCTGAAAATCGGGCAACTCGGTGGTAATCTTGGTACGGCGATTATTGAGGAGATTGCTGCTCGCTGTATTCAGCTAGGTGATGTCCAATTGTCAGTTGTGCCACCTGCTAAGTTAAATCTGACTGTTATCTTGGCATTGCCACGTCCAAAAGTGCTGCGCCGCTTGATAATGGATATGACGGCGCTTGGTGTGCGTGATATTATCCTTATCAATAGCTACCGTACACAAAAGAGCTATTGGCAAAGTCCGATGTTGAGTCGCCTCGATGAGTTCGTATTAGAGGGCTTACAACAAGGGGTGGATAGCATTGCCCCGCGCATTACTTTGCAAAAGCGCTTTAAACCCTTTGTCGAGGATGAGCTGGCAAGTCTAATCACTAACCGCGCTATTGTCGCGCATCCTTACAGCGATCTGTCATTTTCGCAGTATGTACAGCAGCACAGACTAGCAAAGCCACGTCAAGATAAAACATTGCTTGCAGACACCAACTTATCTAATAGCGCCTCATTACCCAGTCTCGTCTGTATCGGCGCAGAAGGGGGCTGGATTGACTATGAGGTTGAGCTACTTACCGCGCAAGGCTGTCAGGCAGTGCATATAGGTCCACGCATATTACGTACTGAAGCAGCAGTCAATGCAATTTTAGGTCAGTGGTTATTATAAGTTTGGGGCAATAGCAGCGATAAAGATGGATTAAATAAACAACTGCTGAGCAGAAATTAAGTCAAAAATTGCGTTGTAAAAGCAAGGGCTTAGCCAAATAAATACCAGTTTATCCAGTTAAATAAATGTATTGATAATTAATCTCATTTCTATTAGTATGTTGTTTTCAGATATTATGCGGTTATTAATCTTGATTATTAGTAATTGATAACGATTTTTTATCTCAATTATCTGTAGCACCATTAATGGGGAAAACTATGTCATTGAAAGCTTTCAGCGCAAATTTACCTTCTACCAAGCTTACTTTACCTATTGCCGTATTTGGCATGATGTTAGGACTTGCAGGTTGTAGCAATTCCTCTACGACGGAAGAGAGCGTTGAGGCGGAAGGCTCAGCAGCGAGTAGCGAGCAAGAAGTGGCGAATGATGGCGCGACGAGTGCTGAGGGACAGACGATTACGATCTACTCATCACGTAACGAGCAGCTGATCAAGCCCTTGCTAGACCGCTATACGAAAGAGACGGGCGTCAATATTGAACTGGTGACCGATAAGAGTGGTCCGCTGATGGCACGTTTGCAAGCGGAAGGCAAAAATACGCCAGCGGATATGCTATTGACTGTAGATGCAGGTAATTTATGGCAAGCGGCTGAGCAAGGTTTGCTCCAACCAGTGGCATCGACGGTTTTAGAGGCCAATGTGCCTGCAAAATATCGTGATCCAAAAGGTCAGTGGACGGGTCTGTCATTACGTGCGCGTACTATCATGTATGACCCAAGTAAAGTCAGCGCCGACCAGTTATCCACTTATGCAGATTTGGCCGACCCAAAATGGAAAGGCAAGCTTTGTTTGCGCACCTCGAACTCTGTATATAACCAGTCATTGGTTGCCAGTATGATTGAAAACTTAGGCGAAGAAAAAACCGAAGCCGTCATTCGTGGTTGGGTAGATAATTTGGCTACTGACGTCTTCAGTGATGACACTAGCATGCTAAAAGCTATCGCTGCCGGTCAGTGTGAAGTGGGCCTGTCTAACAGTTATTACTACGGTCGCTTGCTCGATGAGCAGCCGAATTTCCCTGTCAAAGTCTTTTGGGCAAACCAAGGCACTACTGGTACTCACGTGAATATCTCTGGGGCGGGTGTGGTCACAGACTCAGACAATCCTGATGGCGCGCTTAAATTGATGGAATGGTTGTCGTCGGATAAAGCCCAAGGTCTCTACGCCAGCTCTGATAAAGAATATCCAGTCAAAGAAGGCGTCGATGAGTCAGATATGCTCAGATCATGGGGCGAATTCAAAAAAGACGACATCAGCGTGCAAAAGTTTGGCGAGCTGCAAACCCAAGCGATTCAAATGATGGACAAAGCAGGTTATAAATAGAGCCTCTTAAACCCTGCCATACCTAAAAAGCACAGTAGCCAAAAGACAAATGCAGCACTACGTTTAGTAGGCTAAATGAGTTTGACAGTGTGAACGTGCTATTTGGGTATGCGCTGGCTAAGTTAGGATCTCTATGCGTATGACACGGTAATAATGATATGATCACAACGCCAGACGCGTCTGTTCGTCAAGATGAAACAGTCAACGACAATAACAATAGCAATAATGGTAACCATAGTAACCAAGCTGTTAGTCAAGACCATGCCGTTCGCAAACGTATCCTCTCAAAATCAGTCCTAGGACTGATTTCGTTGTTTATGCTGGTACCAATTCTCATCGTCCTGCTGTCATGGACGCAGCCAGTGGCAGACATCTGGACGCATATGCGCGAGTATGTATTGCCGCAAGTTTTCAAAAATACCGCGATTTTATTGGTCATGGTGACGGTCATTTCTGGCAGTATCGGCACTGCACTTGCTTGGCTCACCAGCATGTATCGCTTTCCCGGACAGCGCTTTTTTTCGTGGGCTCTGATGCTACCGCTCGCGATACCGGCTTATGTGCTGGCATTTGTCACCGTTGGTATTGTTGATTTTAGTGGACCGCTACAGACAGGTTTGCGAGAACTGGGTATCGATACAGCTATTCCGTCGGTACGCAATGTCTGGGGCGCAGGCTTGGTGTTGTCACTGGCTTTTTATCCCTACGTTTATTTGCTGGCGCGTCAGGCCTTTTTATCACAAGGCAGGCGGGCGATTGAAGCGGGTCAAATGCTTGGTTTAAGCCGCAGTCGCGTGTTTTTTCGCTTGGCATTACCACAGGCCTTGCCGTGGGTCATTGGCGGCTTGTTACTTGCCAGTATGGAAACGCTTGCAGATTTTGGCGCGGTTTCAGTCTTCAATGTTGATACCTTTACGACGGCTATTTATAAGGCTTGGTTTGGCTTCTTTAGTCTAACGACTGCCGCCCAATTAGCCGCTTTGTTAATCGGTGTGGTATTTATCGTGGTATTGTTTGAGCAGTATTGGCAAGGCAAACGCGGCAATACAGTGACTCAAGGCAATAATCAACGTTTTGAAGCCAGCACGTCTGCTAAATTGGCTATGACGTTACTGTGCACACTGGTGTTTTTGCTGGCCTTTTTAATACCGTTCTTGCAGCTCATCTACTGGACGGCGTTAAACTTCCGCCAAGATTTTGACGCTCGTTATATTGATTTTGTCACCAACAGTCTCATGATTGCGAGCATGACCACCATTTTTATTGCTTGCTTGGCAGTCATCATTGCGTGGATTAAGCGCCAATATCCTGATAAATCAACCAAGCTCATGACCACTTTATCCAATCTAGGCTATGTGGTGCCGGGAACAGTATTAGCTGTTGGCATATTTATTCCGATTGCTTGGCTTGACAATCAGCTGATTGCTTTTGGTATAACCTCGCAACAAGTGCTGTCTGGTAGTGTGATTGTAATGCTCCTTGCTTTATCGACGCGCTTTATGACTGTAAGCTTTCAGCCAGTCGATCGGCAGTTACAACGACTGACTGTCAATCAAGAAGCGGCGGCTAAATTGCTCAGTGACAGCCCTTATCAGCGCTGGCGACAAGTGATGTTGCCCGTACTCAGCCCTGGGGTGCTAACGGCATTACTGATGGGCTTTGTCGAAGTGATGAAAGAGATGCCAATCACCTTGATGACAAGGCGGCAGGGCTGGGATACGCTAGCAGTGCGGGTGTTTGAGATGACCAGCGAAGGAATGTGGGGCAGGGCAGCATTGCCAAGCTTACTGATTGTGCTGGTCGGTCTTATCCCTGTTTGGATATTGCTACGTCAAAGTGATAAGCAAAGGTAAGTTGAGCGCAGTTTATTATTTAATAAGTTAAAGACAGAGTTGCTCGCGCTCAAGGATTCATTAGCACCATAATTTTTACCGTTTTATTTATTGGTTTTATTCACTAATAGCTTACTGGTACCGTCTATGTATACTGACTTGATTAAAGACTCAACAGACCCAGCCAATCCTAAGTCGGCTACGGCTAAAATGGAAGTGCGTGCTGGCAATGTAAAAAAATCACCAGTATCAACAGATGAAGCCTATCAAGTACAGCATAATAATATCGCTAAGCATGATGGTCATTCTAGCGCACATACTGAGACCAATATCGCCACCAATCCTTACTTTAGCGTCCAAGATTTAATTGTCGGTTATGACGATACCATCATCGTTAATGGACTATCGCTAAGCTTGCAGCAAGGTGAGATTGGCTGCTTTTTGGGTTATAGCGGCTGCGGCAAGACCACAGCATTACGAGCCATTGCAGGGCTAGAGCAAAGTCGGCGCGGCACGATTGGCTTAAATAACCAACGCTTGACAGAACAGACACCGACGACCTCGTTCGCCGTCGCGCCAGCCAAGCGTGGCATGGGCATGGTGTTTCAAGATTATGCGTTATTCGGGCATTTAAGCGTGGCAAAAAACATCGCTTTTGGTCTCAATAAATGGTCAGCAGCCGACAAAAAAGCCCGCGTGGCTGAGATGCTAAGCCTCGTTGAATTGACGGAGCATGCTAATAAACGCCCCAATGAGCTCTCAGGTGGTCAGCAACAACGCGTTGCTTTGGCACGCGCGTTAGCACCGAAGCCCAAGCTTTTGCTACTCGATGAGCCGTTTTCTAATTTGGATGTGGTGCTTCGCGAGTCATTGGCCATGAATGTCCGCGATATTCTCAAACGTACCAATACTACCGCTATTTTGGTGACTCATGATCAAAACGAGGCTTTTGCGCTGGCAGATAAAGTAGGGGTCATGGATAAAGGTCGACTGGTACAATGGGCGACACCAAGCGAGCTATATCATGAGCCAGTCAGTCCGTTCGTTGCTGAGTTCGTCGGCGAAGGCGCAATGATAGACGGCATCATCAAGGAAGGTCACGTTGAGACTGCACTTGGTGATATCTATCGTCGTATGGAAGTCTATGATGAGTCGGGACAGCCGCAGTATTGCGAGTACGACTATCCCAACGGCACACCGATTAAGGTGCTGGTCCGTCCTGACGATATTATTCATGATGATGACAGTCCCCGAACCGCTTTAGTAGTGGGGCGTGTCTTTCGCGGTGCTAATTATCTGTATCGCTTGCAACTCGATGATGGGCAGACGGTTTTGTCCTTGGTCGCCAGTCATCATAATCATGAGATTGGCTCGCAAATTGGGATTTTGCCCATACTTGAGCATGTCGTTGTCTTTGATGAAAAAGACATCAATGCGACGACTTGGTCAGAGTACGATCGGTCCGAGCGCGTGGCAGAAGCCAGATAGTCGCTTTAACAAACGCTACTTTAGATGCTCGTTATCATTCCACTTAAGCAACTTGCCGAGTTGCCATGATATGCAGGTAACGACCCAGCCATTTATACGGCTCTCGTTGTGAGTAGCGTAGCTCCATGCGTATGACTGCATCAGGATCGTTGTGACCGCCGCGTTTGAGCGGCGCATAATCATGAAACACGCGCAAGCCACTGGTTAGAATCGTTTGGTAATGATGAGCTTCTAACCAAGACTCGACTTCTTCCTTGGCGACTGGATGATTAGGGGTCAGGCTTTTTTTATTGTCAGCCTTATAATCCGTGTTATCGAGCAGATTAAAATTACCCATAATCAGATTACGATAGTCAAAGCTCGCTGGATTATAAAAGCAGAGCGACAGTGCGCCATGCTCAGCCAATTGGCGGTCAAAAAAGTCCATGATAGCGGCTGGTTCTGCGAGCCATTCGAGTAGGGCGTGTGACATTATCAAATCAAACTTAGCTGCGTTTTCAGTATTATCAGCCCCACTGCCTTTATTTTGCCAGTTGTCTATTGCCAGTTTATCTATCGCCAATTTGTCCTCAAGCGCTTGATACGGGCAAACATACCAGCGTATATGTAGATTCTTATCGATTTCTGCGGTGCTCGCTTTTGCTTTCTCTAACATATTGGCAGAGATGTCATTGATGACCACGCTATGGCCTTGAGCGGCAAGCTCAATCGCAATCTGAGCCAGCCCCGCACCCACATCTAAAATCCGTAAAGGCCGCCCAAGCTCTTTGCTCATCTGCGCCGTATAGTCAAAGATATCACGGCGCAATACTGCCAGCCGAATGTCGCCTTTAAGACCACCGTAGACCTTTTTTTCAAAATGATCGGCAATCGCATCGAAGCTACGATCACTGCGCATCTCTTCTGCTTGGATAGAGTGTTGCAGAGATTCTGTTATTGCTTGCTTGTCGTTTGTACTGTTTTTCATATCACTTGGCATAAGGGTTTACACTGTCTAAGGAGTAGGGGTTGGGTGGATAGTATCAAGGCAAAATCATGTAAACAAAGCCTATGACATGTAAGCAGGAGTGCTGACCTCTCTGGTATCGTGAACCTCATGGCTAAAAGTATTAGCGTTGCGAGGACAATTGTGATGTTCAAGAGCATGTTTTCCGGTAGCTTTTGCTCACTTTTTACGGTATATATAGTAAGGTATCAGACACATTGCTGATGCATTAACTGTCATCAAATACTCTGATTAAATCAACACTGTCAAACGACTCCTATCTACTGCCAAGGACGCTTGGCACTCTTCTGTTTTATTACTGCTAAGGATAGCAATTATGATTATCGCCTCTTCCTCTATTATAAATAAGCCTGTCATGTCACGTTGTTTGCTCTCAGTTGCCATTGCGAGTAGTTTATTACTCGTCGGTTGTGGCGACGATAACGATTTTGACGCTGTTGATTCAGATACCTCGTCAGCCACGTCAAAGTTTGTAAAAAGTTTTAGTACGAGCCAAATAGACAGTGGCTTTGGTAATAGCGCAACGCCAGCGGCCAAATGCGGCGTGACTATAGAAAAGGTCAGCTATGATACCAAAGGTGCTGCCGATGAAGATACCACAGCGACAGCGGCATTGATGGTACCGACTGGCGATGCGGCTGAATGCCAAGGCGACCGTCCAGTATTATTATATGCCCATGGTACGACCACTGAGAAGTCTTATGACTTTACTCAAGTAGGCAACCTAAACAATCCGGCGGTTGGCGAATCGACGTTAATCGCTGCGAACTTTGCTGCCCAAGGTTATATCGTCGTAGCGCCAAACTATGCAGGCTACGATGAATCAGAGCTTGATTATCACCCTTATCTGGTTGCCCAGCAACAGTCTACGGATATGGTCGACGCCTTAGACAGCGCCCGCTCAATCATTGATAGAAAAAAACGTGCCAACGATGCCAATTACCTCAAGATTGATGACTCAGGTAAATTGTTTCTCGCTGGTTACTCGCAGGGTGGCTATGTGGTTATGGCAACCGCTAGATTGCTAGAGTCACAAAACAAACCTATTACGGCGATAGCACCATCTTCCGGCCCTTATGCCTTGGCGGCCTTTGGTGATGACATCTTTAGAGGCAATGTCAATATTGGCGCTTCTCGGTTTGCGCCCTTGCTTGGTATTGGCTTGCAAGAAAAGTACGGCAATATCTATCAAGATAAATCCGATATCTTTTTGGATAAGTATGCCAGTGCGCAATTACCAAGTGATTCACCATTTGGCGAATTGGTAGCGGCTGGTAAATTACCAAACAATGCGTTGTTTCAAAAGACGCCGACGAATCCAGTATTGGATGGTTTGTCCAAAGGTTCTATATTCTCATTTTTGGGTGGTTATGATGACAATGATTACTTGATAAAATCTGATTTCCGCGCGGCTTATGTGACGGATACCATCAACAATCCTGATGGGCTATTTGCAGAAAATGGCAATGATTTACCTGCTGCCAATCCGCAGAATAATCTGCGTAAAGCGCTAAAAGACAACGACCTACGTGGCTATGTGCCAAAAATGCCAACACTCATCTGCGGTGGTAATCAAGATCCGACCGTCTATTATGATATAAACACCGGCTCTATGGCAAAATTATTGCAAGCAGCCAGTACCAACAATCCTGCAGTTAAACTTAATGTGACGGTATTGGATGTAGATACCGATAATGCGGATAGTCGTCCAGACCAGCCGAGCCTTACAATGATTGGTCAGGCATCAATGAACAAGTGGAATGCCAACACTGTGGTCACCAGTGTGCAAACCAACTTTAGTAGTAGTGTGGCTAAAGTGAAGGCAGATGCCGAAGCACAAGGTCAAAACAGCTTACTGGCTTTTTATAGCAACTATCATGGTGGCTTAGTCAGTCCTGCCTGTACGCAAGCTACCCGTGAGTTCTTTGCGCAAAATTTTAACCAATCTTAAGAATATTTGGGCATAAAGGGTTTAAGCGTAAAGAGTAAAGACATACCATAGACTAAAAGACTGCATCCTAGTGGGTGCAGTTTTTTATGGGTAAACCAATGAGCTTTTGGAAGAATAAAACGATGAAATCAATGATGCTATCTTTGCTGGCCCTGACCTTTGTACTGTCTTCTATGAGCCAAGCACAAGCAAAAAATACCCCTTGCTCTGGTAAGATGGGCGGCATCTCGCATTGCTCAAAAGAGGGCAAGTTTGTATGCAAAAATGGCAAAATTAGCCAGTCTAAACAAGTATGTCGTTAAAGTCGTTTTGGTAGATATTATCAGATTAAAAAATTAGCGCTAATGAGCTGTTTTGCTTGATTTTTATGACAGTCAGAACCCCCTAAATCAACAAATTTGTGCTAAAATGGCTTCTTTTATTAAACATTACTTTTAACAAAAACCGTATCGCCATTTTCCTATGGTTTTGCCCGTCTGATGGTGCTTTTCAGCGTTGATAAAGCAATCATAGTTGCGCGTTTGTGCCGCTATATTTTTGTATCAGCGTAAGCACTTTTGAGGCGTGCAACCTATAGCGAAAGTATGTGAGTGAAGGAGTGTATATGAGCGACTCGATCAGTCCTATTGCCATCGTGGATGAATTAAAGCAATCCTATTTGGATTATGCGATGAGCGTGATCGTCTCGCGCGCGCTGCCTGATGTGCGTGATGGGTTCAAGCCAGTGCATCGCCGTGTGATGTATGCGATGCACGTATTGTCTAATGACTATAATAAAGCTTATAAGAAGTCGGCGCGTGTGGTCGGTGATGTCATCGGTAAATATCACCCGCATGGCGATAGTGCGGTCTATGATGCGATTGTACGGATGGCGCAGGACTTTAGCTTGCGTTACCCGATGGTTGATGGTCAAGGTAACTTTGGCTCGATTGATGATGATCCACCGGCTGCCATGCGTTATACCGAAGTACGTATGACCAAGCTGACCCATCAGATGCTGGCTGACTTGGACAAAGATACCGTCGATTGGGAAGACAACTACGATGGCTCTGAGCGTATGCCAAGCGTGTTGCCAGCGCGTGTTCCTAACTTGCTGGTCAATGGTGCGACTGGTATTGCGGTCGGGATGGCGACCAATATGGCGCCGCATAACCTGACCGAGGTCATTAATGCCTGCTTAGCGTATGCCGAAAACCCACAAATATCAGCCGAAGAGCTGATGACGCATATCTCTGGTCCTGACTTTCCTACGGGCGGTATCATCTATGGTCGCGCTGGTATTTTAGATGCTTACCGCACTGGTAAAGGCCGCCTGCATGTGCGCGGCCGCTATATTATTGAAGCGATGAGTGATACTGGTGTCAACCGTGACCGTGAGCGTATTGTCTTTACCGAAGTGCCTTATCAGACCAATAAAGCCAAGCTGATTGAGCGTATCGCCGAGCTGGTACGTGACAAAAAAATCGAAGGTATTACTGAGATTCGTGATGAGTCTGATAAAGACGGTATGCGTATCGCTATTGACTTACGTCGCGGTGAGACGGCTGAAGTTATTGTTAATAACCTATTTCTACAAACGCCGCTAGAGTCTAGCTTTAGTATCAATATGGTCGCGCTTGATAATGGTCAGCCAAAGCTATTGACCTTGCGTCAGCTTATCGCTGCATTTGTCCGTCATCGTCAAGAAGTGGTGACACGTCGTACGATTTATGAATTGAACAAAGCCCGTGTTCGTGGCCATTTGCTAGAAGGTTTAACGGTTGCACTAGCCAATATCGATGAAATTATTGCAACGATTAAAGCGTCAGCAAACCGTGGATTGGCGCGCGAAAGTCTGTTAAATAATACATGGGGTTCAGGTAGTGTCGTGGCGATGCTTACGGCTGCTGGTAGTCAATCAGTACGTCCTGAGTTTATCGATGGTGAAGATCCTAAAGCGCCGTTTGGTCTGATCGAAGGCGAGGAGCGTTATCGCTTGTCACTTGAGCAGGTCAATGCGATTTTAGACATGCAATTGCATCGTTTGACGGGTCTTGAGCAGGACAAATTGACCGAAGAGTACCAAGACTTACTGCGTGAAATCGCGCATTTAGAGTCTATTTTGGGTGATTTTGATAAGCTAATGACCATTATCTCTAATGAGATGATTGAGATTCGTGATAACTTTGGTGATGAGCGTCGTACCGACATCATCGACTCACGTATGGACTTTAATCGTGAAGACCTTATCCCTGAGCAAACCGTTGTGATGACGGTGTCGCGTACTGGCTATGCCAAGACTCAGCCAATTGATGACTACGTCGCACAAAAACGTGGCGGCAAAGGTAAGTCTGCAACGGCAATGAAAGAAGATGATGTGATTGATCATCTGGTCGTGACCTCAACGCATGCCACCGTACTTTGCTTTACGGATACCGGTCGCGTCTTTAGCCTACGTGGGTTTGAAGTGCCGATTGCCAGTCGCGGTGCCCGTGGTCGTCCATTAGTGAATTTAATCGGATTAAATCCTGATGAAACCGTGACAACCATCTTGCCTATTCCAAAAATCGTAGAAGAATTGTCGGTAAAAGATGAGATGTCATTAACAAGCGCTCTAGTAGACGGCGATGACAGCTTATCAGAAGATAATAATTTAGAGGATAGCACGCAAGCAGAGCCACCTTTTGTATTCTTTGCAACGGCCAATGGCACAGTGAAGCGTGTCGAGCTTAAGCAATTTGCCAATATTCGCTCGAATGGCTTGATTGCCGTTGGTTTAGAAGACGGTGATAAGTTGGTAAGCGCGCGTATCACTAGCGGTAGCCAAGAAGTCATGCTATTTGCTTCAAGTGGTAAAGCCATTCGTTTTGATGAAAATGATGCTCGCGCTATGGGCCGTACCGCTAAAGGTGTCCGTGGTATGCGTCTGGCTGCTGATGAATTTATCAAATCATTGGTTGTCATTGAAGATGATGTACTCGAAATCTTAATTGCTTGTGAAAATGGCTTTGGTAAGCGTACCTTGATCGATGAGTTCAATACGCAAAATCGTGGCGGTGGCGGTGTTATCGCTATCAAAACTAGCACGCGTAATGGGGCATTAGTACGGGCGACCAAGGTTGATCCTGAAGACGACATTATCTTAATCTCTGACAAAGGCACATTAGTGCGCACGCCAGTCCAGCATGTGGCCAGCTCTGGTCGTAATACGCAAGGTGTCACGCTGATTCGTCTGTCAAAAGATGAAAAACTGGTGGCGATGGCGCGTGTTGATCATGAAGAAAGTGACGACGAGCTAATCGATGCCATGAGAGAAGACGGTACGTTTGATGTGGAAGGTCAAGAGCAGATAGATATTGATGCGGCAACTGGCGACACAGCGACGACTGATGTCAACGATGTTATCGATATTGCCAATGATCCTACCTTGGATAATGACAGTACTGACAACGAAAACACAGACGATGACGAATAAATGTTTCAGTGCCTAGCTTTTTAGTTTAGTTTTCATAACTGTTCTATCAAAAAGCCTCTGACGTTATCGTTGGAGGCTTTTTTTTGTTGCTTCGTTTAATTCGTCATTCTGATTTATTGGTTTTGCAATTCTATTTTTTGAGATTCTGTTTTTTGAAATGTGTTGCACAACTCTATTTTTAACTCTTAATAACTCTACGTGGTTTTATAAATAATGCCAACAAAGTGTTTTATTTTCTAAGGCTGTTGTTATGCTTACGACCAATCAAACCTTTCAGGGAACCCTAGCATCGGTATCATCCAGCTTCTTATTCTCCATGATGTTCTTGTTTGGGCTGTTTATGCTGCCCTTGTCAGGCACACAGGTAGCCTCATGGCGTGTGCTCATGATGCTGCTCAGTTTGGTATTATTGGTCAGTTTCACAAAGCAATGGCAGCACGTTTTTGATTATTTAAAGACTTTGAAAACCCCAAAAGAGTGGCTGTTATTTGTATTGCCAACCCCGATTTTGGGTGGGCAAATCTGGCTATTTATGTGGGCGCCGGTCAACGGCTTTGGTCTTGATATCACCTTGGGCTATTTTTTATTGCCGCTGGTGATGATAGTAGTCGGACGCTTCTTTTACCATGAGCATATGAGCGCGCTGCAGTGGGCCGCAGCGTTATTTGCCGCAATGGGTATCGGCTATGACATAGTGCAATATGGCACGATATCTTGGGTGACTTTGTTTGTATGTTTGGGCTATCCACCTTACTATCTACTGCGGCGCAAGCTTGCCGTGCCACCGATTACTGGCTTATTGTCTGACTTGACCTTACTGACGCCAGTGGTGCTCATCATGCTTTATGTCAGCGGTGGTTTTAGTATGGCTGCTCAGGAGGCTAAGTTCTGGTATTTATTGCCGCTACTGGGTGCTTTTAGTGCGCTTGCAATGTCGCTGACGATGATTGCCAGTAGTAAGTTGCCGGTCTCGTTATTTGGGGCATTGAGCTATGTAGAGCCGATGCTGTTGTTTGTATTATCCGTCACGGTATTGAGTCAAAGTCTCGATGAAGGCGGCTCGCTGTTTATGTATGGCATGATTACGCTGGCATTACTGGTCATGCTGTTAGACAGTGCTATGGGCTATGTGACCCGTAAGCGTGACAATCATTTGCATGGTTACCGAGAGCCGCAAGTGGTCAGCTTTCCACCGCGCCGCCGTTTGATAGAGCGCCGTATCGATGGGGTGCTACAGGCGCATCGCTTCCGCAAAATTCGTCGTTACCAACATAAGATGAATAAGCTTAAGCAAAAAATTGAGCAGCTAGACTCGATGTAAGTATGTATGATATAAAAATCAGTGAAGTGGGCGGTTGTTATGAGCATCTTTATGTCGATAATTGGCTTAACTGAATCACACGTTTGATAGACTAGTCTTACAGTTGTATTGCTTATCCAGAATGACTTTGACATAATGCTGCTCATTATATAAGCACGATAAAGTTATCGTAGCTCTTAGCAACAAAAGCCTCCGACGTTCGCGTCTGGGGCTTTTGTTTTTTTTTCAAAATTGCCAAGGAAGTGCGCCAATCTGTACAGGCTGTCGTTAATTATGCTCACTAAAAATCAAACGTCGCAGGGCGCTATCGCTGCGGTGGCGGCAAATTTTTTATACTCGTTGTTATTTTTGTTTGGTCTGTTGATGCAACCATTGTCAGGTACGCAGGTGGCGTCATGGCGCGTGCTAATGATGCTGCTAAGTCTGCTATTGTTAATCAGTGTCTTAAAGCAATGGCAACATATTTTTGACTATTTAAAGACCTTAAAAACCCCAAAAGAGTGGTTTTTGTTTGTATTGCCAACCCCGATTTTGGGCGCGCAAATTTGGATATTTATGTGGGCGCCCGTCAATGATTTGGGTCTTGAGGTGACGCTAGGTTATTTCTTATACCCGCTTATCATGATTATGGTGGGTCGGTTTTTTTATAATGAAGACATGAGTGTGTTGCAGTGGCTAGCGACTTCATGCGCAGGCGCTGGTATCGCTTATGATGTTTTCCAGTATGGCACCATATCTTGGGCGACGTTATTTGTCTGCTTGGGTTATCCGCCTTATTATCTATTACGTCGTAAATTAGCGGTACCGC
This sequence comes from Psychrobacter sp. Sarcosine-3u-12, assembly GCF_002836005.1. Taxonomy (NCBI): domain Bacteria; kingdom Pseudomonadati; phylum Pseudomonadota; class Gammaproteobacteria; order Moraxellales; family Moraxellaceae; genus Psychrobacter; species Psychrobacter sp. Sarcosine-3u-12. Next base: position 27,167 of record NZ_PJBY01000100.1, read on the forward strand.
CGATTACTGGCTTGGTCTCTGATCTGATCTTGCTGTCACCCGTTGTCATTATTGCTCTGTATATGAGCGGTGGGTTTGAAGTAGCCTTTGATACCAGTAAGCTGTGGTATTTCTTACCGTTATTAGGGATTATCAGCGCCGCAGCCATGTCGCTGACCATGGTCGCCAGTCAAAAATTGCCGGTCTCTTTGTTTGGCACTTTATGCTACCTTGAGCCGATATTTTTATTCGTATTTTCTATTACTATTTTGCATCAAAGCGTGGATGAGGGCGGCTCCTTATTTATGTACGGTATGATTTTTGCCGCCTTGATGATTATGATTGTCGATAGTGCCTTGGGGTATTGGGGACGTAAACGTGATGACCGTCTGCATGGCTACAATGAGCCACAAGTGGGCAGCTTTCCGCCGCGCCGTCGCCTAAAAAATCGCCGTATCAAAGGGGTGTTGGCCGCGCACCGTTTTCGCAAAATCAGAAAGTATCAGCAAAAAATAGACAAAATGAATCGAAAAATAGACGTACTGCACGCCAAATAAGCAGGGGTCGTCGTAAACCCCAAAGTTGACTTGATAGACACTGTTTTTCGTAACCGCTCTACACAGTTGTGGTGTCAAAGCCGAGTTAAGTGCGCTATTATCAATAGCAGTATTATCACGCTCGACCTAATTTGGCACATGATATCTAAAATAGTATAGCGGACTCACAATCATTTATTACCAATTACTAGGATGGTTTATGTTACACCTTCATCATTTAGCAAACTCACGCTCGTTTCGTATCTTATGGTTACTAGAGGAGCTCAAAGCCGATTATCAACTGACGTGCTACGAGCGCAATAAAGCTTATCGTGCGCCTGATAGCTTAAAAGAAGTGCATCCACTCGGTCATGCACCGATATTGGAAGTTGACGGTCGCCCGCTGATTGAGTCAGGGTTTATCATCGAGTATCTGCTCAAGCATTATGATAAAGCGCATCAATTCAAGCCTGCGGATGATAATGAAGCCGCATGGGAAGCTTATACATTTTGGTTACACTTCGCTGAAGCATCAGTTATGCCGCCGCTGGTCATGCGCTTAGTATTCACCAAAGTGGTTGAGCAATCGCCGATGCTGATTAAGCCGGTTAGCAAAAGCATCAGAACCCAAGTCGAAAAAAGCATGATCACCAATAGCTTAAATAAGATACTCGACATGATGGAGCAGCATCTACAAGACAATCATTGGTTTGCCGGTGAAGACTTTAGCGCCGCTGACATTCAGATGCATCTAGCAGTCGTAGGTGCCAATGCTGGCCCAGGATTGGATAAGAGTAAATATACCAACATCTTAAATTGGCTCAAGCATTGTGAAGAACGTGATGCCTTTAAGCGCGCAGAAGAAAAGGGTGGTCGTCTGACGTTTTAATTGCCAGCGTTTATACTTCTATAAATGCTTGATTTGATATTTTGCCCAAAGGTTTTGTTTATTCGTAAACAAAACCTTTTTAGGATACAGTAATGACTGACTTGAATAAATCTGATAACAAAAATATCGATGCCAATACCGATGGCAATGCTAACCCATCGCTTGCTCGTCAAGAAATCAACCGCCAGCAGGTGTCGATAAAAGCCTGGTCACAAAAACTGCTGGTCGTTTTGTTGTGTGTAGCGAGCTTTTATGGTGGTTGGAAATCCTACGAGTCCAACATGGTTAATGAATGCAGTGCTAATGGCGGACAGATGGTAGCAGGCGACCGAACCATGATGTGCCAATTGTCATAAGCCGTATCATTTATTAATAATTTTGTACTATGAGTGCTAAATCATGCTCAAACTGACTTTTTTAGGTACCTCAGCAGGAGTGCCAACCAAACAGCGCAATGTCACGGCGCTGGCAATTGAGTGCCTGAATCCTTATCTATCTGGCGCTAGCCCGCAGCCTAACAAATCGCGTCCTTGGGTTTTGATTGATTGCGGTGAAGGCACGCAGCAACAATTGCTGCAGACCAAGCTCTCCTTACATCAATTAACCGCCATTTGTATTACCCATGTGCATGGCGACCATTGCTATGGTTTGCCAGGATTGCTGGCGAGCGCGGCTATGTCTGGACGCCACGAACCACTAATGCTTATTGCACCAAAAGCCATCGCCAAACTCCTCGATGCCATTACTTTGACGACCGAGCTATACTTTCCCTTTGCCATCAACTTTATGGCGATAGAAGATGTATTATCAAAAGACAGTGAAGATGAGGGCAAGGTCAGTTTCAGTTTCGGCAGCCAGCATCAGCTTGATATTGATATCACCCCGCTATCACATCGTGTCGCCTCATACGGCTTTGGTATCACGCAAAACATCAGTCAGCGCACGCTTAATACGGACAAGTTGACCGCAGACGGCATTCCAGCAAGTGCACTGTGGGGCAAACTGCAGCAAGGTACAGATGTCATGACCGAAGATGGTCGCCAGCTTCGTTCAGCAGATTATGTCGATAATGCGGTGAAGCGTACACGGGTGGTAGTAGCAGGGGACAATGGTACGCCAGCTTGTCTCAGCGCTGCGCTGGTCGATACTGATTTGTTGGTGCATGAAGCCACTTATACTCAAGAAGTCTTAACCAAGATTCAAACCAAAAATCCAGACTTTGATCCTATGCATAGTAGTGCGCAATTGGTGGGCAAGTTTGCCCAAGATGTCGGACTTAAGAATCTAATTTTGACCCATTTTAGCGCGCGTTATCAAAGCTTTGATAACCCAAATAGCAATACGGCAAACATGGGACATATTCGCTTAGATGCGCAACGTGCGTATCAAGGTAATCTATGGCTGGCAGCGGATTTCGCTCAATATACAGTCGATGGTGCTGCTGATTTGGCAAGCAGTCAAGAGGATAACAGCGTGCAGTATCTAGGCTCTGCACGCGATAATGAAACGTGATTTATAGCTTGTTATTTGCCAGATTATTAGTCGTCAATTGAATCTACGATAGCCAATTGCGTTTTTCCGCTCCAATAGCGACTGAATTGATAAGCGACCCGTCCCGAGCGCCCACCACGTTCCGATGCCCAGCGCAAGGCATCGGCCCTGATAGTATCAGGCAGATTTTCACCTGCCAAATCAAGGGCAGTATCAGTATCATCAAGACTGGCTGAAATTTTCTGTTGCTCTAAATTCAGATAATGCTGAACAATATGTAAATAAGTCGTCTGATCCATGGGATGAAAGGTCAATGATAAGCCAAATCGATCCGATAACGACACGGTTTCATCAATCGTTTCATAGGGATTGACTTCATCTGTCTGCCCGTTATAAATGTCAAGATTGTCTTTCATCATCTGCGGTAGGAGACGACGGCGATTACTGGTGGCATAGACCAGCAGTTTGTCTTGCTCAGAGTCGAGCGCGCCATCAAGCACACTTTTTAGCGCCCGATAACTCTCGTCTTGACCGTTAAATGCCAAGTCGTCACAGTACACCACATAGCGACAACTACAATCTGCGGGCAGCTCATTGATCGCTGCACGAATCTTGTCTAGCACTTGTAGGTCATCCCGAGCAATCTCAATAATGCGCAAGCCTTCGCTATGATAAGCTTGTAGCAATGCGCGAATCAGTGATGATTTACCCGCACCGCGTGTACCCGTCATCAGCACATGATTGGCGGGATAACCTTTTAAGAACTGGCGCGTGTTTTGTACCAATTTTGCCTTTTGCGTATCGATACCATGCAAGTCGTCCAAGCTCAAAAACAGATTGACTGCCAACGGCTTTAAATGTCCGGTGCGGCCACCAACCCAGCGATAAGCGAGCTGAGCAGGATCAATCTCGATAGCTGGCGTGACTTGCTCTTGCAGATATTGACTGAGCAGCGCTAACAAAGGCGCGGGCAGGGCGTAATGAGCAGACGGATCAGAGGCTTCAGATGAAGGAAAAGGCTGAGATGTATTGGCTGATTGCGGCATAATGACTCTAACGGTTAAAGGTGCGTTTACATTAGGAATAGCGGTTTGATAAAGGTATCACCATATCATGAGAAACTGGTCAGATGAAAAAAATACTATGGAAAATAGTGCCAGTAATCTGTCGAATATACAAGCGTTGCAAGCGCACGCTCAGCAAGTATTGCCACTAATTACTCAAGCGTTGTCAGCAAAGCATTATCGTGAAATAGTGCATCAGCGTATTAGTAGCCAGCAAAGTAAGGGTAGCGAGACGGACTATCAAGGCTTAACGCGCGCTCAGCATTCAGAGTTTGGTAGGGTGATGATTAAATGGCAGTTAAATGAGGGTTCTGATCAAAATTTCGCTGATTTAAATCATGAAGCTAAGGTTTTGACATCTTTAGCTTCTTTAACAAAAAATAATCTGACCGCTATTGCTCCGCCCATCCTAGCCTATGACAACTCAACCATTCCCGCATTAAACCACTCTCAGCAGCTAACGATAATTGTCATGCCTTATTATCTCAATGCTAGCTTAGCAAGGCGGATCAATGCTAATAATCATTCGTTATTGACCGTTCAACAAAAGCATCATTTTATCGTGCAGTCTGCTCATCTCATCACTAATTTACATAACGTTGGCTGGCTACATAATGATATTAAACCCAGTAATATTCTGCTAGATGGTCTGTTGCCAAATAGTGCGGATAATAGCAGGGTAATGCCTGATTTGTTATTGACAGATTTTGCCTTAGCGCAGCGTTTTCATGCCGCCAAAAAGTTACATCATCTTGCAGGCACATCAGCGTATCTCGCACCTGAGCGTTGGCAGGGGCAGGGCGCAACGGTGCAAAGCGATATTTATGCGTTTGGCATAATGCTGTATGAGATATTAATGGGCGAGCGACCGTTTAAGATAAATACTCAAAGTAGCGATGTATTAAACGAGTGGGCGACACAACATTGTCAACAACCTATTCCAACCTTACCGTTAGAATATAGTTATTATCAATGTATTGTTGATAAGGTATTGGCGAAGCGGGTGGAGAAAAGGTATCAGATTATGGATGAGATGTTGGAGGGTTTAGAGCGTTTGTGATAATAAATACCATATTTCAGACACAAAAAAACCTGCTAAAAAGCAGGCTTTAATATTTGGTCTAAGATGTACTATCCGAAAATGGTGGGGCTGGAGAGACTCGAACTCTCACACCTTGCGGCGCCAGAACCTAAATCTGGTGCGTCTACCAATTCCGCCACAGCCCCATTTTCGTTACTCTATCATTATTGGCGTTTAAATTCAAACACAACATAGATAGTTAACTGATTCGGTAGTGCGTCTCAGTGGTTGGCTATTATATAGAGTTTGAATGGTTTGACAAGCCCTTTTCGCAATTATTTTTAATTATTTAACGATTATTTTTGCTTGCTATGATAAATAACTGATTTTACTAAATTTTTAATTTAATGATTTTGCATTTTTATTACTCTTTGGTCTGTGTGTCTGCTGCTGACATATCAAGTTGCTGTAATTTGCGAGTCAGCGTATTACGTCCCCAGCCGAGTAAGTTGGCAGCCGCTATCTTTTTACCACCGCTGTGATTGAGTGCCGCTGTGAGCAACACTCGTTCAAATTCAGGCGTTGCCGTTTGCAAGATGTCAGTTTCGCCTGTTTGCAGTGCGTGCTGAGCCCACTCTGCTAGTGCTTGCTGCCAGCTTGGGTTTTTAGCACCATTCTGAGTTTGATTGCTCTGAATAGAGTTGTCTTGAATAAAGTTATTTTGATGACGGCTATGCAGGCTAGCACTGTGTTGCTGATGATTGTTTTGAGCAAATTCAGACGAGGACAACGTTTGTTGTGTCTGCAGCTCTGTGTTCGCTGGCATCCCTTCAAGCAGCTCTGGCGGTAAGTCATCAATCATGACCGTATCACCAGTCGCCATGACCGTCAGCCATAAGCAGACGTTTTCAAGTTGGCGGACATTGCCGCGCCAGTCGAAGGCTTGCATAATCTGTAGCGCGGCAGGTTGTAGCTGCTTGGATGCGGTATTCATTTGCTCAGCCGCGCGTTGCATAAAATAACGGGTTAAGGCAGGAATGTCTTCGCGGCGCGTCCGTAGCGGTGGCAGCGGTAGGCGAATGACGTTGAGGCGATAAAACAAATCTTCACGGAATCGGCCTTGTTTGACCAGCTCTTCCAAGTTTTGATGGGTGGCGGCAATGATGCGCACGTTCACTTTGACTGGCTGCTGTCCGCCCACACGGAAAAACTCTCCGTTGGCCAATACCCGTAGCAGCCGCGTTTGGGTGCTAAACGGCATGTCGCCGATTTCATCCAAAAATAATGTACCGCCATCCGCTTGCTCAAAACGACCTTGCCGCGTCGTCGTGGCCCCAGTGAACGCGCCTTTTTCGTGACCGAATAATTCCGACTCAATCAAATCGTGTGGAATGGCGGCCATATTTAGCGCGATAAATGGTTGCTGGTGACGCGGTGAATGCTGATGTAAAGCACTAGCGACCAGCTCTTTCCCTGTGCCTGATTCACCAGTAATCAAAACGGTAATAGGTGAGTGCGCCAATCTGCCAATGGCACGAAACACTGTTTGCATCGCTTGTGATTGACCGATGATACCGCTGGGGTTGTCATTGGCTGGTGTCTCAGCTTTAATCTCAGCCTTATTTTTAGCGGTCTTATTGGTTTTGTCTGTCGTGTTAACTTTGCGTGCAGATTTGGTTTGCAGCTTTGCGTCAGTATTGGGCTTGAAATGAATATCAGACTTTGCTTGAGTAGCATCGGCTGTCTCAGTGGCTCTGTTAGTCACAGACGCGGTTGCGTGAGTGGCTATCGGCATATTCGGTTGAAAATTAATCGCTTTATAAATCGTAGCGACGGCATCATCTAAGTCAAAGGGCTTAGGCAGATATTCAAATGCCCCTGTCTGGTAGCTATTGATGGCAGAGCTCAGGTCTGAATGCGCGGTCATGATGACAATTGGTAGCGTAGGAAAGTGGTCGTGCACCCAATCGCTAAAAGACAAGCCGTCCATCATTGGCATTCGGATATCGGTCAATATCACATCCGGTAGCTGAGTGGCTGGCTCGCGCTGTTGCAAGATATCATTGAGGCGTGTCCATGCTGCTTGTGCTTGGGTAAAGCTGACAACCGTCAATCCAGCGTCTTCAAAAGTATCTGCCAACACCAAGCGCAGCGCTGAATCATCATCGATGAGCCATAAGGTCGCAGGGTTTTCAGCAGGCGCGTTATTGACCGTTACTTTTATGGTCTGACTGTTAAGTGCTTGGCTATCAGATATTTGGTTGTCAGAGATTTTATCATTCGAGCCTTGATTGTCACTGTTAGCTTTGAAGTTGTCGTTATATGCAGTCATGTATCAGGCCTAATGAGCAAGTGATTCAGGGTTGTTGTTTGATAGATTCAGTCGTATTTACGCATCGGTTGCGTGCTGATTAAAAGGCAAGTACAGCGTAAAGCGTGTCTGACTGTTATTGTCATTATAACTGGGATTATAGTTTGCATTGGCGCCTTGTGTTTGATTCGAGCTGACGTCAATCATACCATGATGACAGCTGATGATATCTTGCACAATCGATAGGCCAAGACCAGTACCGGCGGCACGGCTGGTCACCATCGGGAAAAATATCTGTCCAATCAGCGCAGGATCTATCCCTGAGCCATTATCGGTAATGCTGACTTGCAACGCTTGTTTGTGCTGTTGGCTGCCAATCGTATGCTGAAAAGCAATGCGCGTTTGAATATGCAGTTTTGGTTGATACTTGGCCTCAATATCAAGATGACTATGCAAAGTATCTAAGGGCAATTGATGAGCGGCGGCTGGCGCGCTTTGTTGCAGCGCTTGCTCAAGCTCAGTCATCGATTCACAGGCATTATTAATGAGGTTTAAAAACACTTGAATCAATTGATCTCTATCAGCGCATAGCTCTGGCAACGACAAATCATAGTCGCGCTGTAGCAGCACTTGCGGATATTGATTAACGACCAAAGACAAGACATGCTCTAACGGCTCATGAATATTCAGCATTTGCCAATTTGGCAGCTGATTAGAGCCAAGAAATTGACCGATAAGATGGGTCAATCGATCGGTCTCTGAGATGATAATGTCGGTATAGCTGCGGAGCTTCTGCGCTGTCTTTTGCAACTGCTTATCGCTATTCGAAGCTGAGTTTGTGCCAGAGCTTATGTCGCTAATAACAGCAGACAGAGGATGATGCAAAGTAGTCGCTTCGCTGAACTTGATAAATTGTCGCTGTAATAACTGCGCCGCGCCGCGAATACCTGCCAATGGATTTTTGATTTCATGGGCAACCGAACGCAGCATATGACGGGCAACGTTGTATTGTTGCTGCTGACGTTGCTCTTCTGAGATGCGACTCTGGCGGTCTTTACCCCACATCTCGATAATAAAATAAGGTTGCTGCTCATAGATGACAGGCGTCACGCTATAATCGATTGAGAGTGGTAAATTGCCATTGAGTGGGGTATTGATGATGTGATCGTGGTCGATAAAGGGCTGTTGATATTGCTTTGCCTGATGAAATCGCTCGGTCAAGGCGCAGTGATTGTCTGGCTTGTCACGGTCGGTGTTATTATTGTCGTTATCCAGAGTCAGAGCCGTGCGCTCATCCCTCTTTAATTTTTCGGACGCAAGCAGAGTCAATATAGATTGATTGAGCAAGCGTCCACTACTAATAGCCAGTAGTTGCTCAGCTTGGGCATTTAGCCACGTAATGACCAGCTCATCACTGACCCACAAGATAGCGGTGAATAAATGCTGAGATATAAATGCTAAGTTCGGGGTTGGTTTTTTGGTGGTTAAATCAGCTGTCATGACTAAAGCCTAGAATAAAGAGGTGCTAGATTTAATATTTAACCATAAATCAACACACTAGAGCGGCAAAACTGGCGGTTTTTGCAAAAAAAACGTACAATGCGCACAGCCATTTTTCTCTAGCAAGGTCAGCCATGCCTAAAACTTCTACCGAGTCGCTTAATACGACTATTACCACCCCACAGCCAGCTTCCACGCCAACAGCTTCTATGTCTAAAGACACTGCCACTATTTTTAATCCTGCCAAGCCGCCAGCAACGCCTGCGCAAAGCTCAACGGATAGTAGTGAACCTTACCACCATAAAGCCAATCACAATCAAAACCGTAGCATTGAACAAAGCAGCAATGTGGTTTCATCAACATCAAATAAAACAACAGCAGCGACTGCTAATGCACCCGTTAGCACAGCACCAAAGATTGGCTTTGTGTCACTGGGTTGTCCAAAAGCCTTGGTGGATAGTGAGCGCATCATCACAGAACTTAGCCGTGATGGTTATCAGGTTGCCAGTGATTATGAAGGCGCAGACTTGGTCGTGGTCAATACTTGCGGCTTTATTGAATCTGCAGTGCAAGAGTCACTGGACGCCATCGGTGAAGCGATTAGCAAAAACGGCAAGGTGATCGTTACTGGTTGCTTGGGTAAAGAGGCGGACAAAATCCGCGCCATGCACCCAGCCGTGCTAGCCGTGACCGGTGCGCATGCGTATGATGAAGTGATTACGGCAGTGGCGCAGCATGTACCCAAGCCGAACCGCAGTTTGGACGCAAACTATGATCCAAAGATAAATTTAATCAATGAAGCGGGTATCAAATTAACCCCAAGCCATTATGCTTATCTAAAAATCTCTGAAGGCTGTAACCATCGTTGTACCTTCTGCATCATTCCAAGCTTGCGCGGAGATTTGGTCTCGCGTCCGATTGATAATGTCATGAATGAAGCCATGGCACTGAAAAATGCTGGCGTGAAAGAGTTGCTGATTATCTCGCAAGATACCTCTGCTTATGGGCTGGATTTGAAGTATAAGACTAGCTTTTGGAACGGTATGCCGCTTAAGTCGAAGTTTTATGACTTATGCCAAGCATTGAACGATTTGGGTATTTGGGTACGTCTGCATTATGTCTATCCGTATCCGCACGTCGATAAAGTCGTTGAACTCATGGGCGAGAAGAAGCTGCTGCCTTATTTGGATATTCCTTTTCAACATGCCAGCCATCGCATCCTAAAGGCAATGAAGCGTCCGGCGCACAGCGAAAACACCTTGGCGCGTATCAAAGCGTGGCGTGAGATTTGTCCAGATATCGTCATTCGTTCGACCTTTGTCGTTGGCTTCCCTGGTGAGACGGAAGAAGATTTCCAGTGCCTGCTTGATTGGTTGGTTGAAGCGCGCCTTGATCGCGTGGGTGCCTTTACCTATTCAGAAGTCGAAGGCGCAGTCGCCAATGATTTGCCAGACCACGTCCCTGAAGCCGTCAAGCAAGAACGCTATGAGCGTTTTATGGCACTACAACAAGACATCTCAGCGCAAAAGCTACAAGAGAAAATCGGCAAAACCTTGATGGTGTTGGTCGATGAAATTGATAGTGAAGAAGGGATTGCGATTTGTCGCAGCTACGCTGACGCCCCTGAGATTGACGGTCATGTCTATGTGGACGATATCAATGCGCAAGTTAAAGTCGGGCAGTTCCTAACCGTAACGATTGACGATGCTAGCGAATACGATTTGTTTGCCAGTTATAAAGGTTAGATGACTGTTATTTAACTGACTGCTAAAAAGATTAGGTGACTAATATAAAAGTTAGACAACCGCTATACAGGTTAAATGACTACGATAATAGGTGAGTGAAAATTGCCCAATGATAGGCAGTTTTTGCTACAATTAGCGCAATTTAGCCTTTTTACACACTGATCACCCAGTATGGGGCGGTAGGTAAATTGCAAGGCTAACTGTATTTGTGTTTTACCGATAATTTTAATTATAATTTAACGAAATAAGGTGACCTCATGTCTGACAAAAACCCGCGTTACTCTCGTATCTTGCTGAAACTCTCTGGTGAAGCCTTAGCCGGTAGCAAAGACATGGGTATTGATACCGAAGTGCTCGATAAGATGAGCTTGTCTATCGCGCATTTGCGAGGGCTTGGGGTGCAAGTCGGTATCGTGGTCGGTGGTGGTAACTTGTATCGCGGTGCCCAGCTGCAAAAAGAAGGCTTGGTTGGCCGCGTCACTGGCGATCAAATGGGTATGCTAGCGACGGTTATGAACGGTCTAGCAATGCGTGATGCGCTTGAGCGTCGCAATATTAAAACACGCTTGATGTCAGCCTTACCTATTGGTGAAGTTACTGAAAGCTATAGCAGCCGTAATGCGATTCGCTACCTAAAAAATGGCGAAGTGTGTATCTTTGTCGCAGGTACGGGCAATCCCTTCTTTACCACTGATACGGCTGCTTGCCTGCGCGGTATTGAAATCGAAGCAGGTTTGATTTTAAAAGCCACCAAAGTAGATGGGGTTTATGATAAAGACCCAAGCTTACATGACGACGCGGTTAAGTATGATGGCCTGACCTTTGATGAAGTGTTAGAACAAAAGCTTGGCGTTATGGATTTAACTGCCATTGCTTTATGCCGTGAGCACAACGTGCCGCTACAAGTGTTCGATATGACCAAGCCTAATGCGTTATTAAATGTCATTATGGGCGAAAACGAAGGCACACGCGTTTTTCATTAATATAGCAAGCGTTGGCATGACTGCTATATGAAGTGATAATTCATATAACAGCAAACACCTTAATAATTTTTACCTTAATAAATTTTTATAACTAACAATAATGAATGATTTGTCGATAGCGATAAATAAGGATACATGATGATCAAAGAGATTAAGCAAGACGGCGAAGCGCGTATGCAAAAGACCTTGGAAGCGCTTGAGAGTACCTTTAGTAAAGTTCGTACTGGTCGCGCGCATCCAGGCATGTTGTCAGGGGTGATGGTCAGCTACTATGGTGCTCCTACACCGCTTAACCAAGTTGCTAGTGTCAACGTTGAAGACTCGCGCACGTTATTGGTACAGCCGTTCGACCGTACCATGGTACAAGCGATCGATAAAGCCATTCGTGAGGCTGATTTGGGTCTGAACCCAATGACGGCCGATGTGATTCGTGTACCGATGCCGGCATTGACCGAAGACACGCGCCGCGATATGCAAAAGCTTGCGCGCGGAGAAGCTGAGAACAGCCGTGTTTCTATCCGTAATATCCGCCGCGATATGATGAATGACATCAAAGAGCTGGCCAAAGAAAAAGAAATCTCGGAAGATGACGAGCGCCGCGCCAGTGATGATATTCAAAAAATCACTGACAAGTACATCGAAACTATCGATGGTCGCCTGAGCAAAAAAGAAAGCGATTTGATGGACGTATAAGTACCGTCTTTGGTTTTTTTTTATAAAAATAAACCAAGCGCTTAAAAATTAAGTCTTTTAATGCAGACAATATCATAATAATAGACAGCTAATGGTCAATCACTATTGGCTGTCTATTGCTATATAGACTGTGATGATAAAAACACTAAGCATTACAGAGTTGTTTTAATTATTTGCCAATCGTCATTAGCCCAATTGCTAGACTGGTTTATGATAAGTTTATGAATATTTGGCATTATGCTTTTTTAATGCGATAGAGCGCGTTATGATTGTTTTACTTCAGCACATTATTCTACCTCAACAATAAGTCGTATCGCCCATGTCTACTCCCACCGTTTTGGCTCCTGCCCTCATTCCTCGCCATATCGCCATCATTATGGATGGTAATAATCGCTATGGTAAAGCCAATGCGCTCGGCAAAGGTCAAGGACATGTGGCGGGTAAAGATGCGCTAGATCCTATCGTGGAGTATTGTGTCGATGCGGGTATTGAGGTGCTAACGGTATTTGCTTTTTCTAGCGAAAACTGGCAACGCCCACCCAGTGAGGTGGCGCTATTGATGCAACTATTAACATCGACCATTCATGAGCAAATGCCGCGTATGAACGAGTACCGCATTCGCTTACGTTTCATCGGTGATCGTAGCCAGTTGAGTCATGATTTACAGACATTGATGGCAGATGCAGAAGCCGAAACGGCTCATTTTGATGCTATGACACTGGTAATCGCCATCAGTTATGGTGGTCAGTGGGACATTGCCAATGCGGCAAAACAACTGGCGCAGCAAGTAGCAGCAGGGGAGTTGCGTGCTGAAAATATCAGTAAAGAAATGCTTGGCGAATATGTGCAATTAGCGGATGCACCCGCAGTCGATATGCTGGTGCGGACGGGCGGTGAATATCGAATTTCTAACTTTTTATTATGGCAATCAGCTTATGCTGAGCTGTTCTTTACTCAAACCCTATGGCCAGACTTTGCCGCCGATGAGTTGGCAGCGATGGTTGCAGAGTTCGCTCAGCGCCAACGGCGCTTTGGCAAAACCAGCGAGCAGATAGTGACAGAGCAGCGCTAGCGTTATTCATTTATCAGTATTACATTGCTCACTGTCAAGTGGCTCATGATTAAATCAGTAGAATACTCGCTGGCATTTATTGATTCAGATAAGTACTGTGTTCAAAGAATAGATGCTCAAAAATCTACCAAGCCATTAGTATTACTTGCTTGTGAAATGACAAAGCGCTTTAATTAGCCTCGATCGCGATTAGTAGGCTAATGTAGATTAGCTGCTATAATGCACTTTTTGACCAGACATTTTTCATTATTATAAGGTTCGACAAGTATGTGGCAACGAATTAAGACGGCAATTGTTCTCGTTATTATCGTTGGTATTGCAATGTTTGCGAGCCAAACTCCTATTTTGTTTGCTCCACTATTGGCCATTGGTGTGATTATCGCGGCGCATGAGTGGACCAAGCTGATGCCAAAGTGGCGCCAGCCTGCGGTGTTTGTGGTATTGGTATTGGTACTGACTTTAGTGTCGCTGATGTTCAAAGTCACTTGGTTATTTTGGTGGGTAGCTTCACTGGCTATATGGCTGATGGCACTATCTTGGGTGCGGGTATTTCCAACCCATACCAATTGGTATGGTAGGAAGCTAGCACTGATGGGCGCTGTGATTCTGACAGCATCTATCACCGCTATGTTTTACCTGTGGCAGCTATCAGCATGGTGGCTACTCTATGTATTTTTACTCGTATGGTGTGCCGATAGTGGTGCTTACTTTGTTGGGCGTAAGCTCGGTCGCCGCAAAATGGCACCGAATGTCTCACCTAATAAGAGTATGGAAGGGCTGGCTGGCGGTCTTGTGACTGGTCTGCTCGTGGTTGTTGTTATTAGTGTCTTCAAACTACAATTAACTGGTGTACCGTTAATCGCATTTGTGTCGCTATCAGCCATCACTATTCTCGCCTCTGTACTCGGTGATTTGTTTGAATCAATGCTCAAGCGCCGCGCTGATGTAAAAGACTCAGGAACGATATTACCGGGGCATGGCGGGATACTTGACCGTATTGATTCGCTATTATCTGCGACGCCAATATTTGCGCTTGGCTTTTGGTCGATACAGCAGCTGGGCTTCATCGTCGTTTAAGAAACTAATGCAGGCTAATTGGTACACGTGAATGAATTAGTTTTTGCCAATAGCTCAGTCTTATTAATTATTATTATTATAATAAAGCATCGACATAATCTAGCATCGATGCTTTGCTATCATTCATACCTTATTAACTTTCCTGATTTTTTATTTAAATTTTAACAGTAACAATATTGTGGGCACTGATGGTTATGACGCAACGCATCGCCGTATTAGGCGCAACAGGCTCGATTGGCGATAGCACGCTAGCAATTTTGGCGGCGCAACCGCTTAATTATCAAGTCTATGCGCTATCAGGCTATCACCGCTTAGACAAATTGTTTGCGCTTTGCCAACAGTTTTTGCCCAAGCGTGTCAGCGTGCCGACAGCCGCAGTCGATGATTTTGCTGAGCGTCTTAGCGCGGCAGGTCTTGATATCGATGTGGTAGGCGGGGCAGCAGGGCTGGTCGATATTGCTACCGATTTGCAGACGGATACCATTGTCGCTGCTATTGTTGGCGCAGCTGGTCTGCCTTCTACCTTAGCCGCCGCACGGGCAGGTAAGCGTATTTTACTGGCAAATAAAGAAGCGCTGGTAATGGCCGGTCAGGTAATGATTAATGCCGTTAAAATGCACAATGCTACCTTGCTACCGCTCGATTCTGAGCATAATGCGATTTTTCAGTGTTTGCCGCTCGCTATCCAACAAGATAATACCCAAATCCATCAGCCAAACCATGGTGTTCGTAAGCTATGGTTAACCGCATCAGGCGGGCCATTTTTGCAGCAGTCATTTGCCCAGATGCAGCAAGCCAGCGTCGCTGAAGCGGTCAAACACCCCAACTGGTCGATGGGCCAAAAGATATCGGTCGACTCAGCAACGATGATGAATAAGGGGCTTGAGTTGATAGAGGCTTGTCATTTATTTGATCTGCCAGAAAATAAGATAAATGTCGTCATTCATCCACAAAGTATCATCCACTCAATGGTAGAATATAGCGATGGCAGCTTTTTAGCGCAGCTCGGCAGCCCAGATATGAAAACCCCGATTGCCCATGCGCTCAGTTACCCTGATCGTATCGAGAGCGGCTCGCAGCCTTTGGACTTGTTTGCGTTAAATGCTCTAGAGTTTATTCAGCCTGATTTGCAGAAGTTCGCTTGTTTGCGTCTTGCCCGTCAAGCCATGCAAGCGGGCACACAGGCAACGATTGTACTCAATGCTGCTAATGAGATTGCCGTCGCTGCATTTTTGGATGGTCGGATTCGTTTGACGGATATTGCTGATATTAACGAGCAAGCCTTAAATGACATACAGGTGCCACCATTAAACGACACGGCTGACATAGAAGATATATTAACAATTGATAAAATAGCGCGCCATCTGACTGACAAGCTTGTGGCAAAGTTGGCATAATCATAGCTAGAGTTTCTTAGTTTAAAAACGATATTAATAGAAGATGCTAAGAGAAAACACTGAGAAAAGATCATGACGTTTTTATTAACGCTGCTTGCGGCAATATTTGTCTTAGGTCCGCTTATTGCCTTACACGAATGGGGTCATTATATTGTCGCAAGGCTCTGCGGCGTCAAGGTGCTGACATACTCTATCGGCTTTGGCCCCAAGCTTTTTGGCTGGACGAGCAAAAAGAGCGGTATTGATTATCGTATCTCAGCGCTGCCGTTGGGTGGTTATGTCAAGATGCTGGATGAGCGTGAAGGCGCGGTAGCCAAAGATGAGCTACATTTGGCCTTTAATCGTCAACATCCACTAAAAAAGATTGCCATCGTTGCCGCTGGCCCTATCATGAACTTTGTTATCGCGATTGCGTTGTTTTGGGTGTTATTTATGACGCCATCAGAGCAGTTGGCGACGAAGATTGGTGAAGTATTACCCGATACACCAGCGGCTATGGCGCAGTTACCCGTTGGTGATAAAATCGTCGCGATTGACGGCCATGAGGTACAAACGTGGGAAGGTATCAATTATCGCCTTGCTGGACGAATGGGCGAGACTGATAATGTCAGCATTACCTTGCAATCAGAGTCACAGGCTTCCAATACAACGAAAACTTATCAAGCACCTGTCCAAGCATTTATGCAAGGCGCATCGCAAGGTAAAGACGCGCTAACCAGCTTTGGCATGCTACCATGGCAGCCGCAGATTGAACCAATCGTTAGCGATTTGAGTGCTGATGGTGCTGCCAGTCGTCAAGGTCTGCAAGTTGGTGATCTCATTACGGCTATCAATGATACAGAAATCAAAGATTGGATCAGTGTCACCCGTATCATCCGTGACAATCCTGAGACTTTGCTTAATTTCACCGTATTGCGTGAGGGTAAACCCGTACAGCTTCAGATTATGCCGCAAGGTAAAAAAGACAATCTAGGTAATGACTTTGGACAGATTGGTGCTATGGTGGCGCAGTCTGAGATTGTCATTCCCGATGCCTATAAAACCACCATCGTATATGGCCCGGGTGAGTCATTGGTTAAGTCGTTTGAAAAGACGGAACAATTGGCAGTGATGACGGTTAGCTCAATGGGCAAGATGCTCTCAGGTATGATTGGTCTGGACAATTTATCAGGGCCGATTACGATTGCTAAAGTCGCCAAACAAAGCTTTGATATCAGTTGGCAGATGGTATTGTCCACCGCGGCTTTGATTAGCCTGAGCCTCGCCGTACTCAATCTTTTACCGATTCCAGTGTTAGATGGCGGTCATATTGTGTATTATCTCATAGAGCTGATACGCGGTAAGCCTCTGTCGGAAGGGGTACAAATGGTAGGGCTAAATATCGGCTTACTCTTGCTAGCAGGTTTCATGGTGTTAGCAATTGGTAATGATATCAGTCGGCTGTTTTGATGAATCGCAGGACAACCTAAAGGGTAAGCCGCGATACACTAATGGTTTTGCGCGTATCGTGCGCTGATTCTTGGTAGGCGTGCTGCGCTCTTTTGTATCGCTGTCTCTGTACTAATCGTAATTTTTAGTTTATTTTATGATGCGTTTTATATAAAGTGTCCTGAGTCTCCCACGAGTTAGTGAATCACTTTACTCGAATTGGGCTAGACAACATGCGCTTTTTAACTTAACTTAAGCAAGTTTTTTATTGACGGATAGTGTTTATGCGTACGCCTTTATTTATGAGCGCGGCTGGGTTGCCGTTAGTTGTAGCGATGATGAGTATGCCAGTACAGGCTGCAGAATTTGTGGTCACTGACATCGGTTTCAATGGTCTACAACGACTAACTCCTGATAGTCTCTATCCGGTTCTACCTATTTCGGTAGGTGATACGGTAAATGACAGTAATCTGGCAGCCAGTATTAAGGCGCTATATGCGACTGATAACTTTGCCGATATCCAAAGCCGTGTCGAAGGCGGTCAGCTACGATTTGACGTCGTCGAGCGGCCAATTATTGCTGAGGTCAATTTTGAAGGCAATAAGCTCATTCCAAAAGAAGGTCTGGAGCAAGGGCTTGGCAACGCTGGTCTGTCAGTCGGTGATGTGCTTAAGCAAGCAACATTGCAAGGCGTCGCCAACGAGCTGCAGCAGCAGTATATTAGCCAAGGATATTACAACAGTAATATCGAAGTTGATCAGACGCTGCTAGATGGCAACCGCGTCAAGCTTGACGTGCGCTTTATCGAAGGTAAGCCGGCCAAAGTTGTCGATATCAATGTCATTGGTAACACGCACTTTAGTGATGAAGAGATTAAAGACGTTTTTGCTGTCAAAGAATCGTCATGGACGCGTTTGCTGTCTAAGTCTGACCGCTACGCTAAAGAAAAGCTGGCCGCCAGCTTAGAGAATTTAAAAGCCTTATATCAAAATGATGGTTATGTGCGTTTTAACGTTGACAATGCAGTCCTTAATATCAGTGAAGACAAGCGCAGCGTCTTTATCGAAGTCAGCTTGAGTGAAGGCGAGCAATATCAGTTTGGGGAAGTGAATTTCCTAGGCAAGCCGACATTTGAGACCAATGAGCTTAAAGAACTGGTTACTTTTGCACCCAATGAAAAATATTCACAAGCCAAGCTTGATGCAACGACTGCCTCTTTAAAGAGCCGTTATGGTAACGAAGGTTACTATTTAGCACAAATTCGACCGGTACCACGTATCAATGACGAGACGAGAATGGTCGATGTCGATTATTATATCGATCCAGCACGCCCTATCTACGTACGCCGTATCAACTTCACGGGTAACACCAAAACTCAGGATGTCGTGCTGCGTCGTGAAATGCGTCAGTTAGAAGGCGCGCTTGCCTCTAGCGAAAAAATTCAGCTGTCACGTACGCGTCTGATGCGTACCGGCTTCTTTAAAGCAGTCAACGTCGATGTCAAGCCAGTACCCAATCAGCCAGATCAAATGGATGTAAATTTTACGGTTGAAGAGCAGCCTTCTGGTAGCTCAACGATTGCCGCCGGTTACTCACAGAGTGGCGGTGTCACGTTCCAGTTAGACTTGACGCAAAATAACTTCATGGGTACCGGTAACCGTGTTAAAGCAGCGCTATCGCGTTCAGAAACCCGCGACTCTTATAGCTTAGGTTATACCGATCCGTACTTTACGGAAAATGGTGTTTCGCAGGGTCTAAGTGGTTATTATCGTGAGACCAAATTCGATGATAGAAACGTTAGTAACTATGTCACCGACTCTTATGGTGCCACGCTGAACTATAGCTATCCTGTTGATGAAACCAAGCGGGTTAGTGCCGGTCTAAACGTCGATAAAACTTCAGTACGTGGCGGTCGCTTCCTAGGCGTGTCAAACGTCCAGCAAATCATCGATGATGGCGGCACGTATGAAAACTTCGTCAATAACGAAGGGGCCGACTCGGGTCGTACTGGCTTCAAAAATGACTATCAAACCTATAACTTGCTATTTGGCTGGGATTACAGCACGCTAGATCGTCCAGTATTTCCGACTAAAGGGATGAGTCATACGGTCGATGCAACGATTGGTCTGGGTGATACCAGCTACCAGAAGCTTATCTATCGCGGCAACATATATTATCCTATCTATAAAGATGTAATAGCACGCGGTTATACCAAACTCGGTTATGGTAATGATTTGCCATTCTACGAGAACTTCTATGCTGGTGGTTATGGTTCGGTGCGTGGTTATGAGGCATCGACATTGGGTCCTAAGTCGCAAGGCTATTTTGATGCGATCAATGATGACAGACGCTTTAGAGATGAAGAAATTGGTGGTAATGCTTTAGTCAGCTTCGGTAGTGAATTGATTTTACCAGTACCATTTAAGGGTGACTGGGCAGATCAAGTACGTCCAGTACTGTTCGCCGAAGGTGGTCAGGTATTTGACACTACTGATAAAGAAGATCGTACCTTTATCAACCCTAATAACGGGACTGATACCGGCGTGCCATTATTGACGCAAGATAATAGCTTACGCTTTAGTGCGGGTGCAGGTATAACGTGGTACACACCAATCGGTCCAATTTCACTGAGTTATGCGGTACCGATTGGTGACAAAGAAGGTGATCAGACTGAGAAAGTACAGTTCCAGATTGGTAGTACGTTCTAAAGAGCTTAGTATGCTTTAAGTCATCTAGTACCTCTTAAGTTGCCAGCACTTTTTAGATTGGTTTGATGGCTTATATTAAACCAATACCATCAATCAATAAAAAGCCAGATCTTCACAGGTCGTTGAGTTGATACTTCAATTTGACGACTCTCTTATTCATACTAATGTTAATGCCAACTATGATAACGATTGAGCAACTTATCACGCGGATTGAGCAGCGTCAGCCTATTATTAATAAGGCAGAACTGAGCGATACACAGTTAAAGCTAACACTTAATAGTATTGGTAGTTTAACCACTGCTAACGATGCTCAATTAAGCTTTTTGGCAGATCCTCATTACCTCTCTAGCCTGACCAATAGTCAGGCAGCCGCTGTGTTGGTCACCGCTGAATATCGCGACCAAGTACCAGCAACTTCTATAGCATTGGTAGTGGCATCACCTTACTTGGCTTATGCCAGTGCCAGTCAGGTATTTGCTCGTCAAACTCTAGGTAGTGGCATCCATCCTAGTGCAGTCATTGCTGATAGTGCGCTCCTTGGTGAACAGATCAATATTGGTCCATTTTGTGTTATCGGTGACAATGTAAGTATTGGCGATCGCAGTTGTCTGGATGCTCATGTAGTAATCGAAGCAAATACTAATATCGGGCGTGATTGTGTTATCAAATCACAAGTGGTCATCGGGCATGATTGTGTCATCGGTAATCATGTGAGACTACATGCAGGAGTGAGTGTGGGTGCGGAAGGTTTTGGTTTTGCTCCCACCAACAATCCTAGCATCACGGGCTGGGAACGCATTGCGCAACTCGGTCGCGTCATCATTGGTGATCATGTACGCATTGGTAGCCAAACCTGTATCGATCGCGGTGCCATTGATGATACAGTGATTGGTAATAATGTTATTATTGATAATCTTGTACAAGTCGCTCATAACGTGCACATCGGTGATGGCACGGCAATCGCTGCCCAAACAGCAATCGCAGGTAGCACAAGTATTGGTAAACGCTGTATCATCGGCGGCGCAGTCGGTATCACTGGCCATATCAATATCACCGATGATGTGACATTATCCGGAATGACCATGGTGACCAAATCTATCAAGATCGCTGGGTCATATTCTTCTGGAACAGCGGCAATGCCGACTGCTAAATGGCGCCGTGCCGCTGTGCGCTTTCGTCAGCTTGGTAATGACTAGCGCTCATACAAGTTCAGCAGTAATAAATTTTTAAATATGGCTTTTTAAATATAGCAAGGAAGCGTCATTATGAGCAGCACCCATATCGATATACCAACGGATGAAGACATTAAAAGCTTGGCAGAGCAAGGTCTCACGTTGCCATTAACCTATCACACGCTGAAGCATTATTTGCCGCATCGTTATCCTTTTATGTTGGTAGATAAGATTATTGCCTGCCAGCCTGGCGAATGCATTACCGGTATCAAAAACGTGACCATTAATGAAGAGTTTTTTAATGGTCATTTTCCGGATGAGCCGATTATGCCAGGGGTATTGATGGTAGAATGTATGGCGCAAGTTTCAGGTGTATTGGGCTTTATTAGCGCGGGACTGACCGCCGAAGATGGTTATTTATATCTGTTTGCAGGGGTGGATAAGGTTCGTTTTAAACGCCGCGTCATTCCTGGCGATCAGCTGATTATCCGAGCCAAAACAGTTATGCAAAAGCGTGGTATCTATAAGTTTGATTGTACGGTTCATGTCGAAAATGAGCTTGCAGCGAGTGCTCAGGTGATGATTGCCCGTCAAGAGCAGTAGCTTATCGTTATTATTTCGAGATAACCACTGGCTAAACTGCGTAAAGATTGCCGCCCATATTGTTAATAGCAAAACTCACTTATAATCTGAACGGGTATTGGCTTAATTTATAACGCTACATTAGTGGTATTTGTTTTACTATTTACTTGCATCAGATGATACAAAGGTCCAAATTATGAGTCAGATCCATCCAACAGCACTCATCTCACCGTCCGCTCAGATTGATGAGACTGCTATCATTGGTCCTTATTGTATTGTCGGTGACGAAGTAACGATTGGTGCACATACCACGCTGCATCGCCATGTCGTCGTGGCAAAACTGACGCGTATTGGCAGCCATAATCAATTTTATCAGTTTGCTAGCATTGGTGAGGATCCACAGGATTTAAAGTATGCTGGTGAGCATACTTGGCTTGAAATTGGCGATCATAATACCATTCGTGAGGCTTGTAGTTTGCATCGTGGTACTGCGCAGGATGGTGAGCTTACCAAAATTGGTAGTCACAACTTGCTGATGGTAAATACGCATGTGGCTCACGACTGTGTGATTGGCGATCACAATGTATTGGCCAATAACGTCGGCGTAGCTGGTCATGTAACCATTGGCGATCATACGATAATTGGTGGTAACTCAGGTATTCATCAGTTTTGTACCGTTGATGACTATAGCTTGGTCGGTGGTGCCAGTTTGATTTTGAAGGATGTGGCCGCTTTTACCATGGTATCAGGCAATCCAGCAAAGGCACATGGTCTCAATGTCGAAGGAATGCGCCGAAAAGACTGGTCTAAGCACACGATTGATACCTTGCGCCAAGCGTATCGCACGATTTTTAGATCCGGGTTAACGACCGCTCAAGCGCTTGAAGTCTTAAAGCAAGAGCTATTGCCAAAAGAGCCAAAGATTCAATTGCTCATTGATTCCTTACAAAAAAGCCGTCGCGGCGTCGTTCGCTAACCAAACACGAGCTATTGTAGAAACAGCAATTTGTGGTGTTTCAATCTCGAACAGTCGATATACCAAACTGTTGTTAATTAGCGTCAAACTGTCAAAAAGCCATAACCAATTGTTATGGCTTTTTATATTTATGACTACTTGACTTTTTTGGTCGCTTAGCAGAAACTGAGCGTTTACGATATTGTAAACAATTCTTTCATAATGTTGCTAGGCGCGTCACATTGAGGCGTTAATTAAGTAGCCTGTTATATCAGCAGCTAATTATAATAATCACGGATGATTATAAGCAGCATTAATTGAAGCATGAGGACGGCAAAATGGCTATCAATAAACAAGAACATGCGCAGTGGAGCTCAAGTTTTGGCTTCGTACTGGCGGCAGTAGGCTCGGCAGTTGGTTTAGGAAACATATGGAAGTTCCCATATATGGTTGGTGAAAGCGGTGGTTCAGCTTTCGTTATTGCGTATTTATTCTGTATCGCGCTGGTTGGTTTTCCAATATTAGTCGCAGAATGGTTGGTCGGTCGCCGTGGGCAAAAAAACCCTATTAATACTTTCGCTGATGTCGCCGCAAGCGAAGGCAAGTCACGCAGTTGGGGTATTGTTGGTGCCACTGGTATTTTAGGCGGCTTTTTGATCCTATCTTTTTATAGTGTGATTGGTGGCTGGGCGCTGAATTATATTACTAAAGTCGCAAGCGGTAGCTTCGCTGGTCAAGACAGCGATTCTGTTGCTGCAACCTTTGATGCGATGCTCGCCTCAGCTGGTACGCTGACTGTTTGGCATACCGTATTTATGGCGCTGACTGCTTTAATCGTTGGAATTGGTGTCACCAAAGGTATTGAAGGAACTGCTAAGATTTTGATGCCATTGTTGGGCTTGATTTTGTTCATCATGGTTGGTTATAACGTGATCAATGGTGGCTTTGGTGAGGCAGTGGCTTACTTGTTCACACCAGATCTTAGCAAGCTCACCGCTGACGTTATGCTCGCAGCCTTGGGCCATGCTTTCTTCACCCTGTCCATTGGTATGGGTATTATGGTGGCTTATGGCTCTTATTTGGGCCGCGAAGTAAACTTGCTCAAAACAGCACGAACCGTGGTTATTTTGGATACAGTCATTGCACTAGCTGCAGGTCTGGCTATCTTCCCAATTATCTTTAGTCATGGTCTCGATCCGGCTTCAGGTCCTGGCCTTATTTTTGTCAGTTTACCAATTGCTTTTGGTAGTATGGGCGCAGGCACAATTCTTGGAACCTTATTCTTCTTATTGATTACCTTCGCTGCTATTACTTCATCTGTCTCTTTACTTGAACCGACGGTTGAGTTCTTGGAAGAGCGGACATCGATGAATCGTATGATGGCCACAGTCGTTGCTAGTACGGTGATTTGGCTACTGGGTGTTGCGGCATTGTTATCGTTTAATCTATGGTCTGAATTTACCATTATGGGTAATGGTATCTTTGATGCTTTAGATAAGCTTACCAGTAAATTCCTATTACCGCTGACAGGTCTTGCGGGTATTATTTTCGTTGGCTGGAAAATGGATCAGCGTACGATTCAACAGGAGCTGGGTCTATCTAATGGAATGTGGCAGCTTTGGCAAATCGTTGCTAAGTTCGTCGCGCCAATCGCCGTTATCGTGGTCTTTATTACTACGTTAATGGGCTAGGATTTATACGAATTCAAAGTATTTAAATTACTAGCTTTAAAGATGATAAGCAACAAAAAGGGCTTAAGATAATTCTTAAGCCCTTTTTGTATGTATAGTCAGTGAAAAGTAGTATCGAACCATCACGAATTGCTGATATCCGTTTTTCTTGCTTGCTGTGCTTATGCAGACCCTAGCAATACCATCGCGTTTTTAGGATATTTTGACTATATAACTGTTCCAAAAATACGATTAGCGTAAGTTTAGCTCAGGAACCGTTTGTCCACGCTTGCTATAGAATCCGATGACGAACTCATCGAAGGCGTCTTGTTCGATAGCATCTCTAATACCTTGCATCAGACGTTGGTAATAACGCAAGTTATGAATAGTCGCCAACTGCGCGCCTAGCATCTCTTTACATTTATTAAGATGGTATAAATAAGCACGGCTAAAGTTTTGACAAGTATAGCAGTCGCACTCTGGGTCTAATGTGCCTTCATCATTGCGATATTGGCTGTTACGGATACGGACGACACCTGCATTGTCTAAGTCGCCTGTCACGAAGTAATGACCGTTACGCGCGTTACGAGTCGGCATGACGCAGTCAAACATATCTACGCCGCGACGGACTGCTTCGACGATATCTTCAGGCTTGCCCACGCCCATTAGGTAGCGCGGCTTGTCTGCTGGCATGGCGTCTGGGATATAATCTAAGACATCCATCATCTCGTCCTTTGGCTCACCAACAGACAGACCACCGATGGCATAACCATCAAAGCCGATATCGAGCAAGCCTTCGAGTGATTGCTGACGCAAATCGGCATACATACTGCCTTGGATGATGCCAAATAGGGCATTGGTGCTGCCTAGCCTATTATGTTCATCAACGCAGCGCTGTCCCCAACGTAGTGAGAGCTCTAACGATTTTTTGGCTTCATCATGGGTGGCTGGGTAGGGCGTGCATTCATCGAATTGCATGACGATGTCTGAGTTCAAGCTATATTGAATCTGCATCGACTTTTCTGGTGAGAGAAATACTTTAGCGCCATCGATAGGGGATTTGAAGTCGACCCCTTCTTCGGTGATTTTACGCATCGCACCCAAACTGAATACTTGGAAGCCGCCTGAATCGGTCAAGATAGGCTTATCCCAATGCATAAATTTATGCAAGCCGCCGAACTTATCGATGACTTCAGTGCCCGGGCGTAACCATAAGTGGAAGGTATTGCCTAGCACGATATCAGCGCCAATGGCTTCGATATCACGTGGTAGCATACCTTTGACCGTACCATAAGTACCGACAGGCATAAACGCTGGCGTTTGCACATCGCCATGATTGAGGTGAACCGTACCACGGCGGGCACGCGTTGTGCCGCTGGCTGTTTTATGTAAGACAAATTGCATATGATAACCGCTATTTACACTATGAAAATGGCGCTAATTATAGCATTGTTAGCGATTTTTTTGGACATCGATGTTTGCGGGTCATTAATATATAGTCAGTGAAAAGTAATATCGAGACATCACGCACTGCTGATATCTATTTTTTTTGCTTGCTGTGCCTGCGCAGACAGAGGCGACAAAAAATTAATATCAGCAATAGCGTAGATTTTTTTAGGATATTTTGACTCTATATCCATTGGTACGTGTGTTACGACAACAACCAAAAGACACAGACAGTGTCGTTCAGTGCTTGTTAAAGTAAAGAATAAATATTAAAACCACTAAACATTGCTGATGAATGGCGGATAAAGAACATGATCGAAGCAACTTATTTTTTACCTAATCGCTCGCTATTTAGTAGCTCATTGTTCAGTAGCCTATTACTAATATCAGGAGCAGCTATGGCGACCGAAGAGCCTACCTATACCGTTTTGACAAAAACGAAGAGTTTTGAATTGCGTCATTATGATGCCCAGTTGGTGGCACAGACTTGGGTAATGGGTGATCAAGATGCTGCCAGTCGTGCAGGATTTAAGATTTTAGCAGATTATATTTTTGGCAATAATACTGCCCCAACTGGTGGCAGTCGTAAGATTAGCATGACAGCGCCTGTTACGATGCAGCCTAATAACAAAAAGAGTGATGGTGATTCGCAGAAAATTGCTATGACGGCACCAGTGAGTATGCAACAAGCCGATGGCAAATGGCGCGTACAATTTACGATGCCAAGCCAATATACGCTGCAAACGTTGCCCAAACCCAATAATCCAAATATTGAGATTAAAAAAGTACCGGCACAGACTTATGGCGTTATTAAATTCTCCGGATTGGCAGGCAGCAAAAAAGTAGCAGAAAAAACCGATGAGCTGCAGACGTGGATGCAATCCCAAAATTTAAAAGTTACTGGCGTGCCGGAACTTGCCCGCTATAATCCGCCATGGACGTTACCTTTTATGCGTCGCAATGAAGTGATGATTGCTTATCAGCCAAAATGATCCTTTATCATCAAAAATGACGCCAAAAAAAGACAGCAAGCGCTGTCTTTTTTTGAGCTTAAATTTCAGGAAATAAATTTTAGCTTTTTTGCTCACGAATGATATTTAGCATACGGCGTAATGGTTCGGCCGCACCCCATAACAGTTGGTCACCGACGGTAAACGCACCTAGGTATTCTGGCCCCATATTCAGCTTACGCAAGCGACCCAAAGCTACTGTCAAAGTACCTGTCACTGCCACTGGCGTTAAGCGGTTCATAGCGGCTTCTTTATCGTCTTCAACCAAGTCTAACCACTCATTGCCACTGTTTTTTAGTGTCGCCTCGATTTCCTCTAATGGGATATCTTTCTTAAGCTTAATGGTTAAGCCTTGCGCATGACAGCGCATGGCGCCCACACGGACACACATACCGTCGATAGCAATTTTATCTGCTTCAGAGTTACCAAGGATTTTATTGGTTTCGACGCCGCCTTTCCACTCTTCTTTTGACTGTTTGTTTTCTAGCTGTGCGTCGATATAGGGGATTAGACTACCAGCCAATGGCACACCAAAGTATTGCTTAGGAAAGTCATCTGAGCGTTGAGTTTGGGCGATTTTTTTATCAATCTCAAGGATAGCGCTAGCAGGATCAGCCAACTCATCTTTGACCGCATCGTGTAGTACACCCATGCCGTTGATGAGCTCGCGCATGTTGTTGGCGCCAGAGCCACTCGCTGCTTGATAAGTCATCGCGCTGACCCATTCTACCCAGCCTCTATTAAACAACTCGCCGATGGCCATCAGCATAAGTGATACTGTACAGTTGCCGCCGATAAAGTCTTTTTGACCGTTGGCTAGGGCGCTATCAATAACGCTGCGATTGACCGGATCAAGAACGATGATGCTGTCATCTTCCATACGCAGAGTGCTTGCCGCATCAATCCAATAGCCGCTCCAACTGCTGGCACGCAATGGTTGATGGACTTTTGAAGTGTAGTCGCCACCTTGGCAGGTGATAATCACATCACAAGCAGCGAGTGCATCAATATCATGAGCGTCTTTTAGTTGGCTGGTCTGAATACCATCGAAACTTGGCGCATCACCACCCGCGTTACTGGTTGAAAAAAATACCGGCGTGATACCGTCAAAATCTTTTTCTTCCTGCATACGTTGTATCAACACTGAGCCAACCATACCGCGCCAGCCTACCAAACCTACTGTTAAATCACTCATGAAATCTAATCCTATTTTACCATTATTTATTGCATCGCCAGCCGATAACAATGCCGTGAATAGCCCTAAAAAGCAAGGCGTTTTCGCAGATTTTGACTGTTTTTCATACACTAATAACTATGCCCACTATAACTTTACGTTATTATTATGAGGCCGCTATCATATCGGTTGTGCTCATGTTGCATACAGGGCAAGCAAGAATGATGGAAAATATAACAAGCTCACTGTTTTGCATCAGTTGAAATTGTAACGTTTTATGCTCAGCTGCGCATAATTAAGGCTCAATAGTAGGCGATAGTGTTATGAAATGCTAAAGTAAGCACCTACGATTGACTTAGATAATCATACAGGCGTTAGTCATTGACGAGCGATGAGTATAAGAACTATTGGTTTTGTCATCCACTTAATAAACGGTTACTACACATTATGGATCTTTCCCTCTTATATTATGGCGCGCAGTGCTTAGCTGGTTTCATCGCG
Organism: Psychrobacter sp. Sarcosine-3u-12; assembly: GCF_002836005.1. Classification (NCBI taxonomy): domain Bacteria; kingdom Pseudomonadati; phylum Pseudomonadota; class Gammaproteobacteria; order Moraxellales; family Moraxellaceae; genus Psychrobacter; species Psychrobacter sp. Sarcosine-3u-12. The sequence continues at coordinate 55,571 of NZ_PJBY01000100.1, forward strand.
TTTGTGACGATTTGGGGTTTGTTGCCTCTTGATAATTGGTGGGTGCGCGGCGTTGAGTTCCCTCGTATTCAAATAATGGTGCTTGGCGTCGTTGCTTGGGTTGGCATGCTCGCATTTTGGTCACAATGGCAGCTAGGGCAGTGGCTGTTATTTGTCGTCTTAAGCCTGACTTTGGCCTTTCAGCTGAGAATGGTATTGCCTTATACCAAATTGTGGAAAAAAGAAGTACAAAGTGCCAAGGACAAGCCAGATGGCGAAGATCATCAACTCAAAATTATGGTATCAAATGTCTTAACCCCTAATGACGAAACGCAAAAACTGGTCGATTTAGTCAAGCAAAGACAGCCGGATATTTTAATTACCCTAGAAAGTGATAAAAAGTGGGAAAAAGCCCTGCAGCAAATTGAGCCAGACTATCCGTATACCGTAAAAGTACCGCTGGATAACCTGTACGGCATGCATCTGTATTCTAAGCTTGAGCTGATAAATCCTAAAGTCAAATATTTAATGATTGATGATATTCCCTCTATCCACACGCAGCTGCGCTTACAAAGCGGACGAGTGATTTGGTTATATTGTTTGCATCCTATGCCGCCAAGCCCGACGGAAGCGGATAAGTCAACGACTCGTGATGCAGAGCTGCTTATGGTTGGCAAACATATCAAAGAAAATGAGCAAACGGCGATACTTGCTGGCGATCTTAATGATGTGGCTTGGTCAAAGACAACGCGCCGCTTCCAACGTATCTCAGGTCTACTAGATCCTCGTATTGGTCGTCACTTTATCAATACCTTCCATGTCAATTATCCGTTTTTACGTTGGGCCCTGGATCATATCTTCCATAGTGCTTGCTTTACCGTGGTTGATATCAGACGTATGCCCTCTATTGGCTCCGATCATTTTCCGGTCATGACGACCTTACAATATGAGCCAGAAGAAGCCAGCAATCAAGAGCAAAATGCTCCTACTGCTAATGCAGAAGATGTTAAAGAAACAGAAAATAAAATCGAAGCTGGCAAAAAAGAAGGCTGTAAAGTCTCAAAAGAGCATGCAGCAGAGCAGTCGTAGTTAGAGAATGTCCTAGTATTTTCGCTAAACCTTTATAGTCTTAAGGGCTACGCCAATAGGCTTCCTCAAAACGTAAGCAAATGCTTACGTCAAATAAGGTCTTTAGCCTCTAGTGGTCTTTAACCAATTGCCCTACAATACAATCATCAACACAAGGATAGGCAAGGATGCAGTGTTGAGGCAGTGACAATCTAAGCACAGGTCAGCCCGCTGTCTTATAAGTTACTGTTTACGACTTAGGATAAGTCAGAATGGAAGAAATAATAATAATACACAAAGAAAAGCCCCGAACCAATCGCCCTAGGTTCGGGGCTTTTCTTTGTGTATTATTATGAGCTGATAAATAAAGTAGCAGTTTCTAGCATATCAAATGATATCAGCAGTGCATAATGTATCAATATTACTTTTCACTCACTATATCCAACTTTCTAAGTAATTTACTAAGAACAAAAACAGGCTTTCCTAGGTAAGAAGAAAAAACACCTATGAGTTATTAATACAAAAAAGGGGTACATGCATTGGCATATATCCCTTTTTATTCAACTATTTTTACTAAGATGCCACTTATTAGCGCATTGCTAAGATATTAACCAAGTACTTGGATGTAAGCACCGGCGCGTAGCTCTTGTAGCCAGTCTTCTTTGGCTTGCGGTGCTAGACGTTGATATAACGCTTGACGTGCCATGCTACGGCGATATTGTTCACTAACATCTTCTTGGCGCTGACCTTCTACTTTTAGGATATGCCAGCCAAACTGGGTTTTAAAAGGCGCAGAATAATCACCGACTGCTGTATTTTTCATCACTGCTTCAAACGGTCCAACCATATCGTCTGCACTTACCCAATTTAGATCGCCACCACGTCCTGCAGAACCTGGGTCGTCTGAATAGGTCGATGCCAGACCAGCAAAGTCAGCACCGCTGCGCAGTTGCTCATACAGATCATTAATCTTTTGCTCAGCAAGCGCATCCGTTTGTAGCTCATCTACTTTGATTAAGATATGACGCGTATGCCACTGCGGCACAAGCATTTTATCACTGTCTTTTTTATCAGCGAGCTTAATGATATCAATGCCTTCTGGCGTCACTAATGGGGCACTTACTGCGCCGACATCAAGCTTGGTAATCTCGCTCGATAGCTCGGTCGGGAGAGCGGCGGCTTTATGAAAGCCCATATCGCCACCTTGTATTGGAATAGGGTAGCTACCTTGGCTGGCAGTAACGGCTGCAGCCACGTCGACATTGGGCTCTAGCAAGCGCGCACGTAGTGCTTGTGCTACTTTGAGTGCTTCTTCACGCTGAGCTTCTGACAGTCGGCTGTAGTCATCCATATAAGGCACGCGTACATGGACGGTCTGGTATTCGCTTTGGTTTAGGCGCTTGGCTTCTGGAGAGGCCAAAAATGCATCGATATCCTGCTCGCTAATACGTACACGATTGCTGATTTGACGTTGTTGTAGAGACTGAATCGCAGCATCTTCAATCAGCTTAGCACGCAGGGTCGCATAGCTTCCGGGCTGCGCGGCATCTAGGCGTTGCTGCAAAGCGGCGATACTACCAAGCCCTTCAGCTTGAGCGATTTGACCAAGACGCTGATTAATCTCAGCTTCATCAGGATTTAGACCGACGCGTTTAACCAATGACAGTTGTAGTTCACGCAAGATGAGAGCATTTAATACTTCAGACTGTAGCTGTGCTGAATTGGCAATCGGCTCACCAGCCGCTTGGGCGCGTGCTTGGGTCTGGGTGATTGCGTCCATCAAGTCGCTTTTTAAGATAGCGTTTTCATTGACTAAAGCAATGATACCATCGGTACTGTTGGCTGGGGTCAAGCGATTGACGTTACTTTGCTCAGCAGCAGCGTTTGCTTTAGGCGTTGGTGCTTTTGCAGCATTAACGGTAGCAGCTTGAGCACTGAAACTAAGTAAAAAGCCTGCACTCATACTCATAGAAAGCAGTACAGCTCGGCTGGTCTGACGTAAAGAAAAAAATCTCATGATGCTCCTCATCAATGTCATCGCATCGGATGGTAGTCGGTCAACGCTATCCAATACTTTTAATAAGCAAATACTGTATAAGGTTGTCCATAATAGGATTACGAACAAGGTTGTGTAAGTAGTAACGAAAACAATGATTTAATATAGCATTATTTACGCTTTTTAGTCTTTCCATGCAGTTTGGACAGGTTCAAAGCCCAAAACTTTATCAGCGAGCAATCGTGTCAAACGGCTGTTATTGCTACCAAGACCGTTCAATCTAATCTCTGCCATAATCGCTTGTGTTGGTTTGTCTCTGACGTTCAAGTCATTATAGTAACGACGACCATAAACGGCAAAACCAAAACAGCAATCCTCATAATCGATGCCGACCAACGAATCGAGCATTTTATTACGATTATAATCATATTGACCTTGAGCCAATACTCGCCAGCTATTGTTGATTGGGAAAACAGCTGAGGCAGTAAAAGCTGATAGCGGCAACTGATTGGTATTTTCATCGCGCTGGCGCTTCACAAATCCGATATTAAACAAGCTGTTATCTGATGGCTGATAACGCAATTCAGTCGTAATATAGTTCAAGTCATAACTGTCAGTGAGCGCGCCGCTAACATCCACCCAAACATTATTATAAGGTTGCGTACTGGTATCCCAGACCATTCCAGAAGAGGAAGATCTAAAAACGGGTTGCTGGTTTTCAAGGGTGACGCGCCCATCATCGATATAAAACTGCTCAGCAATGCTACCATCAAAACGTGTCACACCCGTTGCGTCGATGTAACGATAATTAACCCCAGGGGTAATAGAATGCAAATCTTGCAAGCGATCATGCCCTAAAAACCAACTGTCCGAAAACAACTGCTCGTAGTTAATGGAAGCAATACGAGTGTTAAAGTTAGGGATGTCGTTTTGGTTTTTAAACGGTGAGTAGGTGTATTTCAAGCGCGGACTTAATAGGCGATAGCCACCCAGCGTATCGTCAAAAGCCCCAAAAGGTGAGCCTGCTTGATAGAAGTTTAGACCTGCGTCAATACTGGCTTGCGGCACAAATACCGATTGGCTACCATCTTGATCATTGAGTTGATTGTCCGCTAAGCTGTCCTCATCATAAGAGGTATACAGGTGTTGTAGGCTGACTTTGGGCTTGATATAACCCCATGACTTTTCCATCGGATAAGCGGCGCTAATTTTATTATAGATTCGCGCACCGCTTTTTTCATTTTCAGAACCATCATCGATAGATTTTTTGAAATAAGCAGAATCATGGACACCCGTAATATCAAAACGCTCTGCCCAAGGCAATCGGTAATCAAGTTTGAGCTGTGGTAAACGTGAATATGGCTTGTCTTTGTCTTGTAATGGCTGACCATTGTCGGTAAAAGCATTGAGCGTTTGGAAGGTTTCGACTTTTAATTCACCGTTCACATAGTCATTATAATAATTAAGTCGAGCACGGCGCGGTAAGTTTAAAGTATTGTCTGATAAGCCTAGGGTGTCAAAGTCGTTAATATAATCTTCATCCGACACATAGCTGTATTTAGCATCGCCACTTAAGCGTGGAATACTATTTGATGACCAGTAATGATCATAAAAAAAACTGGCGCGATCTTCGTCGTTATACTCTTTGTCGTTCGGCAAATACGAGCCGTTAAAAATTCCTTCGCCATAATTTTCAGTCAAATAGCGAAACTCACCTGCGAGCATCGGGTTGCGATCGCTGTAGATATGTGTATTGATCGTCGCATCATAATTAGGTGACAAATTGAGATAGTATGGGATATCAACCTCAAGTCCGCTTTTACTACTGACACTCGCATTCGGTAATAAAAACCCCGTACTGCGCCGACTGTCTATGGGGAAGTTAAAATAAGGCAGATAAAACACCGGAACATCTGCAATACGGAAAGTAGTATTGTAAGCTTTACCGCGACCTGTCTCAGTATCTAAATCAATGCTTTTGGCATCAAACTGCCATTTGCGGTCAGTTGGTGGGCAGGTACTGAACATGACTCGATCAAGCTCATACTGGCTGTCGTTAGGTCGGTTGAGGCGTTTGGCATAGCCATGTGCTTGGAGTTCTACGCTAGCAAATGCCACATCATTGGCTGTGGACTGTCCCGTTTCGGTATTATAAGCCAGACTGTCTGCGACACCAATAAGACCGCCTTTTGCCGCCTGATCGGTGATATTTCCTGTAGCAGTGTTTTGAGTATTGTTTTGAGTATTGGCACGTGTTACTTGCTCGCCAGTCGCTTGATCGGTGAACATTACTTTGCCTTGCGCTGCGGTAACACCACTGCTTAAGTCCAGCACGATTTTATCGGCTTCAATATGCTGAGTCCCTTGATCGACAATCACATTACCAGAGAGCTCGGCATAGTCGACATTGTCATAATATCCATAATCAGACTCTGCAAATAAAGGCGCCTGATTATTAGCCACACCATTTAGATTGGTTGCCGTCTGGCCACTATCCATTGCCGCTTCATTGACGGCGCGCTGATAATTAGCGTTTTGCTGTGGGTAGACCCATTGACCTTCACAGCGTTGGGCACTATCGACAGCATTCGGCAGTAGGCGCAAGTTTTTGCCTACTTTTGGGATGGTTTGCGTGGCAGGTGTTAGGGTGTTCTGGATAGTGTCATCTTCAGACTCTACGGGTTTGTCACTAGCGTTTTGCGTTGATAAGTCAGTATCAGGGGTGAGCTCATAAAATTCTGCCAAACGCCGTAAACTGTCTTGAATACTCTCGTCACTGGTATCGATTGCATCATTGTCGCTGACAGCCGCTAAGGGTTTTTTCTGCGTTTGTGCCTGAGCTTGTGCATCGTCATCACTATTGTTAGCGATTTCAGTGATGTCTAAATTGCCATTATCGAGGGTGCTGCCAGTATCTAAGTCAAGATTACTGCTCTCAGAGGCAGCATTTACAGTCTCTTCGCCTGCTTCATAAACACTACTCTGCGCAGCGGCACGCTGGTAACTAATGTCTTGATTGATGGCGTTGACATTAGCGTTGACATTGGTATTGGCGTCGGTATTGATATCGCCGGTTAGGTCAGAGACATAACTGCTGGTAGTATCAGCGGGCAAAGATGCGGTCGTCTGTGCGTCAGCATTGGTAAGTGCTGCGCTGACGGTCAAACTTGATAAGCCTAAGGCACCAAATAAAACCAAACGGATGCTTTGGTAAAGCGGAGAATATAACAAGGGCACACCTATGATTGCAGAGCCTATTGAATGACGATATTTAGTTTAGTAGCCGTATTTTAGCTATATTTAGCGGCTCATTAATGATTAAAAAATCAGGAACTAATCATATAATCTCAAAAATTTGGGTGTTTTACATATAATGACGACTAATCATAGTCAAAAAAAACCAAATCAGCTACACTATTTACCAAAATTTATAACATCGCCAAGCCGTTTTTTAGATTATTGCTTAGCGCGTTGATAAAACTATGTGTCAATACCTATATTACAACAGATACTGTCAATCAAGCTGCCACTATTTTAGCAAGGTTTTGCCTGACTTATCACTACTTTAATGATTTATGACTTATATTTAACCTGCGATGCCCTCTATGACTGATACCATGCCTTTAAATACCCCTCTGAATGCCACTCTGAACGATAGGAATAACCGCCAACAGCAGCTAGAGAATTGGTTGCAACAAGTGTTCATCGACCGAGAGTTTGTGCTCGACAGTTTGCCTGGTGACGCAAGTGCCCGCCAATATCACCGTATCCAATTGGTTGATAACGATGCTGACACTGCGCGTTATATTGTCATGGATTCTGCTGATGAGCAAGACGCCTTGCAGCAGTTTATTAATGTTGCGAAGCTAATGACACCCGCCATCAATGTGCCAACGCTGGTTGCGCAAGACGTGGCAAAAGGCTTTTTGGTGTTACAAGACTTTGGTACGATTGAGTTTGCCCATTTACTCGTCGAGGCGACGCCTGAACAGATCAACGATTATTATCAATTGGCCATGCAGACCTTGGTTTCCCTACAGACTGTGCCAGTAGAGACTGCCAGAGTGCAGCACCAATTGCCCGATTATGACACAGCATTACTGAACCGCGAGATGGATTTATTTAGCGATTGGTTTATCCCCTATATTGATGTAGAGCTGAATCAGGACTTATGGAATAACGTAAAAACGGTATTGATACAAGAGATTTTACAGCAGCCTGCAGTGATTGTGCATCGTGATTATCACAGCCGCAATCTTATGCAAGACCAAGCCGACCCCACGCGTTTGGGCGTGATAGATTTTCAAGATGCGGTGATCGGCTCTTACACTTATGATTTGGTGTCATTGTTGCGTGATGCTTATGTTGAGTGGTCAGAGCATCAAATATCTGACTGGATTCGTGACTTTTGGCAATTGCAGCAGCAAGCAGCGCTCACCACCGCCGATAGTGTTGAGCAGCTTGAAAATGATATGAATGTGATGGGCGTGCAGCGGCATCTCAAAGTATTAGGGATTTTTATCCGTTTGTCTAAGCGCGATGGTAAAGACCGTTATTTGGCTGATATTCCCAAAGTCATGCGAGATCTAGTACTTGAGCTAAATTGGCTTGCTGAGCATGGTAATGAATCGATGAAGCAAGCGCTACTGCCATTTAATCAATGGCTAAAAGACACGGTATTACCGGCTTATAAAGATAAGTTTGACTCGTTATAAAAAGGGCTAATAAGCTGCGTCTATCACTATCACTATCACTATCACTATCATTATAAATTGAATAAGGAGCGTGCATGTCTACCATTACGCAAGCAATGATTTTAGCTGCTGGCAAGGGAACGCGCTTGCGTCCGTTGACACTTGAGACGCCCAAACCATTAGTCGAGGTAGGCGGTCAGCCGCTGATTGTCTGGCATATTAAGGCACTGCAAGCAGCGGGGATTACTGATATTACGATTAATGCCTCGTGGCTTGCTGACAAGCTTATGGATACCTTGGGTGATGGTAGCGATTACGGGGTCAAGTTGCACTGGTCACGAGAAGATGACGAACCTTTAGAGACCGCTGGTGGAATTTTTCAAGCGTTACAAACAGGTAAGTTACAAGACGAGCCATTTATCTTAGTCAACTCCGATGTCTGGACGACGTATAATTTTGCTCAGTTGCAGGATTATGAGCTGGGTGCTGATCAACGGGCGCATCTATTGTTGATTGACAATCCAGAGCATAATAACGGTGGTGATTTTGCGCTCAATAATGGTCTGGCTAGTGAGCAGCCAATTGGTGATGCAGACAAATATACCTTTGCTGGTATTAGTGTAATGTCGCCACGATTGGTCGATGGGCTGGTAAGCGGGCAACCCGCTGCGCTAGCGCCTCTGCTTAAGCAAGCGATGCTTAAGTTCCAGATTACGGCGGAAGTTATTCGTGATAATTGGATAGACGTGGGTACACCTGAGCGCTTAACGCAGGTCAACGAATTTATTGACAGTCATGGCGTGGCTAACCACCGCGGTGCATAACTTTAGGGGATATTAATATTAATTAATAATTCTTTAATAGATCTTACTTCAATCAATCTTACTTTAACGAAGATCATAAAAAGCGCCGCATTGATTTACAATCAATGCGGCGCTTTTGTTTAGCGAAATAGGGCAGGTTTTACACGCCCATTGCCAACTTTATTAATTGGGCAATGGTAAAAATAACGGCAAATCCTGCTATATATAGACCAATGAACCATGCCCATTGTGATTGTTTTTTGCTGAGTTTTTTCATAATCGTCTCCCAGTGACGTATTAAGGCGCTAATGATCTTAAGCGTTCGCTACCAAGAATAGTAATAGTAGCGAAGGCTGATTCTCCTTAACATATAGCCGTTAATACATATGCTCGTGATCCGTTTTACCCTTAAATGTGTAATAGGCAAAAGCGGTATAACTCAAGATAATCGGCAACATAATACCCGCACCAATGAGCATAAAGGACAGCGATGTATCAGCAGCGGCCGCTTCATAGATAGTCATTTGGTACGGTACTATATAAGGGAACAACGCTGTACAGACGCCAATATAACCCATCAAGAACAGCGCAACGGTCATTAAGAAGGGGCGATATTCACGCTCAGTCCGTAAATCCTTACGCATGAAAAAGAATAGCAGCAGCACGATAACTGGCATTGGCGCTAGATATAACGCACCCGGCAAACTAAACCAACCCTCGAGGGCTTCGATATCTGAAAAATACATAAACACGGTAACGACAATCATCGCCAATACCAATGCCGATAATATCCAACCAGACACTTTACGTGCCCATACTTGCAGCTTGTGTTCGGTTTTAATGATTAACCACGTAGAGCCAAGCAAGGCATAACCGACTATCAGGGCAAAGCCGCAGACGATAGAGAAGGGGGTGAACCAGTCAAATGGACCACCAGTATACAGACGATTGCTCGCCTCTAAGCCTTGCACCAACGCCCCAAGCATAATACCCTGCGAGAATGTCGCCACTACTGAGCCGACGAAAAAGAACGTATCCCATACATGACGACGTGAAGAGGCTTTGAAACGGAACTCAAACGCCACTCCGCGCATAATAAGACCAAATAGCATGGCAGTCACAGGCAGGTATAAACCGGTCATGATGATGCCATAAGCCACTGGGAAAGCAGCGAACAAACCACCACCACCCAATACCAACCAAGTCTCATTACCATCCCAAAAGGGAGCAATAGAGTTCATCATACGGCTACGGTTTTTGTCTGAGCCGGCAAAGGGGAACAAAATACCACAGCCTAAGTCAAAACCATCCAACAGGACATAGATGAAGACGGATAGGGCAATTAATCCGCCCCAAATTAAAGGTAAATCTAATACATCACCGTAGTTAAACATTAGCGTAACCCTCCATCATCGACGTCATCGGCAGGTTTATCCAAATCTTCTACTTTCTCACTGACGTTACTATCACCACTTAACGTGCGACCTTGACCTTCAGTGATAGAATGCTCATAGAAGTTGTCATCTGCTGGATCTTCATAAGGTTGTGGACCTTTAGCAATCAGGCGTAAGATATAAAAACTGCCTGCACCAAATACAAAGACGTACAGCACAATAAATCCTATAAGTGTCGTTGCGACTTGCTGTGCTGCAACCGGTGACATGCTCTCAGCAGTACGAATCACCCCATATACTGTCCATGGCTGACGACCAGTTTCGGTCACAAACCAACCGGCGAGTATCGCGATAAAACCAAGCGGCGTCATCATCATCCACGCACGGTGGAACCATTTGCTTTCAGGATCGAATTGTTGTTTTTTAAAGTATTTATAAAGGCTAAATAGACCAACAAGCAGCATTAATGTACCGATAGCCACCATAACGCGGAATGACCAAAAGACGATAGGAACGTAGGGCCGATCTTCTGGCGCCCAGTTTTTAAGGCCTTTAACTTCGCCGTCTAATGAATGCGTTAAAATTAAGCCCGAGACATAAGGGATTTTAATTTCATAATGGTTTTTTTCTGCTTTTTGATCTGGAATACCGAATAAGACAAGCGGTGCACCGCGCTCATTTTCCCACAGACCTTCCATCGCTGCGACTTTAGCAGGTTGATGTTCTAGAGTATTTAGACCATGCATATCGCCAATAAATATTTGTGCTGGCGCAACAAAGATGGCCATGACCATCGCCATGCCGAGCATGACACGACCATGTTTGCGATGTTCAACATGCTTTTTGGATTGCAGATAATACGCACCGATACCACCGATAACGAAAGCTGTGGTCAAAAATGCCGCAGTCATCATATGCGCGTAACGGTAAGGGAATGAGGGGTTAAAGATAATTTCAAGCCAATTGGTTGGATAGAGCAAACCATCAGCACCGACCATAAAGCCCTGCGGCGTCTGCATAAAGCTGTTGGCAGCCAAAATCCAAAAACCAGATATTAGCGTACCAATAGCGACAATCGCTGTTGAAGCAAGGTGCATGCGTTTACTGACGCGACCCCAACCAAACAGCATAATGCCTAAGAACGACGCTTCTAAGAAAAAGGCGGTCAATACTTCGTAGGCAAGTAGTGGGCCTATGACGTTACCGGCTTTATCAGAAAATACGGCCCAGTTAGTACCGAATTGGTAAGACATTACCACGCCCGATACTACACCCATCCCAAACACTACGGCAAATATCTTGACCCAGTGCTTATAAACTTCGGCATAAATAGGCTCACCAGTTTTGAGCCAGCGGAACTCTAAGACCGTTAGAAAGCTGGCAAGACCGATGGAAAAAGCTGGAAAGACAATATGCCATGAGATAACAAAAGCAAATTGAATTCGCGCGAGCATCAGCGCATCAAGCTGGTCAATCATAAATGTAGCGAACATAAACGGTTACCTTTATCTGTTAGCTGAATAGCGCAGGCTTCCATGACACGCTTAAGTAGCTGTCCGTAAATCAGGATGATAAGTGTTACGGGCAATGGCTCAGTATTAGTTAGCAACCACTATCAATTTATCAAATGCGGCTGAGCTAATACTGTCTAGCTGAATGAAGTAATTTATATCCCTATAAATTAATATATTACTGTCATTTACAATGAATGTAGTATGCGCCACCCTAAGTACACACGCAAGTTACCTATGGGACTGGTCGCACACCTACCAGTCACCAAAACTTACTTGAAGAAATACCCTGTCGATAAATGAACATAGCCCAAAAGCATAGAGGGTGTTTAGTATTTATTATCAATACCATTTTTAAAATGAGGACACGCCCTAGTCAGTATCTTGTCAATTAGACGAGCCTCATTGCTGCAATTGTTGATGCAAAATCCGTCGCAGGGTCAACACGGTCTGCGGATTTTCTTGAATACTATGACCACCTGTGATGATGGTTTCTGAGGTGGCGCCTTCGAGATGGGCGCTGGTGTAAGGAACGATACCATCTGATAAGCGCTCGGTCAGTGCTTGGCTAATATCTTCATCGACAGTCACCGCAGCGACGAGGGGCTTATTGGTTGACTCAGATGCAGGTTTGGGGCCATCATTTGTGCGCGCACTCTCGCTGTTGTCTTCTAATATCTCTTGAGATAAGTCAATTCTTGCACCGCCGGGCTGCATTTGCGCCAAGCCTCTAGTGATGTCGGCATCATTGTTAGCGATGATCGAATGATAAGTAATGTCGTCATTGATCTTGATATCTTTGGTCAGCTGAATAAAAGACGATTTATCGCTTAACTGACTGGCACCGTTCTGTAGGTACAGTGCACCTAAAGGATTTTGTGCCAAATCCCCTTGAATGGCGAGAGTAGCCAAGTTATCAGTGAGGGTCTTTACCAAGCCAACCGGTAAATAAACGATGCGGCGTAGTGCTCGAGTAAACCAGCGATCAGCGTAGTCGGTACCTTGAAAGGGCGAGGATAAAAAGATAGCAGTGTCGACCTGTGGCAGCCTATGTAGCTCAAAACGGTTGCGCAGCTCATCATTAGCAAAGGCTTGTTTTAGCATCTCATCGACTTGGCGTTTACTGCTGTTTTCGAGCAAGTCTTTATCCTCTAAAGCGTCTAAGTTATTGGCAAGATTATCATCAGACAGCATCATGCGAGAGATGATACCGCCCATACTGTGACTGATAATGACGCTGTTTTTGCTAGCACGGTTGCCTCCTTGAGGATCGGTCTGCTGATAAGTGCTCTTGATCAGCTCCTGAATTTGATAGCGGTTCTCTAAAATAGGTAAATTGGTCGGATAAAAAACCTGCCACACTTGATAATTATCGCGCAACTTATCATCATTAAAAATATCGTTGGTCAAATTTACCCACGTGGCGGGGCTAGACGCCAAGCCATGCACCATAATGATGACCCGTTTATCAGGATCGTAAGGCTCTAGCATAAACAGTTTGGGTAAGCTGGCTTCTTTCTGGCGGGTGATTAGATTTAAGTAACCAACGCCATCGAGCTGGTTTTCTGCCAGCCATAGTCCATAACCGGCAGAGAAGTTCGCCGCCAGTGGATAGTTATCACCCAAGATAGTGGCGCTCTCGCTACGATGAGGGTTGTATAAGTGGATATCGAGCTGATGACTGCTGAGCGTATCCAGTATGCTATCGCCAGCGGGCTTAATTAGGCCCGTCATCAATAAATGACCCGTGGGGTAAATGCGTGAGCTGGGCGCACTATCATCCTTTTTGCCATCGACCGTGTCTTTATTCAGTCGTCCCGACAGCGATGAAACCAAGAGCTGACGCACAGTGGTGGTATAGCGATCATTCAGTGACGCGACTAAGCTAATCCCCAGTCCTGGGCGCTTACTGATTGAGTTAAGACCCGAGAGACGTAGATCATAAGTGGACACCAAATCGGCGAGCGCTGAGGTTTGCTTTTGCGCATTTTGAAGGTAGTTACTTTCGTTAGGCAGAAAAATATTGAGATCATAGCGGTCTACTTGTACCTTCATGACCTTGACTTGGTCAGTAGGCTTACCCTTTAAAGGTGCATGGTTTGCAATAGCACCTTGGCTGCCAGTATCGGGCACAGTGGTGCTCATCGGTAGATACTCTACTTTGGTATTGCCCATGAGTTTATTTGCGCCATCTACCGACTGATATAGCTGGGTAATGACGTCATTGCTGGCTGAGTTATAAATGTCTTGGGTTTGGATATCGATGTCAGTTGGAATGCGGTTTTTGGCCTGAGCTTGGCTTTTTGCTTTATCTGCCCCTTCAAAATCATGCGCTAAACTGTCATAAAACAGATAGGTATAGCTGAACTTAATGGCATCGAATAGTCGACCTTGATAACTAATCAAGCAGGCATCTGTATTTTTCTGCTGCTCTTTAGCCTCATCATCGCTCAGAGGTGCATTGGCATAATAAGGATCAAGCGGCGGACGGGCGAGCGTATTCTGACACTCTTTAGACTCGGCAAGCTGGCGAGCTTTGGCGTAATGTAACTCGGCAAAAACGGACAGCGCTGGACGATAATGTTCATTAAGCATACTGTCAGTAAGCTGCGTCAAGCACAAGTCAAACTGCTGAAAACAGGCCTGCTCATTAAGTCCTGCTGACAATAAAGCCGATGCTGTGTCGCTACTGAGCTCATCGTCTGTGACGATATTGCCACGCTGTGCAGAAATGGTCTTTGCTGAGGCTTGTTGTGTCACAGAAACTGTACTACAGGCAGGTAGTAGCGCCACGGCTGTTATTAGCCCTAATAGAATGACAGGCTTTGTTTTTTTAATAGCGTGTGTGGCCGGATTGCTGACAGAGCGAGCGAAAGTCATAGGGGATTCCAGTAAATAATAGTCAAGCCTATAAGATAGATATAGTGAGTGAAACATAATATCGAACCATTATGCACTGTTGATATCCATTTTTCTTGCTTGCTGTGCCTACGCAGACAGAGGCTACCAGACAGAGCCTATAAAAAATTGATATCAGCACTACCGTTGCGCTTTTAGAATATATTGACTATAAGTAGTCAGTATAACAGGATGAGTGTAGCGCAACTTTTTGGATTTCACTAGGGCGTGCGTGTTGAACATTCATAAATGGACACTGCTGATCGCTAAAATTGTTCCAGACACGGCGCAAGTCGAAGATTATGTTGATATCTTAGCTAGACTTGCAACACAGTATGGGGCAATTTTAGCATCAGCCTAAAAGGACAGGACTATTTTTTGCTGATTCTTTGATAAAAAGAGACGCTTAGAATGACTAAACTTACTATTTTTATCTTTGAATCGCCTAAAAAATAGTCTCTGTCAGTGCCATGATCGAATGTTCAACACGCCCTATTATATTTGAAACTTCACAGTCAAATGCCGTCGCTAATGGACAAGATAAAATAAGCGTAATGGGGTATCAAACTTTTAACCTAAAATGAGGACACGCCCTAGATTATCGAACAGATTTGGGGCTAAGGGGATATTGATAGTGAATGGCAGTGATTGATAGGGAGCGACAATCATTGGCAGTAATTGGCAACGACTTTGGCGAAGTTAATTAAATAAGACTGGCTGAACGAGAAATCATCTGCAAAAAAAGCCTTCTTTTCCTATTGATACTAAACCAATATAAAAAGAAGGCACTATATGCTTTACTCTCAAATCATTTTTTAATAAGTCAATAATAACACTATAAGTCACTATTACTAATGAATAATGTTTACAACTGAGTTTATGCCCCTGGTTTTACATCGATGTCAGGTGCTGGGATATCCCAAATATAAAACTTACCATCTTCAACGAGCTTAATTTGTTGACGAATAACGGTATTATTAGGCACTTGTTGCTCAAGACGACGCAAACGTTCTAGAGCGTTGTCGCGGCGATCGCTCAATAAATCTGACTGCGCCAAGCTTTGTTCTGCTTCGGTATAGCCCAATGAGACGGCTCGGTCTAGATATTTTTGACCTTCTTTAAAGCCGCCACCTTCTGACAGCATCATGCCGTATAAGAAGTTGGCTTCACCACTGTCAGGTTTGATTTTGATAGCACGGTCGACATATTTGCCGCCACGTACCGTATAGTCTGAACCTAAATCTAAGTTACGACCCATACCATTGAGCTTAGCCGCTCGAATCAGCACGTCATAAGAGGCGTTTGGCGATTGGGCATAAGGCTCAATCCATTCAGTCAATACTTTGATTTTTTCACGAGTATAGTGACGTTGTGAGCGGTTAGGGAAGTTCGGTGGATAGTGACGGGCGTTAGGAGAGACATCTTCGATAAAGTCATCTAGCAAGCTAACGTCGAGCTTATCAGTACCCAAGCCTTGCTGCTGTGGAACTAAGACCGTCGGTACAAAGCTAACGCTTGAAAGTTGTACTTGCGGTGTTGGGATATTGGGCAACTGACCACCACGAAGATCAATGCCAGTAGCAGTCATTGGACCACGCTCATATACTCGAGTAGTACCTGTTAGCTCAGGGGTCGCTGCTGTTGGTGCTTGCGGTACTGCTGCTGAGGGCTGTGCATTACTTAAAGGCGCCTGACTTTGTTGAGCACTGTTGTTCTGCGGAGCTCGGTTTTGCTGAGCATTGACTGACGCAGGGTTCGTTGGTAGGACGTTGCTTGACTGAGTGCTATTTGCGGACGCCATATTTGATGGTACATCAGTTTGAGCCGTGCTAGTAGCCGCAGTAGCGTTTGGTTTAGCGAGACGAATGACACGTCTGCTTGAATCCATGGCACTAGGGACAGCAGGGTTTGTAGCAGTGGTGCTAGCGTTAGCGCTGCTATCCGCTTCGGCAGCGTTGACAGGGGCAGACAACATCAGTGCACAGGCAGCGGCTAATGCGGTTAGGGTCGCAAATGTAGGCGCTTTGGTAGCATTGCTAGACAAGCTGGATTGGTTGATGGCTTTCATAAAAGTCGTTACCTTGTTTATTAAGTCGTTATTTACAATCGATTGATAGTTGTTTTGTATTATCGACGCTATTTTGTATGCTTAGAAATTTTTTATATTATTGAAGCAAAATCGAACAAATTTTTAATACCCTAGCAAATTAAGCTCAATGCTATCAGTAGTAGGATTGTTAAATTACCTGATTCAATAAACCCGATGAGAGGCGCTACTCGCTATTCATTTATAGATGATAAGCCGTGGCTTTCATCCGATTGGCCATCCAGCGCATGGTCTGACGCACCGGTGGTGAAAGAGCCGCGCCGCCACTTGCTAGCGCCAGCTCGCGATGGTGACATTCTTCAATATCCATTTGTGCCAGTATTTCTCTTGAGCGTTGATCATGCACGGGTAATTGTCCAATGTGATCTTGCAGATGCTCGCTGACTTGTGCTTCGGTTTCAGCGACAAATCCCAAACTAAACTCGTTAGAGATAGCCCCGGCGACCGCGCCAAGACCGAAAGACATGCCATACCACAATGGGGTGAATAGGCTAGCATGACTGCCCAATTCCTTTAACCGTGTTTCGCACCACACCAGATGATCGACTTCTTCTTCGGCTGAATGCTGCATGGCTTGTTTGACGCCAGTGTCTTTAGCAGTAAAGGCTTGACCATGATACAGGCCTTGCGCACATACTTCACCAGTATGATTGATGCGCATCAATCCTGCCACGTGACGCGCTTCGGTAATGGTCAGCTCAGGAATCTCGTCATTACTGACGGGCAACGGGCGAGTACTGGGATTAGAATGCGGAACAACCGCTCGCAGTGCCTTGTCAACCCCAAGTAATAGCTGGTCAATTTTGGATAAAGGACGCAGGGCCATGATTCACTCCTGATGGCTTTAATTGTTATCAAAAAACTTCTTATTAAGATATTGCTGATATTTGCTTTTTAAAGCAGCAATATTCTGTTCATGCACATTACTATAGCAAACAATATAAATTATCGGCACCACTATTATCGGCTGCATGATTTAGTGAACACCAACGCTACTCATAATCGCTAGATCTTCTAGGCATTTAGTCTTGTCGGCTAAGCTCGTCATCATTAGTATGTATGACCGCATGCTGCACGTGTTTATTAAGCTTAATATATAAAAACGCGCCAAAAGCAATGTTTAGCACACCCGTAACCAAAAATAATTGCGGTAGCGTCAATCCTAAGGTGTTGAGCACCACAATCGCAAAAATCGCTGAGCTGACCATAAATATGGCATTAAAAATATTGTTGGCACCGACGATACGCGCGCGATGACTTTTGGGTGCATAAGCCTGCATAGACGCATATAAAGGCACGATATATAAACCGCCACTAAAGCCTAAAAAGAACAAGTCGGCAAATACGCGCCAACTGCCGCTCATACCAAACAAATCACTAATGCCTAATAATGTTTCAGTATTAACGTCTATGTTGAGACCTGACAAGGAAAAATACAAATCAATAGCAAAAATACTTAAACCAGCAATACCAAAGGGCAGTAAGCGTAAACTGACTTGGTTTTTGGTCAAGGTTTTACATAACAAAGACCCAATCGACACGCCAACAGAAAATAGCGTTAATAGGAAAATAACCACCGACTCATCGCCATGCAAAATGACCTTGCTGAATTCTGGTGTTTGTGTCAAAAACGTCGCACCATAAAACCAAAACCAGCTGTTGCCAAGAATGACGAAGAATAAAAACGGCAGCGAGTACAAATAGCGTACCGTCGACCAACTGGTGGTAAAAATATTCCAATTAATTTTGAGCGTCGGCTGCATGGCTGGCATGGTAGGGATATAACGAGCCGCCAAATAACCCAAGACAGCGACCGCCAATACAGTGGCACTAATCCAATACAGCGACTGTGATAGCTGGGTCAAGACACCGGCGATAATCATACCAAGGAGGATGGCTAGCGACGTGCCCATCTGAAACAGACCGTTGGCACCGACGAGCTCATCTTCCTTCATCGCTTGCGGTAAATAAGCGTATTTAATCGGTCCAAAAAAGGTCGAATGCGTGCCCATCAAAAACAATGCCACAAACAACAAGCCGTACCATTCAAAAACAAAGCCGACGGCGGCAATCGCCATAATCACCAGCTCAAGCACCTTAATAAAGCGCGTGAGCTTTGATTTTTCAAACTTATCGGCAATTTGTCCCGCCAGTGCCGAAAATAGGAAGTAGGGCAATATAAATAGCATTGCCGCTAAGTTATTTAAGATACTGACTTCCATCCCCAACTGACTGGCAGCGGTATAAGTCAGTACTAATATGAGTGCTTGTTTAAAAATATTGTCATTAAACGCCCCCAAAAACTGGGTAAAAAACATGGCGCTAAAACGGCGGCGCTTAAATAACTGAAACTGATTGGCCATGAAAATTCCTACAGATGGATCGCGGCTGATAGATGAGAGGTAAGGGCTGAGCACAGCATTCGGGTGCCATTAATTATCAACAGTATCAAAAACTTATCGAAATATAGCATAGGTTTTATCAATATTAAGCCGTATAATAGCAAGGCTTTGGCAAAAATACATGCGTCCGAAGTTATGATTTCATAATTAACTAAGTTATGATTTGTAAATTTTACATGGTTGTCTTTTGAAAAGTTACTTTTTGAAAATTTGAGCGAGATTAAAGCCTCGGTATCATTCAAAGTTACCTATCTTATGTCAGTAAGTTCAGATGAGATAGGCTCAGCGCTAAAACCAGCACTAAAAAAGTACGGTCGCCATAGAAAATCTCAGTTAACTGCTCTACGTTTATTCACCGGTAAAACCTGGCGACTGCTATCGTCATTCCCTTGTGCCGCGTGAGGTGATAGGAAATAAGTATACATGGAACATCAGCCTTCAACTCTAGCGCGCCACTTGTCGGTTACGCAGCACAAAGCCTCAAACACTCATGCTGGTAATCGTGCCAGCGCTGCTACCAATACTGTTAAATGTGCCGTGATGGATGATTTGCAGCAGACTGCGCCGCGTATTCATTTTACGCGCTCAGCGCTTTTTAGTGCCTTGGCGAGCAGCTTGGTAGGTTTTGGTATCGCACCTGCGGCATTGGCTGACACCACGACCAATGCCAATACGAACAGTCAAATTATTGATAGTCAGAACCTTAATAGTCAGAACCGTGATACGCAAAATACAGCCAACCAACCATTTTTCAATACTGTAACGCCACCGCAACCGCCAACCCCTAAACCCCCTCGCACAGACCCTCAGTTCTCCTCTACTGAGGATACACAGCTTGATATCGCCTTAGATGCCTTGCGCCTAAAGAAAGCAGTGGAACAAGGCATCATCGATAAGTCAGTATTGGATGACTATAGCGAACAAAACCTAGGTATTAAGCAGTCTGGTACTAAAGAAAAAGACCTGCAAAATTCGCCATCTCAAAGAGTAAATGGCAATGCCAACGCTCAGCAAGATGATGATAATGTCGATGATGCCAGTGATTTGGATAACGACCTTTATGATGTAGGCGAGTTGAGTGACGCACAGGCGAATGTGGCAAATAAAGATTTGGAGCAGCAAGCGGCGACAGTGCAACAGCAGGGCTATCAGATGATGACGCCTGATGAGATTGATCGCGAGCTGGCAGCGCTGGATAGACAGAATGCGCAAGACATTGACAGCATTAATAATGGTAACGACGTTAACAACACCAATGTCAGTAACATGAATGGCATCAGTAATAACGACCGCGACTTTGATGCGCCTATCGCGACTTTAAATGATACCACCCCGCCTATTGGCTTAGACGTGAGTCTTGATGCGACCAATTTGCCAGCACCGAGCAATCTCGATACGCTGGGCAAAAGCGAGACAGCGGCTGAACAGGCTGAGACTGCTGAAATCATGGCACGGCCAATTAATGTCAGCGATGCTGTCAGTAGTGGAAGCGCTGATAACGACGATGATAGTATGATCGATGATGAGAGGTCAGTAAGTGCAGGCAATGTGACAGGAGGAGAGGGCACGCAGTCAGATATTATCAATCCAGAAGATTATTTGCCTGATTATCAGTCCGAAACCCAAGCCGTCAATCAAAGTATCGAGCAAGCCAAAAAGCCAAAAACCATGGCTCGTAACAAAACCAATATCGTTAAGCGACTCTACAATCGATTTTTTAATGACGGTGCTCAAGCGTTACCGCACGTCGAGACGACGGTTTACTTGCAGCAAGTTGCCGCTGACGATGCGACTAATACGCCGCAAAAACTCATCGAAGCAGACGAAGACACGCAACCGATTAAAAACATCAAAGCTGCGCTTGATGACACCACTGTCCAATCTGTCGTTGACTTTACCGCAGCCTTACCGCGTCTGCGCCAAACTGCACAAGATGCCGCACAAGCTGTTGGTTATTATGATGTGACCATGCGCTTACGTCAGCCTTATAGTGACGTCATTGAGGTTGTCATTGAAGATCTAGGTGAGCCGGTCATTGTCGACAGTCGTATTATCGAAATTCGCGGTGAAGGTCGCGAGCAAGAAGAATACCAAGCGTTGGAAAAAGAGCTACCACCGCAAGAAGGCGATGTATTCAATCATCGCGTTTACAAAAACAGTAAAGCGGCGCTAGAGTCACTCAGCAACACTTATGGTTATTTTGACCAGTATTGGCTGAACAAATCAGTCGATATCATTTTGCCAGACAATACCGCCGATGTATCGCTGGTTTATAATACTGGTGACCGCTACGAGTACGACGAAGTGGTGTTCTTTACTTATGATGCAGCGACCAATACGTTGACCCGCGACCCTGATAAGCTACCTGTCGAATTGTCATTGTTGCAGCAGTTGTTTGACTTCAAACCCGGCGAGCCGTTCTATCGCCCTGATGTTACTAAGTTTAGTAACGACTTATCAGCGACACGTTATTTTAATACTGTCAATGTCGAGTCTATTTTGCCACCCAATGACAGCAGTGAAAACAGTACCTTAGCGTTCGATAATGCGCCTGGCAATGCGGCTGGTAATACTGGCAACGACGATGTTGACAGTGAGGTCAATGCTTCAGAAATTATTGATGATGTAGCCGCAGCAAATAATGGGGCAGAAAGTAGCAGTAATACGAATGGCACTGTTCAAAATGACACTGCGCAAAACAGTGATGCAGCAAATAGTAGCGATGGCGATGCTAATAGTGGCAATAGTGGGGAGAAAGTTAATCCCGCAGATATCGCTGCCATCGAATTTGAAGCAGATGAGCAAACACTGGATAAACTCCAAGCCATCAAACAAAAAGCCAATCGCTTAAGCCGCTTGCCAGATGATCGGGTATTAGACGAAAAAGACCAAGAGACCGACACGATTTTAGGTAAAATCAGTGACTCTATCAGCAACGTGGCACAAAAAATCTTCCCAGATGAAAAGAGTATTCTTGCGGATGAAAACTTTGTACCACCGACGCTGGCAGGACGTAAAACGCCGCAACAAGTGCAAGAGAGTAAAAAAGTCCCACTATATGTCTTTGTCTCTTCCAGTAAGCCACGCGACGCCCAAGTAGGTATTGGTTATGGTACCGATACCGGCGTACGCGCCACAGCTAAGATAGATTACAACCTGCTCAATCGTCAAGGCTATCAAGCTGGCGCAGAAACGGAGGTTTCTAGAATTACTAAGAATGTCTCGGTCTATGGCAGCCGGCCGTGGAAGCATCCGCTTAATGATAAGCTAGATGCGCGCCTCACCTATGAAGAGGAGGTCATCGATCAAGGCAAAGGCAACTTTGATTTGTCTACCCGAACGCTAAAAGCTTCATTGGCACGTAATATTCGCCGTGACAGTGGCTGGAATCGTAGCTACTCTGTACGTTATCGCTTAGACGAGCTAGAGACAGGGGTTGATGAGGCGGACTTAGAAGATCTGCCGATACGCTTTACGTCTTCTAGACCAAAGCAACAAGCGCTGTTATTGGGCTATGGTATCAATAAAACGGACGTGGATAGTGCGACCAATCCGACTCGTGGTATCCGTCAGTATTACTCTGTAGAAGCAGGCGCTGAAAAGGCGTTGAGCGATACAGATTTAGCGATTGTACGGGCGGGTGTCAGCGGTATTTATAGTTTTGGCGACGACAAAAAGCACCAAGTACTTGGTAGTCTCAATGCAGGCTATATTTGGGCCGATGATTTCTATGAAGTGCCTTATAAGCTGCGCTTCTTTGCGGGCGGTGATCAAAGTATTCGTGGTTATGATTATGAGAGCTTATCGCCTATCGACAATGGCTATCTGACTGGTGGGCAAGTGCTCGCCGTCGGTAGTGCGGAATATAACTATGAGTTTAAACCTGGCTTTCGCGCCGCCGTTTTTACCGACGTGGGTAATGCCTATGACAAAAACTTCGAGACTGATACAAAGGTCGGCGTTGGTGTTGGTATTCGCTGGGCATCACCTGTTGGTGTGGTGCGGGTCGATGTTGCCGCTGGTGTCACAGAAGAAAGTGTTCCTGTCAGGTTGAGTTTCTTTATCGGATCGCCTTTATAAGAGCCTCGTCAATCGTTTTTAGCGATTGTTGGCAATCATTTTTTTAACGTAGTTGAGTGTGATGTTGACCAAAAATACCCCGCCTAATAATTCACCGGATGAAGATCCGGCGCAACGTGATGCCCGTGCTGTAAGGCGTTGGTATCCGCTGTCTTTTTTGCTCAAGCTACTGGTACTCATGCTCATCGTACTGGCGATTATGTTCGCCATCTTTTTTTATGCGGCTGGTACTGAATCAGGCACCAAGTTCTTATTAGAAAAGATTAGCGCTGAGACGGGTATTAAGTTTAAATATGGGCGCGGTAATTTGCGTGATGGTCTGTTGGTCACAGATATCGATATCGAGGCGACCGAAGACCTTGAGATCTTGGTAGACCAAGCTTATGTCAAAATAGGCTGGCGTGCGGTATTTGCTAAAGAAGTCCATCTGCGCGATGCCGACATTCAGCGTATTGAGATTATCAATAAAAAACCGCCAACAGGTGAGCCATTTGATTATAAAACGCTCAAGCTACCGGTGAATCTGCGTTTTGATCAAGCCAAAATAAAAACGATTGTCTATAAACAAGTGACCAAAGATCCTATTGTCATTCATGATATCAGCGCTCGTGATTTGACGTGGGTTGGCAGCATGGTCACGGTAGGTCGCGGCAATTTACAGTATGCAGATATCGTCAAGGTTAGTGCTTTGCAAGGTGAGATTGATTTGCAAGGTGACTATCCGTTGGACTTAAGTGCTATTGCTGAGGTCAGTGCCTTAGAAAAAGCCTACATTGATCCCCTTAATATTACCGCTACCGGCAGCTTAAAACGTACCGTTGGTAAGGTGCGTAGCCGCTACAATGATAACGATGTCAGCGGTGATTTTGTAGTGCAAGGACTCGATAAGGATTCACCGTTTCAGGCAAAACTGCAATGGGACGACATTCTGATTCCTTATGCCGAAAGCCAAGCCATTCGCCTAAAAAGCGGCACAGCCACTGCCTCAGGGGTCATCTCTGAGATACGTTTGCGTATCAATACTGAGCTGACTGCCAAAGATATTCCTTCAGGGCATTATCAAGGGCGGGCAGTGATTGCCAATAGTCAACTGCGCATTGATCGTTTGGATGCTCAGGTTCCAGCTGGAAACCTAATATTACAAGGTATTTTAGACTGGAAAAATAGCTTCGATGCAAAGGTGCGCGCGACTGGTAGCAATTTTGACATTCGCCGCGCGATTCCTGACGACTATGCTGATTTTAAAGCCTACGCTCCGCAAAAACTCAACGGTCGATTGTCGCTACATTATCAACAAAAAAACAGTGCAGGTAACTTAGAGATTGACGCGGATCTACGTCAGCGTGATGGCGAACATGTTAATGCCAATATTGCACGTGGTAAAACCTCTGCGAAGGTTAAACAGGTAGCGCCTTGGTATATCGATGCCACTTGGCAAAATCTGATCCGTCGTAATGTCCCGAATATCGGTAATATCGATAGTCCTAGTGGTCAAGCTGATGTCATCGTGCGCGGTTCGACCCTCTCTGTCGATGCCAATGCAGTCATCAATGAGCTTAATGCTGCTCCCAAAGGCAACTATGATGTGCGCGTCCGCAAAGCTGGCAATGTCATTGACATCAATCGTCTCAAATATAATGGTATCGTCGGTGATTTATCAGGTACTGGACAGATTCAACTGGCGACCAAGAAGCGCCCATTAACGTGGCAAATTGATGCCCGTACTAATGGTTTATTACCCAAAAAGTATCGTAGTGATCTACCGCTTGAGCGTCTAACGGGCAGTATTAGTGCCAGTGGCCGCTTAGTGAATATCAGCAAAAGCGGGGTTAAAGGTCAGCGTCATATTATTAATTTAAACAATACCGATTTGCAGGCGCAGCTTGATGCCACGCAAGACGGCCGTGCTATCGGCATCACTGGTGGCGGTGATGCCAAAGTTGACATCGTTGGCGGCGAGCTTTCTATGTTCGATGCGCGTTTTGATGGTCAGGTCGATACGGCGGATGTGCCAAAGGGTCGTCTGTCTATCAATGCGGCTGGCACGCCAAGGCTGATCAGTATTCGTAAGCTCAATTATAAGGGTGAGGCTGGCGCAGTGAATGCGAAGGGTGTCATCGATTTGCGAAAAAATATTGGTTGGACAGTGGATGGTCGCTTTGATGACTTCAACTTGGGTTATTTTTTACCCAACAATCCGGCCATTATTACTGGTGATTTAAAAACCAGTGGCGAGTGGCAAACAGCACCAAAAAACAAAGCGAATGCCAAGGGTAAGCTAAATAGATTTGCAGTAAATTTTGACGGTGTATTAGATGCCGAGCAATTACCAGCAGGCAAACTGACTATCGATGCCAGTGGCGATGCCCAGCTCATCCGTATCAAACGCTTCCGTCATGTCGGCGCTGCAGGTAGTATCGATGCCAGCGGCACCGTCGATGTGCGTCAAGGTATCGCTTGGGATATCAAAGCGGTAATGAATCGCTTTAATTTGGGTTACTTCCTCAAAAGTACGCCAAGCGCTATCACCGGTACTATCGATACTGATGGTCGCTGGAGTGACGCTCAGCAAACCATTAATATCAAGCAGATCAACTTGACTGGCATGTTAAAAGGTCAGCCGCTCAGTGCCAAAGGCAGCTTAGCCGCAAAAATGCGACTGCCAAAAGACTTGGCGAGCTATTTTAAACGTTTACAAAAGCAAGATGCACAGGCGCAATATAAGCAAGTGAACGCCTTAATCGAGAGTTTAAATGCCAATAACCTCGTCTTACGCTGGGGCGATAACTACATCACTGCCAATGGCAATGCCAAGCAATTACAAGCCAAGATTAATATCACCAGTCTCGATCAGCTCTCTAGTAAGCTGACCGGCAAAGTGACTGGCGGTGCGACCTTATCGCAGCCTGCGGGACAAGCGTTACCCACTATCTATATTGATTTGGTCGGTGAGCGACTTGCGCTGCCGGGCTTTATCTTGCGTCAAGGTCGTATTCGCGGCAAAATCGTGAATTTAGCAAACAGCCCAAGTCAGCTTATTATCAGTGCTGAAGGCTTAGATGCTGGCGGGCAAAGCTTCAAAAGCGTTAATGCGTCTTTTAATGGTACTGAGCAGGCACATGTGGTCGATCTCAATGTCGCTAATGAGCAGCTCGATATTGCAGCAAGACTCAAAGGTGGTTTTAATCGTAATACACTCAGTTGGTCTGGGGTGATTGGTAAAGGTCGTGTTAAGTCCAGATATGCCACCTTGAACCAGTTGCAGCCAGCGCAGTTGATTGTCAATTTGCCTAACAAGCAAAACGGCAGTGACCGCGAGCTTAAGGTGCAACTTGCCGCGCATTGCTGGCAGGCGGCCGATCAAACCGGCAAGCTGTGTTTACGTGAAAACCTAATCGCTTCACCGTCTGGTGGTCAGGTCGATTTGGCATTGCAAAAGCTAGACGCCTCGCTATTTTCAGTGTTTTTACCCAAAGATATTGATTGGCAAGGGCAGATTAATGGTAAGGCGATTGTCGGCTGGCAACGTGGTCGTCCACCGACTATCAATACCACTTTATATTCTGATAATGGCAAAATCGGCTTGCTTCAAGATGGTGACAGCGCTCCTGTAAGCTTGTCATACAAGCGTGTGTCACTGATTGCCTTGTCAGTACCTGAAGGTCTTAAATTACGGACAGATATCAATACTGGTCGCGGCGCGCGCGGTTACGCGGAAGTCATCGTCGATCCTTATAAAAACCCCAAACCCATTTCGGGCGCATTAGTGCTCAATGAGCTTAATTTAGCGATTTTTAAACCTTTCTTCCCCGGTATGCGTGTGCTTGAAGGCAATATCACTATGGCGGGCGGACTTGGTGGCACGCTAGAAAAACCACAGTTCTATGGTGATGTGAAATTGGCCAACGGTCGTATCGCGATGCTTGACTTGCCAGTCAATTTAAGAAAAGTTAATGTCGATGCCAAGATTCGTGGCACGCAAGCAACTATCGACGGCACCTTTAATAGTGGTACGGGCAGCGGCACGCTAACGGGAACAGTAAACTGGCAGCAAAAACTACAAGCCAAATTGAGTGTCGTTGGTGAGCGCTTAGTATTGACTCAGCCACCCTTGCTATTGGCTGAGATTAATCCTGATATCGATATTATCGTGCGTCCTGGCGACCGTTACGTCAACATTACAGGAGCCATCAGCGTGCCATCAGCGACCATTCGTCCGCCAGAGGCTAGTGAAGACATCATTACGCAAACAGAAGATGCGGTCGTCCTAGATCGTCGTCTCATTGGTAATATCGACGAAGTCTTAGCTATCTCAAAACCGTGGTCGATCAATGCTGATATCGGTGTTGATTTGGGTGATGACATTAACTTCCGTGGCTTTGGAGCGGTTATTCCGTTGGCAGGTGCGATTAATATCACTCAAAACGGCACGGGCATTATGCGTGCCACAGGGGTGGTGCAAGTATCACGTCGTACCAATATCAATGCTTTCGGTCAGAGTCTAGAGCTTAACTATGGGCAGGTGCGCTTCAATGGGGATGTGATGAAGCCTAACCTGAGTATTGAAGCTGTCAAAGTCATTAGCGGAAAAACAGTCGGCGTGCGCGTCAAAGGCAGTACTGAGAGTCCAAACATTATCGTCTTTAATAATGCTGGTCTGACCCAACAGCAAGCAATGAATGCGTTGGTCACTGGTCGTATCGATAATAAGAGCGCCACGCAAATCAGTGAGCAGGGATTTAAGTCGCAAGTGACGAATAACTTAGCGGCCGCTGGGCTGAGCTTCGGGCTGAGCGGTACACGCAACTTAACCAACCAGATTGGTCAAGCCTTTGGTCTACAAAGCTTGACTGTTGATGCCTCTGGCGGGAGTGAAGACACTAACGTCAATGTCACCGGTTACGTGACCCCTGACTTATACATTCGCTACGGGGTAGGTGTCTTTAATGCGCAGAACAGCCTATCTGTTCGTTACCAGTTGACCCGTCGAATTTATGTCGAGGCAACGTCGGCGGCAGAAAACGCGGTTGATGTGGTTTATAGTTGGCAATTTTAGAAGGCAATTTTGGATAATACTGTTATCAGCTAATGGTTGATTTATTAACTCTAATATTGCCCAAATAGTATTTACTGTACTTTAATCAACTGTACTTTAATCAATAAAAAACGCCTTTCGATAAAGGCGTTTTTTTGTGAGGTGTAATTTTAACTATTTGGTCAAAATTAAGCGGTTATTGCGAGTTAAGCGTAAGCGATATTCCTCACCTTCGTGCTCAATACGTACCTCTTTGGTCAAGGCAAACAGATGCTGTGATTGCAAAGTCGGTAGACGGTTTTCGCGGCAGTTTAAGTAACGAGAGATAACCATGCTCATAGTAAATTCCTTTTGGTAAAACAGTTGAGTAGTCGACATCGAAGAGTAATAGTCATTAACGATAATAATTATCATTTAGATTGGATTGTTTTGCAAGGTAATTGATAAAATAAAATGCAGTCATTATGTAAACTTATATAAACCTACGATGATAAAGTCAGATTGAATTTATTTTTTATTTTTTATATCAATGACTTAACTTAATATCAGTTTATTATCGCAAGTGACTATTCATAACAAACAAAGCAAGCATTCGAGTCATAACAAATAAAACAAGCATTTGAGGACAGTATTATGGCAAACGCCGCAATGATTCAACAAACCCACCATCAAAAGATTGTAAATGTCGCTGTCGCTGTTATTCATTATCAGACGCAGTATTTGCTCGGATTTCGAGATGCGGCTCAACATCAGGGCAACCGTTATGAGTTTGTAGGTGGCAAGATAGAGGCGAATGAAACCGCAAAACAGGCATTAATACGCGAAGTCGCTGAAGAAACTGGAATCGATATTCACGACAATACTGTCGTCAAACTTGGACGACTGCATCATGATTATGGGGATAAGCAAGTGAGCTTGCAGGTCTATAATATTGAGCTGACAGCAGGGCAGTATGAGCAACATCGCCATCTTTGCTATGGCTTAGAAGGGCAAGCGCTAAAATGGGTCAATAAATCTGCGCTATTGGCAGGGAAGTATCATTTCCCTGCTGCCAATAAAACGATTTTAGAATGGTTGCGTCTACCCGCACAGATAGCGATTAGCTATCCTTTGGCGCACTTTAATGATCTGCCCAATCCAGCAACAGAATGGTTGACCTATCACAAGGAAAAAGTAGGGACCCATGCTTGGCTATACATTCGAGTTAAGGACTCAGACTTTGATAATAGCGTAAAGCAATTGATGGCTTTGCGTCCAGACATTCAAGTGATTCTGCCATTTGAGCGTCGCCTTCATTCATTACAAGCCGATTATCAGATCGTTGCTCATCAAATCTCTCAGACTGCGCTCATGAAATGGTTTGATAATGAGCAAGACAGTTCCGTAGGTGAGCAGGCGTTACCTCTCGATCGACCATTAATAATCAGCTGTCACGATGCAGCCAGTATCCATGCCGCTAATCAGCTTGCTAGTGTTCGTTTACAGCAGCAGCAAGCACCAGTGATCGGTGTGTTTTTATCACCAGTACTAGCGACCCAAACGCATCCCGATACTGCGCCATTAGGTTGGGTAGCGTGGTCAGCTTTGGCACAGTTGGCTGACATGCCAGTCATTGGTTTGGGTGGCTTGTCACCAGCTATGATTGAGCAAGCTGTCCAATACGGCGGTATCAGCGTGGCCGGTATCAGCCAGTTCGTTTAGGCGTTTTTTTAGCAAGTTTTTATTAATAAATACCAAGTTAACTATGCTCATCAAGTGCTTGTACAAGGCCTATCACGTCAAGCACAGTAGCTACCATTTATCAAAGTAAATTCTTAATAATAATAAGCTTCCCTTATATTTATCCAATCGGTAACTATGTGTTTATTCTCTAATCTAAATACAGAATTACTTACAAACCGTTGCGTTTTCCTACATTGCGACACTGTTTTAATCATAGCACTGCCATTAAGATAGGCTATCAAATTAGAGAGTCTTCAAGCTGTTTTTATAGATGACGTTTTTGGCTTTTAATAAACCAATTGTCTGGTCAAGCGACTCTCACTACTCATAATAATATTTGATTTTTCTCACATTATCTTTATTAGTAACAATATTTTTGTGTAGAAAATCAAATAATATTTATTTGATAATGAATAAGTTTTTAACCATCACCAATAATTAATGGTATCCCTATGAAAACCAATAAGTTACCTCAGTCATCATGGTCTGATGCACAGGCAGCCGGTTCTCAATCACAGCAAAACAGTCAGTTAAAGAACCATTATCAGGATAATGGGCAACACGTAAATAGTGCCAGCAATGATGCAAGCTATAACCATGCTATCAATGGTAATAAAAGTCTCAATGCTAGTAATGACAGCGACAGTTATAACGGCGAACATTCAAACCATTTGGCAAAAACATCGTCTTTGCAAGACAGCTATTTTGGATACAAAAGCATCGACAAAAGCCTTACACAGGCAAAAGAGTTTGCTATGATTGAAAACGGTAATATCAACAGTAACGATTCAAAAAATAGCGATATAGAGGATTTTGACACGGCTAATGGCTTCAAAAAAGCTAGCGGCTCTCAAAAAATCCGTGGCTACAAAAAAGCGCAGAAGAAGCAAGCACAGGAATCTAACAAAGTAGATGTACTGATGTCAGAGGAACAAGCGAATATTTCAATAGAAAAACCTCAAAACACAGATGATTTATCATTGACGACGACCTCATATAAAGAAATACCGGAGCGCATATTTATGAATGGGCTTATTAAGCATACTGGCATTGCCCTAGCGATTATTATACCGTTGGCGGCGTTTTCGGCTTATGCTGCGCCGTTACCAGCGACTAGCGCGTCCACTAGTAAAACTTCTGCCACGGCGACGACTGATAAAACCACAACGCAAACCTTGTCTGTGAAGCCCAGCGACATCATCCATAAGTCTGCGAACACACCGACCACCGTCGACAGTGTGGATCTCAAAAAGTATGCAGGCACGTGGTATGAGATAGGTCGGTTACCAATGTACTTTCAGCGCAACTGTGCTAGTGATGTAACCGCAAACTATGCCCAAAAAATAGACGGCTCCGGAGTGGTAGTCACCAATAAATGTAAAGCTGAAGACGGTTCAGATATTACCGCTGAGGGATTGGCAAAACCTGCCGACGATACGGGTAGCAAGCTAAAAGTGACGTTCTTGCCTTCATGGATTCGCTGGTTACCAGTCGGTCGTGCCGATTATTGGGTATTGGCGCGCGATGCTGATTATCAGACAGCGCTAGTTGGTACGCCAGACAAAGACTATTTATGGTTACTAGCACGTTCGCCCAATGTCAGTCAGGAAACCTATGCGAAATATCGCCAAATTGCCCAGCAACAAGGCTACGACTTGAAAGAATTTAAACTGACCGCACAAAGCAATCAAACAGTTACTTTAGTACCCTAATTGTTTAGTGACTTAATTGTTTAGTGCGCTAGTTGTTTATCGATTTAGTTGTTTAACAGCATCGTTGTTTAAGGCGTTCGAATTTAACAAAGGCAGCGTAATAGGCTGCCTTTATTTTTATAATCAAGTCAATATAGCCCCAAAATAGGTTATAAGTGCGCGCTGATCGGTTATCACTGGCAAAATTGACCGTTTTAGGCTAAAATCTAGGCGATCTAAATACACTGATGAAAATGAAAAATGATTGGCATGGATGTTTTGCCCTCATCGTATTTGACCTCACCGTATTTGAATAGTCACTTAGACTAAATACAATCTATCTGTTTGATACTTCTTCATACTTTACTGATCATACATTACTGACCATAAGGATGTTTCTCGTGAGCAACGCTGATACCTTACGCCACCTACATCAAGAGCACTTGAGCAATTATAACAACCAAGAGCAACAAGCGATTGAGCTGATGGGGCTATTGAATAAGCTCTATAACGAGCAAGATGTCCAAGTGACCTTGTTCGGTGAAACGCTAGATACGACCTCAGTCGGTCGCATATTGGCACTACATCAAAAAGTAGCGATGCGTGATCAAGATGCAAAAGCCATCGCTATCGCTGATACGCTAGCGATGGTTAAAGTGCTAGCAGACAATAAGGCTATCCAAGCTGCGCGTATCGATGTCGGTCAATTGATTGCTAATGACAGTGATGTACAAGCGGCTCTGCAATCTATTAGCAGTGACAACAATGCTATCAATGGTGCGACTGATGTCGTGCTATACGGTTTTGGTCGTATTGGTCGTATCTTAACGCGTCTATTGTTATCGCAAGCGTCAAGCGCGAAAGGCGTACAACTCAAAGCCATCGTCGTACGTCCGGCTGCTGCTGGTGATTTGGCCAAGCGTGCATCATTACTAGAGCGTGATTCGATTCATGGTAGCTTCGCTGGTGGCGTGGTGGTTGATGATGAAAATAACGGTCTGATTATCAATGGTCGCTTTGTGCAAGTTATTTATGCTAAAGACCCAAGCGAAATTGATTATACGGCTTATGGTATCAACGATGCATTGGTTGTTGATAACACGGGCATTTGGAAAGACGAAGCCGGTCTTGGTAAGCATCTACAGTCTCAAGGCGTTAAAAAAGTATTGCTAACGGCTCCTGCTGGCGGCGAGATTAAAAACGTCGTTTATGGTGTGAATAATGATACGGTCGGTGATGATACGATTGTCAGCGCGGCGAGCTGTACGACCAACGCGATTACACCAACGCTAAAAGTATTGAATGACGAGTATGGTATCGAAAATGGTCATGTGGAAACGATTCATTCGTTCACCAACGACCAAAACCTAATCGATAACTACCACAAGGCCGATCGCCGTGGCCGTAGTGCAGTGTTGAATATGGTTATCACTAGTACTGGTGCGGCAAAAGCAGTTGGTAAAGCACTACCAGAGCTTAGCGGCAAATTAACCGGTAATGCTATTCGTGTCCCAACGCCGAATGTCAGCTTAGCAATTTTAAACTTAAACCTCAAAACTGCACCTGCCAGTGCTGATGCGTTAAATGAGTTTATGCGTAAAATTTCTAATAGCAGCCAGTGGCAAACACAGATTGCTTATACGGACTCTACCGAAGCGGTCTCGACTGATTTCGTCGGTGATACGCACGTCGGTATCGTTGATGCACAAGCGACGATTCTCACGGACAATCATGCCATCGTTTATATCTGGTATGACAACGAAGTGGGCTACAGTACGCAAGTATTACGTTTGGCGACACAAATGGCCGGCATCAGCTATACTCAGATTCCAGCGTAAAAATTCTAAGTCTATAGCAGTGATACGCTAATGCATTAAGTTTCGTATAGAAGCCATGTTTTTTAGATGTGATACTCAAGCACCCGATAGTCCGATTGGTTATCGGGTGTTGTTGTCATACTTGTTGCTAAGTATCATGTTTGTTGCTAAGTATTTTGGCACACTAGGGTTATAATTATTTTTAAACCAGTTTTTTACAAGCACTAATTTTTTATAAGCATTAAGTTTTTACAACTACACAAACACATAGCTATACCCTAAAATACAGTCGTTGGCTGTAACCAGTTTATAAACTGGATGGTAAATTAAGGAACGTAAGATGCGATTTATTGATGAAGCCGTCGTAACGGTAAAAGCAGGTGACGGTGGTAACGGAATCGCCAGTTTTCGCCGAGAAAAGTATGTCCCACGTGGTGGACCTGATGGTGGCGATGGTGGCAAGGGCGGAGATGTTTATGCCATTGCGGAGGATAACACCAACACCCTAGTTGACTATCGCTATACGCGTCGCTATGACGCCATGCGAGCTGAGAATGGTCATAGTAGAAACTGTTCAGGTAAGGGCTCTGACGATCTATTTTTGCCAGTGCCTATCGGTACGACGATAGTCGATACCGAAACCGATGAAGTGTTGGGTGATTTGATTGAAATTGGTCAGACTTTGCTCATTGCCAAAGGCGGTGATGGCGGTTTGGGTAATACTCACTTCAAAAGCTCGACTAACCAAGCACCGCGCAAGGCTACTTCAGGCTTTGAAGGTGAGCTAAAAGTGCTTAAGTTTGAGCTAAAAGTTGTGGCTGATGTTGGCTTGATTGGTTTACCTAATGCGGGTAAATCGACCTTTATCCGCCAAGTCTCTGCTGCTAGACCAAAAGTTGCTGATTATCCGTTTACCACGTTGGTTCCAAATCTGGGCGTGGTCGATATTGGTCGTCATCGCTCGTTCGTCATGGCGGATATTCCGGGTTTAATCGAAGGTGCCTCAGAAGGTGCAGGACTTGGCATTCGCTTTTTAAAGCATGTTGCTCGTACGCGCCGTCTGTTACATGTGGTTGATGTAAAGCCAATTGATGGCAGCGATCCGGTAAAAAATGCTCGTGTTATCTTGAATGAGCTTGAACGTTTTTCGCCTGAATTATCCAACCTACCCCAAATTTTGGTATTAAACAAAATTGATCAGGTGCCTGAAGAAGAGTTAAATGAGCTCTGTACCCATATTGTCGCTGAGCTTGGTTGGACAGGAGATGTATTTCGCACGTCAACTCTAATGGGTGAAGGGACTGATGCTGTTAAATATCATTTGATGAATGAGATTGAACGTGAGCGCGAACGCGAAATAGAGGACCCCATCTTCGCTGAAGCACAAAGAACACGTTTTGAGCGCTTAGAAGTAGAAGTACGTCTGAATACTGAAGCCCAGCGTGAGGCTTATCGTGCGGCTCGAAAAGCGGCACGTGAAGGGTTGGACTTAAACGACGATGATGATTTAGATGATGACGATGAAGATGGCGTTGAAGTCGTTTATGTTCCTTAAATGATGGTGCTTAAACTGATATACTTGAATTTTTTAGATCAATCCCCGTAATTAATTGACATAAGACACAGGAGTTTATATGGCAGGTGACATAGAAAACACGACCGAAGAAGCAAGGTTTATTAAGCAAACTCGCAACTTTGATATTCAGCGCGTTATTGTCAAGATTGGCTCATCGTTATTAACCAATAACGGTCGAGGGCTAGATCGAACTGCCATTTACGAATGGGCAAAGCAAATTGCTAAGCTGCACAAGCAAGGCGTGGAAGTACTGCTCGTGTCGTCAGGGGCAGTTGCTGAAGGCGTGGTACGCATGAACCTAGAGGAGCGTCCCAAAAAATTAGCGGCGCTGCAAGCTTGTGCTTCTATTGGTCAAATGGGCTTGATTGAAACCTGGTGGTCAGCGTTGATTCAGCACGGTATTCAAAGCTCTCAGCTACTACTAACCCATGATGACTTGTCCAACCGTAGTCGTTATCTGAATACCACAGGCGCACTGACACAGTTATTAGAATGGAACGTGCTACCGGTCATTAATGAAAACGACACCATCACCATTGATGAGATCAAATTTGGCGACAACGATACGTTAGGTGCGATGGCAGCAGCGATGGTCAATGCTGATTTGTACATTATCTTAACGGATCAAGACGGCGTGTTCACTGATAATCCGCGTGATAACCCTGATGCCAAAATGATTCGTCAAGAGCGTGCCATGGCTGATTACTTGTTTGATATTGCAGGTGATGGTGGCAAACTCGGACGTGGTGGAATGCTAACCAAGATTCGTGCTGGTCGCCTTGCCGCCATGGGTGGTTGTCCTACCGTAATTGTGAGCGGCGCTATCGATGACGTTATTACCCGTGTGGTATCTGGTGAAGCGGTTGGTACGTTGCTAACGACTAATGACGAAGATAAAATCATTGCTCGTAAACAATGGCTAGCAGCGCATCTACGTATGTCAGGCTCTTTGATTGTTGATGCTGGTGCCGCAAAAGCCGTCGTTGAACATCATAAGAGCTTGCTACCAGTCGGCGTAGCAGAAGTACGCGGTGATTTTGATGAAGGTGATGTGGTCGAAATTGTGCACCAAGATACAGGCGAGCGTCTCGCCGTTGGCCAAGTCAACTTCTCCTCTCGTGACGCGCGCCGTGTGGCTCGTGAGCGTACTGAGCAATTCGATAGAATTCTTGGTAATAATGAAGAGCGCGTGGTCATGGTACATCGTGACAACCTAGCATTGACGATGTAGTGGTATCGATTTTCTATGTACTTGACTTTCTATGTATAAGTATAAAGGTGTCTTATCTATAAGTATAAATAAGGCATCAAATGACTTTGGTCAATAGATTGTTTTTGTCATACGATTACTTATACTCATCGAGGTTGGAAATTTATGCGCGACGAAAAGCTTGTTAATACGCCCTAATATTTAAAAGTAACCGACACTCAAAAATTTGAAAACCAGTATTATTTTGTGATACCAGACGTTTTTGGTTTAAAAGGCGATTTTGATCAAAACCCGTCTTTGTACAAAAACCTGATGGTTTAATTTGTGCCGCGTTCTATATTCTTTATATTTAACTTATTTTATCCAGCACGGTATTCATTGTTATCATTATCAATGAATACCGTGTTGTTTTGGAGATTTGTACATGAGTGCTTCAGACAATAACAACTCGCTTCAGCATGAGTTTGCCCCTCTAAAAAACGACAGATTACTACGTGCCTTTCGTTTTGAGACGATCGACACCACACCCGTGTGGATGATGCGCCAAGCTGGTCGTTATTTACCAGAGTATAAAGCCACCCGTGCTGAAGCAGGTGATTTTATGAGCTTGTGCCGCGATACCGATCGCGCGACAGAAGTCACTTTACAGCCACTACGTCGTTATGATTTGGACGCAGCTATCCTATTTAGTGATATTTTGACTATCCCTGATGCCATGGGCTTGGGTTTGTATTTCGAGACGGGAGAAGGGCCGAAGTTCAAACACCCTATTCGTACGCAAGCTGATTTAGATAGACTGCCTGTGCTTGATGTCAATGACTCTCTGGATTACGTCATGCGTGCGGTGAACAGCATTCGTAAAGCATTAAATGGGCAAGTGCCCTTATTCGGTTTTTCTGGTAGTCCGTGGACACTAGCGACCTATATGATTGAAGGCGGCAGCTCAAAAGATTATCGTTATACCAAAGGCTTTTTATATAGTAACCCAGCTTTTTTAAATCAATTATTAGATAAGCTTGCCACGTCTGTTATTGACTATTTAGATGCGCAAGTCGTTGCTGGTGCTCAAGTATTGCAGATATTTGACAGCTGGGGCGGCGCGCTTGGTCATCGTCAGTTTATCGATTTTTCACATGTTTATAATAAGCGCATCGTCGCTGAGCTAAAAGTGCGTCACCCTGATATACCAGTGGTACTGTTTACCAAGGGCGGCGGACTATGGCTAGATGTCCAAGCGGATAGTGAGGCGGATGCCTTAGGTCTAGATTGGACGATGCCGCTTGATCGGGCGCGTCAAGCATTGACTGAGAGTCAGCGTCAATTGACCAAACAGCATAAGAAGTTACAGAGTAGCAAAGCGCTTCAAGGTAATTTGGATCCAGCAACCCTTTACGGTTCTCCTGAAACCATCCGCTCAGAAGTAAAGTTAATGCTAGATAGCGCTTATGCTAATGGCGAAAAAACTGGCTACGTGGCGAATTTGGGTCATGGTATTACGCAGTGGGTCAACCCTGACAATGCCAAAGTGTTTATCGATGCCGTGCATGATTACAAAATCTAGCCATTGTTTTATTTAATCACTGTGCTATTTAATCATTGTGGTATTTAGCCACTGAGATATTTAAATGCTATGATAAATTGGACTTATAAATTTAAAATCCAGTGGTAGCGATAGCTAGCAATTACATTACTGAGTAAAAGGGGATATCTTATGATTTCAGCAGCAATCGTCGGTGGCACAGGATATACAGGTATTGAGCTGATTCGCTTACTATCCGCTCATCCTGAGGTTTCTATTGATTTGCTAACGTCACGTAGTGAAGCGGGTACACGTGCTGATGAGATATTCCCAAGCTTACGCGGTATCTCGGATATTGTCTTTAGTGACTTGGGTGATGATACGCTTGCCACCCTACAAAAATGTGATGTGGTGTTTTTTGCCACGCCACACGGTGTCGCGATGAAACAAGCACAAGCGTTGACTCAAGCAGGTGTACGAGTCATCGATTTGGCGGCTGATTTTCGTCTCCAGTCATTGATGGAGTTTGAGCATTGGTATAAACAGTCGCATGCCTGTCCTGAGCTGCTGAAAACGGCTGTTTATGGCTTACCTGAAGTCAATCGCGACAAACTTGCAAACGCTTTGGTCGTAGGAAATCCTGGCTGTTATCCAACCACCGCTATTTTGGGTTTAAAACCCATTATTGACGCGCAAAATCAGCAAGCCACCCGATTGATCGATGCTCGTATTGTTATTGATGCGAAGTCTGGCGTTTCAGGGGCGGGACGTCAGGCGAGTCTGGCGCTTAATTATGCGGAAACAACGGACAATTTTAAAGCTTATAGCGTTACAGGTCATCGTCATCTGCCAGAGATTGAGCAGGGGGTGGCGCAGTTATTAGACAGTCAGTTTAGCCATCGTATTCGCTTTTTACCGCATCTAGTGCCAATGATTCGTGGCATGTTAAGCTCTATCCATATGGAGTTGACCGAAGAAGGCGCTGCCATCGATTGGCAACAAGCATTTGAACAATGCTATGCGTCAGAGTTGTTTATTGATGTCATGCCAAAAGGTATTTATCCTGATACGCGCAGTGTGCGAGCCAGCAACCGTCTGCGGATTTCGGTACATCAGGACAATGAGCGTTCTGAATTGACGGTTATTGTGGTACAAGACAATTTAGTAAAAGGCGCGGCTGGGCAGGCGGTACAGAATATGAATGTGATGTTTGGGTTTGATGAGTCACAGGGGTTGAATTTTGCGCCGATTGTCCCTTAAGCTTACTATCCAACATTGTATTTTTACTGTTAAATCATTCATATTGATGGTGCTAGGTATTGATTATAAATTCCGCTATAATAACCTGCCCTTACTGTTAAGAGATACTGTCTAAATGCGTGTTAAGATTGTACTACGCTTTTGCTCACAGCCAGCACGTTTATCGTGCCAAGACTCTGTTCCATATCAAGTGGAGCGTAGACCGCATTCTTTACAAAGCAGTGACCGCTTTATCGACAACCATCACAATCTCATTGCTGGTCAAAAAGGGGCATCGACACTGGTGCTGGCACTCTTTGTTGTGGCCATATTAGTGACCGCTACTGTTGGATTGTTATTTGGTCATAAGCTTGGCTATCAGCGCGGCTTTCATTCGATGCAAACCGAGACCAAGCAAGCAATTATCAATAGCAATGAGGCGACCAAAGAGCTAAAAGACTTGCGGATTAGCAACAAAATAGCCACCAGTGAGGCTGCGACTGCCAAGCAAGAGCTGGCGATTAGTTTGGCAAACTTGAAAGAGTTACGCGAAACGCAAAAATCACTAACTGTTGAAAACAAACAAGTTGCCCAGCTTAATGAGCTCTATACTGAGGTGATTGCTGATAATGGTGGCATGCCACTACAGATAATTGGTGCTAATATTAAGCCGCTACCTGAGAATGCTTTTGAGTATGGTTTTGACATCGGTATGCTCAGTGAAGATGGTAATGCCAAGCGTTTAACACCAACGTTGACATTGCTTGATGATGATGACTTCGTGGAAGTGCCGCTAGATCCTGCCAGTTATTCGATTAAGGGTATTGTGCGTATTCGTGGCCGCTTTATGATGCCATCAGGCTTTAAGCCATTGCAGGCAAAACTGACTTTGAGAGCCGGTGGTCAGCAAAAAGAACAGCTTTATGACTGGAAGCTTGGCGATAGGGTCGACAATATGCCGCTATCGCTTTTAGATTTGCCAGAAGTAGATGAAAGTCCTATCGAGCCTTGATTATAGTCAATTCATATAAATCCGTTACATCGTCATTCACGCTAACCATGCTGATGTATCGCTTGCACTCGGTTTCATTGTATTGAAATATCAAAGCATCGAAATATCGAAATTATTTGAATTTAACTATAGTGCCTAAAATTTAATTAATATCTAAAACCTAACAAGTACTTGAAATTTAATGGTATAAGCCAAAGTTAGTTAAACGTAATGGCTGTTCATAACCATTATTTTATAACAATGACATTTTTTGATAATTAACGATATTTTCTGATAACTAATGATACTTTGCGCTATGCCTGATAGCCTTTCTGTATAACCTCTTCTTTATTTCAAACTTACCTTATAATTATACTTTGATTATGATAAAACCTATGACTCTACAAGCTAGGCCGACCGTTTTTGATTGGCACTTTCCTAATATACCTGCGCAACGCGCTCAAGATAGTGAGCCAGACGGTGAGACATCGCCGCAAGCAGACGTGCTCGTGGCCGAGCCAGAAGTGGCGAAGCCACCGATGTATGCGGTCGTGATGTACAATGACAATTACACGCCGATGGAGTTTGTTGTCTACGTTTTGCAGTCAGAATTTCGCCACAGCGTTGATTCTGCCGTTGAAATCATGTTGACGATTCATAACAGCAGTAAAGGTATTGCCGGTATTTATCCCAAAGATATCGCCGAAACCAAAGCCAAAAAGGTGAATAGCCTTGCTCATCGCGAAGGTTATCCGTTACTGACTCAAATCGAACCGCATCAAGGTGAATAGCCGTCGCGACTGTTTTATTTTGTCGCAGTTTTTCGCTTTGTTTAGCATTCCCTAAATCAGCCATTCAGAAGACCACTGGCAGGCTTTATATTGATAAACCTATATAAAGCTTTATTGTCATAAAGTTCTGCTAATTGCTTTACAGCAAAACAGCGCAATTGCCCTTCCCAAATAAGTAGACATCTTTCTGTCAAATAAGTAGACATCTTTCTGTGTTGATCTTGATTTTCAGGTTAAGTAGCCCTATATATTAAACATAGCGTTGTATAGTAGCTCGATGTTTCAGGCCTAGTCGTTTTAGCACTTTGCTACGCCACTGAAGCCATTATTCAGACAAATACTATTCAATATTCTGATTATTTACGTCCTCGTTCTTATATGATCTTTTTTATCATCAACTTCTCATTCATTTAATTCATTATTTTGACTTTTTCTCATGTTGACCATGACGTCATACAGTGTGCTTAGATACATTTTAGTATGCGTTAATAGATTGACTATGATTGAGTATCATGTTGAGATAAAGAAAAGCGAATATGAATTATCACAATCATTGCTAGATAGGTCGAAACATCGGCTAAATGATACGCGATACGCATCAATCATCATTTAGGCAGGTTTCTTAATAATACTAACATTGCCCTTGAACAATCCATCTATCGCCCTGATTTACTACCTAACTCATTCATAAAGCTATCAATTTATAAAGATAGGTACAACTGTAGGAAGTCCTTATGTTAAGTCGTCATCTTGAAGTTTCTTTGCGTTTAGCAATGACACTTGCGCGCCAAAAATCGCATGAGTATCTCACTGTTGAACATTTATTGTTGGCACTGTTAGAAAACACTCATGCTGCCAATACATTAACGGCGTGTAATGCGAATGTTTCTACGCTGCGTACCGAGCTCGAGGCTTATATCAATAAGCATACGCCAACGGTAGACGCAGAAACGGAGCAATCACCACAGCCGACTCAAAGCTTTGATCGCATTCTACAACGCGCCATTTTTCATGTGCAGTCTATCGGTGGCGGTCGTTTGGTCGAAGGCTCAGATATTTTGGTATCTATGTTTTCTGAGCACGATACTTACGCGGTTTATTTGCTTAAAAAACAAGGCATCAGTCGCCTTGAGCTGACCCAGTATCTATCACACGGTCAGGACAAAGACGAGCCATCTGAGCCACGTGCCTCTATGACTGGTGAGCGCCGTAGTGCTTCTGAAAAGACCAGTAAAGATCCCTTGGTTGAGTTCGCTACTAACCTCAATCAGCGTGCCGCAGAAGGCAAAACGGATCCATTAATTGGCCGTGCTTCTGAGATTGAACGAGCGGCACAAGTACTTTGCCGTCGCCGCAAAAACAACCCATTGTTGGTTGGTGAGCCAGGGGTTGGTAAAACCTCTATTGCCGAAGGGCTAGCATGGTTAATTATCAATGATAAAGCACCTAAGCCACTCAATGGCTGTGTGATTTATAGCTTAGATATCGGCTCGCTCATCGCAGGCACTAAGTATCGTGGTGACTTTGAAAAACGTATGAAGTCACTGCTTGATGCCCTAAAGAATAAGCCCAACGCGATCTTGTTTATCGATGAGATTCACATGATTATTGGTGCAGGCTC
Source organism: Psychrobacter sp. Sarcosine-3u-12 (assembly GCF_002836005.1). Classification (NCBI taxonomy): domain Bacteria; kingdom Pseudomonadati; phylum Pseudomonadota; class Gammaproteobacteria; order Moraxellales; family Moraxellaceae; genus Psychrobacter; species Psychrobacter sp. Sarcosine-3u-12. The sequence continues at coordinate 97,715 of NZ_PJBY01000100.1, forward strand.
TTCAATGAGTAGCAATATGGACGTGTCGAATTTAATCAAGCCAGCACTTGCTAACGGTGAGCTGCGTTGCATTGGTTCAACGACCTTTACTGAGTATCGTCAGGTCTTTGAAAAAGACCATGCGCTGTCACGTCGTTTCCAAAAGATCGATGTTAAAGAGCCAAGTGTCGATGACAGTATCGATATCTTACGCGGTCTAAAGCCGCGCTATGAAGAGTTTCATAACGTTGAATATACTGATGAAGCGTTGGTTACCGCTGTACAGTTATCTGCCAAGCACATTCACGAGCGCTTTTTACCTGATAAGGCAATCGACGTCATTGATGAAGCCGGTGCGTATAAGCGCCTAGGTGTGATTCCAGATGCCGACGACATTGAAGCAGAAGAGAGCTTCATTGCGGATTTAGAGCAGGACTTTGATGCTCAGATCGATGCCGATACTGAGGGTTTAGATGGCGACCTGAGCAGTGACGATGATAACGAGATGCAGGATCAAGCCAATGCGGCAAAAGCCAATGATCGTGCTAAATCATCTGACGATTCAAAAGCGGTGAAAGCCAAGAAAAAACCACCGATGAAAATCGATGTGGCAGACATTGAGGCTATCGTTGCCAAGCTTGCGCGTATTCCGCCCAAGTCGGTATCCAGTGATGATAAGAGTATTCTGGAGCATTTAGATCGAGATCTTAAGCACTTAGTGTTTGGGCAAGACGAAGCGATCGAGACGTTAGCAGATGCGATTAAACTGTCTCGTGCGGGTTTAAAAGCACCAGATAAGCCAATTGGTTCGTTTATGTTCGCCGGTCCTACAGGGGTTGGTAAAACAGAAGTATCGCGTCAGTTGGCAAAATTATTAGGCGTAGAGTTGGTGCGCTTCGATATGTCAGAGTATATGGAAGCCCATACGGCCTCACGTCTGATAGGTGCGCCTCCAGGCTACGTCGGTTTTGATCAGGGTGGATTATTGACTGAAAAGATCAATCAGCATCCGCACTGCGTCTTATTGCTTGATGAGATTGAAAAAGCGCATCCTGATGTCTTTAACTTGCTGTTGCAAGTCATGGATCATGGTACTTTGACAGATAATAATGGTCGTGTTGCTATCTTTAAGCAGGTGATTGTCATTATGACGACCAACGTCGGTGCTGATAGTATTAGCCGCTCTTCGATGGGCTTTACTCAGCAAGATCATAGCCGTGATAATACAGAATCGCTCAAGCGCGTCTTTACCCCAGAGTTCCGCAACCGCTTGGATGCTATCATCCAGTTCAACCCATTAGATACCTCAGTGGTGGTTTCAGTGGTCGATAAGTTCTTGGTTGAGCTACAAGTGCAGCTTGATGATAAGCAAGTCACGCTAGAGATCGATGATGAAGTACGTGATTACTTGGCCAATAAAGGCTATGATCGTTTGATGGGTGCACGTCCGATGCAGCGTTTGATTCAGGACGAGATTAAAAAGCCATTGGCCAGTATGATCTTGTTTGGAGACTTGGTTAACGGTGGGGTTGTCCATCTAACCTTAGAGCCTGAAGCAGGTGATGAGAAAGATGACGCTACTGTGAAACTAGACAAAAATAGTAACAAGTCTTCTGATAAGGGCTCAGCCGATAGTCGTATTATATTGACGGTCGTTGAGACCCATGAGCCGCATCCTGACTCTGAGTCACTAGCCAGCTAAGCGGTTTTACATTAGCTTTATAAAAACGGCTACCATATTTCTGTGGTAGCCGTTTTTTTATTGCTATAATTTATTAACAAACCTCACAGCATTTTTTGTTACCATCAATCTTTAAACCACGCTATAGTCAGTGAAAAGTAATATCGAACCATCACGCCCTGCTGATATCCATTTTTCTTGCTTGCTGTACCTGCGCAGACAGAGATTAAAAAAATTGATATTAGCAATACCATCGCGTTTCTAGGATATTGTGACTGTAGTTGCGAAGTAATTATTCATAACAAATATAATAAGGATGTATCATGGAATTGTTCGACGAGCAAGCGACGAAAACCCCAGAGCAAAGGCAGGCAATTTTAGATAATGTCCGTCTACCAGCAGATTGGAAAGCGGCCCTAGCAGAGGAATTAACCTCTGACAATATGGACAATCTACGAGCGTTTTTAAAGGAAGCGTATCAATCAGATGAGAGCATTTATCCACCGGCTCCTTTGATGTTTAATGCGTTTAACCTAACCCCTTTATCAAAGGTTAAAGTCGTTATCTTAGGACAAGACCCTTATCATCGTCCAGGGCAGGCAATGGGCTTATCGTTTTCGGTGCCCAAAGCGATTCCCAAGCCACCATCACTCAATAATTTACTCAAAGAGATGGCCGATGACATTGGTAGCAGCTATTCTGCACATGGGGATTTGACCTATTGGGCGCAGCAAGGGGTTTTATTATTAAATAGCTCATTAACCGTGCGAGAAGGTGAGCCGAACAGTCATCAAAACAAAGGCTGGGAGCAGTTTACCGATGCAGTGATTGATGTGGTCAATGAACAAACGGAGCACACCGTATTTATATTGTGGGGCAGTAAGGCACAAAAGAAAGGCAAGTATATCGATACAGAAAAACATCTGATTTTAACGGCGGTGCATCCATCACCACTTGCTGCCAATCGTGGTGGGTTTTTTGGTTCCAAGCCATTTTCTAAAACCAATGATTACTTGGTACAGTATGGACAGACGCCCATTGACTGGCAATTACCACAATAAATGCCAAATAATTCGATGATAAATTTACAACTTCATCCGTTAACAGCTAACCAACTCGCCACTATTGAAGTAGACGCTTCATTCGCAAGCAGTACGTTTTGGTCGCTAGAAGACGTGAAATGGATGCAAGAAGCACTGCTGCTGGCTAAACAAGGGGCTGCGCTCGGAGAGGTGCCAGTAGGCGCTATATTGGTTCACAATCAGCAGATTATTGGCCAAGGGTTCAATCAGCCAATTGGGCGCCATGACGCAACTGCTCATGCTGAAATTGTTGCACTAAGGGATGCGTGCGCGCGTTTAGAGAACTACCGTCTGCCATTACAGACAACGCTATACGTGACTTTAGAGCCCTGTACGATGTGTATTGGCGCACTCATTCATGGGCGTGTGGAAAGACTGATCTATGCGGCGAGTGAGCCTAGAGCGGGGATGGTAGGCAGTCAAATGAACTTAGCTGCACAATCTTTTTATAATCATATTATCGAAGTACATAAAGGCTTATGCTGCGAGCATAGCAGTCAAATGTTAAAGCATTTTTTTCGTGAGCGTCGCCAAGCTGCGAAAAAGAACAAGCTCAGCGACCATACCATCATCAGTAACAAATAAAATAGACATTCAACAAGATATCAGTCTTGTGGCTAGTGATAGCGTGGTTTTTTTGCTATAATAACGCCCTATTTGGTTGCTAATAAGTTAGTAGTCTAACAAGCAGTTGATAATTAAGTAAATATTGCGTAGTTACTGTTGCATCAAGTCGCTTTTGTTTGATGAGGTTTTTAGTATAAAAGCCGCCACATACGCAGTGCCTACTATAAAGTGATAAGTGAATCCTATGACCGTCTCTACACCTGCTAATGATAATAGCCAAGCGCAGCCAATGCGTTATCCTGTTATCTGTATTGATGGGCCAAGTGGCGCAGGCAAGGGCACGGTAACTTGGCGTCTGGCACAAGCATTGAATTATCAGCTGTTAGATTCAGGCGCTTTATATCGTATCGTTGGTTTAAAGGCATTTGAAGCAGGATTGATTACTGCCGATGCCAGTCAGTCGATTGATGAGACGGCTGTATTACAGTTAACGCAAAGTTTAGAGATTGCCTTTGTACCTAACAATGAGTCAGGGCGTGTCGATATCATCGTGAATGGTGAGGCAGTGGGTGAGCAGGTGCGTAACGAAACGATTGGTGGTTATGCCTCACAAGTGGCTGTCTATCCGACAGTTCGTCACGCTTTACTAAAGCTACAACAAGATATGGCAACCCGCTCAGGACTGGTAGCTGATGGTCGTGATATGGGAACAGTTGTATTTCCAAATGCTGACGTTAAAGTGTTTTTGACTGCTAGCGCGGCAGCCCGTGCCAAGCGCCGTGTTACACAGCTAACAGAAGCAGGTCAAGCGGCAGATTTTGAGGCAATATTAACGACGATTAAAGCCCGTGATGATCGTGATGAAAATCGTACGACAGCACCGTCAAAGCCCGCAGAAGATGCTTTAGTATTAGACAGCTCAACGCTTGATGCTGATGCGGTTTATGAGCAGATAAAAAAACACTGCCAGAATCAGGGTATTTGCTTTAATAGTTAATAGAAACAACATATTAAGCACTAAAAAGTTTCCTATATCTTTGATTTTAGTATAAAATTATAGTGTGTAAGATAAGGAATGACTAAAACGACATTGCAGTTTTAGTATGAAAAGACAATTGTTGTTAATGAGTTTAGTAAACATTGAGTTTACCAATAATGGGCTTGTTAACAACAACCGTTTTTTTATATGACTATATAGGATATAAAACCAGTATTCCGTTTTATATAGTCATAAATTTGATCCGTACTGTGCTGGACAGGATACGGCTATACAAAGGTAGACATAATGGAATCATTTGCTGAACTATTTGAAGCGAGCATCGAAGAAACAGGTCTGGATATCGAGCGTGGCTCGGTTATCACAGGTACTGTTGTAGCCATCGATAATGATTGGATTACAGTAGATACTGGTCTTAAGTCTGAAGGTATCGTCGCTCGTGAAGAGTTTTTAAGCGAAGAAGGCGAACTTGAAGTTGAAGTTGGCGATAGTGTCGATGTTGTGGTTGAAGCGGTTGATAACGGTATGGGTCAAACCTTACTGTCACGTGAAAAAGCCAAACGCGTTGAGACTTGGAATTTCCTTGAGAAAATCTCTGACAACGATGAGATCGTTAAAGGTATTATTTCTAGCAAAGTTAAAGGCGGCTTTACCGTAGATATCGGTTCAGTACGCGCGTTTTTGCCAGGTTCATTGGTTGACGTTCGCCCTATCCGTGATACCACGCATCTTGAAGGCAAAGAGCTAGAATTCAAAGTCATCAAACTTGATCAAAAACGCAACAACGTTGTGGTTAGCCGTCGTGCAGTTATGGAAGCTGAAAACTCAGCTGAGCGCGAAGAGCTATTGAACAAGCTTGAAGAAGGTATCGAGATCGAAGGTATCGTTAAGAACCTTACTGATTACGGTGCATTCGTTGACCTAGGTGGTATCGATGGTCTATTGCACATCACTGACATGGCGTGGCGCCGTATCAAGCATCCATCTGAAGTTGTTGAAGTTGGCCAAGACCTAAAAGTTAAAGTATTGAAGTTTGACCGTGAACGCAACCGCGTTAGCCTAGGTCTAAAACAACTTGGTACTGATCCTTGGGATAACGTTGGCGGCACTTACCCAGTAGGTAGTGTTGTAAAAGCTCGCGTAACCAACTTGACTGACTATGGTTGTTTCGCTGAGATTTCTGAAGGTATTGAAGGTCTAGTACACGTATCAGAAATGGATCATACCAACAAAAACATCCACCCATCTAAAGTGGTTCAAGTGGGCGATGAAGTTGAAGTAATGATTCTTGATATCGATGAAGAGCGTCGCCGTATCAGCCTAGGTATCAAACAAACTCTAGCTAACCCATGGGATGAGTTTGATAAGAAACATGAGCGCGGTGATAAAATCACTGGTACTATCAAATCAATCACTGACTTCGGTATCTTTATCGGTCTAGACGGTGGTATTGATGGTCTTGTTCATCTATCTGATATCTCTTGGAACGAAACTGGCGAAGATGCTATTCGTAACTACAACAAAGGCGACACCGTTGAAGCAATGGTATTGTCTGTAGATGCAGAAGCCAATCGTATCAGCCTAGGCGTGAAGCAGTTAAGCTCTGATCCATTCAACGAATACCTAGTCAATAATGACCGTGGTGCTATCGTTAATGGTAAAGTAAAAGAAGTAGATGCTAAAGGCGCTACTATCGAACTTGCTGACGAAGTTGAAGCTTATCTACGTGCTTCTGAAATTCAACGTGACCGCGTTGAAGATGCAACTAAGCATCTGACTGTTGGTGATGACGTTGAAGCGAAAATCATCAGTGTTGATCGTAAAACACGCAACATCAATTTGTCTATCAAAGCGAAAGACGAAGCTGAAGAGCGTCAAGCGATTAAAGATCTTGGTAGCACCAACACTACTGCTGCTCCAGGTTCTGATGCACAGCCAAAAACCATTGGTGACTTGATTAAAGAACAAATGCAGTAAGCGACAAGCTATTAATATAGTAGTAACAAAAAAAAGCGACTCCGGTCGCTTTTTTTTATGATCAAATTTACCTAAGTAGTATGAATGATTGAGGTTTTTGCTAAAACAGGCAAACTCTTATTTCCATTTATCCCAATATCCGCTATCATTTGCAACATTGAGTAACAAGACACCAGTCAAATCAAGATTCAAGCGATATTACGGCTTTATGGTAACAGCGATAAGTTTAAGTGTTTATGAGTTAACTCATTAGATAGCCAAAAAATAAGCCATCGTAAAAACAGATTTTGACAGACAGTCATTTTATCCATTAATCAACAGGGCAAGCGTCATAATGCAGCAAGCGATTAACAAATCCGAATTTATTAGTAATTTGAGTGCGAATTGTGAAAATATAACTGATACAGTTGTAGATGATGCAGTACGTGAAATATTAAATTTGATGACCCATACTTTAGCCAATGACGGTCGGGTAGAGGTTCGTGGGTTTGGTAGTTTTTGTCTCCATCATCGCCGCGCCCGTATGGGGCGCAACCCAAAAACAGGTGAGAGCGTACCGGTACCCGCCAAAGCGATACCGCATTTTAAGCCTGGTAAAGCACTACGTGAAGCCGTCAATGATAAAGTAGCCAATAAATAGTACAGTAGCAGCTATGCTATAGATGTGTTTATTAATGACACACTTTAGACTGCTATCATTAAACTATGAACTCTATTCAAAACCGAGGTATACGTCTCATGCGCATCTTACTGCTGATATTACTGTTCTTAAGCTTTGCTTATTCGCTAGGTTTAGTATTAGCCAATAATACTGAGGTCGGTGTCAATTTATTGTTCTCACAAGCACCGACGATGAATTTAGGACTGCTACTGATACTTTGTTTGATACTCGGTATTATTATTGGTATTTTGTTAGCGTTGCTTATCTTCCGTGTGCTGCAAAATAAGTGGGAAATCTCACGCTTGCAAAAGGCCAATATACATCTACAAGAGCAATTGACGCAAGCCAATATCGCTATCGATCGTCAAGCGAATGCGCCTACGGTAGAAGATGCAGTTTACGGGACAACTGAGACCCATGTACAAGACACAGCGGTTAATATAGATGAAGCCTCTACTTTGGCTAAGCATAGGCGAGATTAAATCGCTGAATGAGATGAATGATTAAGCTGCACCTATAGTGCTTTGAATACTCTGATATAAATATGGCAAAACCATGAATAATGTAATTAAGTCTCCCGTCATCGTCGCCTTAGATAATATGACCATGGTGGCATCTTTAGCGCTGGCTGATCAATTAGATCCAGCGTTATGTCGCTTAAAGGTAGGCAAAGAGTTATTTACCCGCTGCGGGCCTGATATCGTCAAGAACTTGCAGCAGCGCCAGTTTGATGTGTTTCTAGACTTAAAATTCCATGATATTCCTAATACCACAGCGCAAGCCGTACTGGCTGCCGCTGAGCTTGGTGTATGGATGGTCAACGTCCATGCCAGTGCTGGCCTCGAGGCGATGTCATTAGCAAAACAGCGCTTATTGGATAATAACCTTAATACCCTGCTAATCGCCGTCACCGTACTGACCTCTATGGATAATCAAGCATTGACGCAAACGGGTATTACTGATGGCCTGGATGTGCAAGTGAGTCGATTAGCACAGTTGACCAAACAAGCGGGGCTTGATGGTGTCGTTTGTTCAGCACAGGAGGCAAAAGTACTTAAAGCATTATGCGGTCAAGACTTTAAGCTAGTAACCCCTGGTATTCGCTTGTTAGATGATAATGCGGATGATCAAAAACGCATCTGTACCCCGAAACAAGCATTGAATGAGGGCTCTGATTATCTGGTCATAGGGCGCTCGATTACTCAAGCTAAAGATCCTGCTACTAAGCTACAGACGATACTTCAAAGTATTTGATCTTTTTATGGTAACAGAATAATGAAAAAAGGCGGCCTAAATGGCTGTCTTTTTTACTTTTTGCTGGTCGATGAAAAGGTGCTACACTAGTTAAATTTATACTGATACCTACCTTAAACATATGATAGGCAATTACAAATTCGCATCGTCTATTAACAGACAGCACGCGGCCTCTAGTTTTGCTTGCTGCTCAATTTTGAGAAATGGTATTATCAAATAATATTGGATAGTATGAAATTACAGATTTTAAGCGACTTACATATTGACAGCTATGCGCGTCAATCGCATCCCATGGGACATATTCCCAAAACCGACGCAGATGTGTTGTTAGTAGCGGGAGACACCGCTAACAGCGATAACGGCATGCCATGGTTGCAGGAGCAAGCAGCGCGTCTACAAATACCGCTACTTACTATTGCAGGCAACCACGAGTACTTTGATGAAGATGTGTTGCATTTTGATAAGAAGCTTGCCACTTGGGACAATTATAATGCCCACTTGCAGCAAGGCGTTCGGGTTTTACAATGCCAACATTTTGATATCGGCGAGGTACGAATCTTAGGCTGTACATTGTGGACGGATTATCAATATCAGGCCAATGAAGACACGATGGCCGCTGCCAGACGTTTTATGCGTGACTATAAGCAAATCTATGCTGGCAACGATCTTTTCTCTCCTGAGGTATCGATGCAAATCCATGCTGAGCAGCGGCAATGGCTAAAAAAAGCCTTAATAACCTCTAAAGGGTTGGGCAAAACAACTGTTGTCATGAGTCATCATAGTGTCAGCGCCTTATCGGTGTCTGAAAAGTACGCTAGCCTACCGAGTAATGCGGCATTCGTTAGTGATTTTTCTGGCTGGATGCATGAAGACTGGGCGCCGACGCTGTGGGTGCATGGGCATACACATGAGGCATTTGATTATCGTATTGGTAATACTCGCGTGATCGTCAATCCGCGTGCTTATCCTAATGAAGTCAGTAGTACTGAGATAGCATTCGCATGGGATAAGGTCATTGATATTGGGTGAGTAGCGTGTCTCATAACAACCTTATGTCGCAAACAGCAGCAGGTTTGATTTTGCAATCATGATAATAATCTGTCTTAAACTCTAATCATTATTACTGCTTATATTGCAACTGGATTTATATTTTGTTCATTCCTGATAAAAAATCTGCTACGCTTGCTGGCATGAGTAAATATCCTATTGATACCCCGTCAAAACTATCCGCTGATAAGCTTGCGAGCCACACGCCGAGTGCCCCAGCACCGTCACACTTACCGGATAGCATGATCTCGTCGGTCCGCCTTTTGCCCGAAGATAAACGACTGATTTTATTTACCAGACACTCCTTGCGCGAGCGTTCTGATGGTAATGGTTTTGCCAGCTACCAGTTGCCACTGACACCAAAAGGCCGTGTACTGGCCAAATCTTGGGGGCGTTGGTTGGCAGGACATTTGCCATACTCGCTCGATGTCGATAGCATCTCAAGCCCGATTGGTCGCTGTATTGATACTGCGCAGCTGATGCAAGAAGGCGCGGGACTACAGCGCAATATCGCTCATCAGTCTTTGCTAGTAGAGCCTGGCAGCCTAGTCACTGAGCCTGAGATTGCCAACGTGGTATTTAAAGAGATTGGGGTGCTTAACTTTATCAATCGTTTCCTCCAAGGCAACCTCGAAGGCACTAAAAATGCCTATCAGGGTGGTCTCGATATCTTGTCGCTTTTTTATCAACATCAACCGCAGCACGGGCATTTAATGCTCGCTGTTAGTCACGATACTTTATTGTCTGCTTTTTTAGCGGTCATGCTTGATGTGACCGAAATCGATTGGAATGATTGGCCTAAGATGATGGAAGGGGTGTTTTTGTGGTTTGATGATAAGCCCTTTGAGCAAGCCAATGCTTATTTTGTTTGGCGCGGTGAGGTTTATATCCGCCCGATTAGCGCTTTATTAGAGGGCTACCGTGCTGCTGGTTTTCATCCGAATAAATTGCTATTGCCACCTGAAGTAAAGTGGACTTAATTGTTTTTTTTGCCAAATGATGAATAATTTCTCAACAGGCATAAAAAAACCTTGCTCCAGTATTAGAACTGGTAACAAGGTTTTAGTCATCACGCTATAAAGGCGAGATGCGGTCTAAACGCTAGCAATCTTAAGCTTGTAGGCCTTTGATTGTTTTGTTTAGGCGGCTCTTACGACGAGCAGCTTTATTCTTATGAATAATACCTTTGTCAGCCATACGATCAAGAACCGGTACCGCTTTTTTGTAAGCTTCGGTAGCCGCGTCATAATCTTTAGCAGCGATTGCCGCATCAACACGTTTTAAGTAAGTACGAACCATAGAGCGTTGTGACGCAGAGTTCTGACGACGTTTGGTGTTTTGACGGGCGCGTTTACGAGCTTGTGCAGTATTAGCCACGCGTATCTCCTTGATAAAGACAGATAAAAATATGAATGTTGATTGCAATAATGGGTTTAACAATCATCGGTGACGAGCAGCCTCTCGCCAAACATGATGTCGATGTCTGATATTAAGACCTCTAATATCGATAGAACATCGCAAGCGCCAGAACTGTTTGGAATAATTAAACAGCGTTGACGTGTAAAGCCGGTTATCTTAGCAAATTATTGCGCTTAGGACAATATATTTGATAGTTAATGCACAAAGTAGTTAAACTATCTGCTAATATTTTGCTGTATTTGGCTATTAAGAGCAAAGTTGGTCGCCAAGCGATGCCTATTACTGACAAAATCTCTTACAATAAACTGTGTCTAACTGTGCCTAATAACCCTCAGTGATGCGTTAATTTAGGTATGATACATGAGCGATCTTTCTTTACGGATATGTCTTCTCATCATCATGGATTTTCTAACATTATACAAAATACAAATGGATAGGGTATGCAGCGAAAAGCAATTATGATTGGCGCGACAGGATTGGTAGGTCAACATCTTGTAAAGCAGCTTAGTGAGATTTATGATACGTTGATCGTGATTGCTCGGCGTCCACCACGCTATATCAATGCCAGTATGCGTTTTTATCAGGTCAATGATTTTGATAATTTAAGCGAAATCTTTGCCAGTGTTGGGGTTGATCGAACAACGGATGCCTTTAGTTGCCTTGGTACTACTAAGAAACAAGCGGGTAGTGATGAAGCTTTTCACAAAGTCGATCATGATTATAATGTCAATTTCGCTAAATTATGCCGCGATAAAGGTGTTGAAAACTTCTTTTTGCTGTCATCGATGAACGCTGATATCGACAGTCGCTTTTTATACAATCGGGTCAAAGCGGAAACTGAGCAGTCGATTGTGGCCTTGGATTTTGCCCAGCTAGTGATTTTTCGCCCGTCTTTGTTACTTGGCAAACATAAAGGTCGTCCACTTGAAAGTATTGGCCAAAAAGCCTTTCAGCTTATATCACCGTTGGTGTCTGAATCGTTATCATTGCATCCTATTTCGGCCAAGCGTGTTGCCAGCGCCATGGCTATGAGCGCCCATGACATTTATCAGCGTAGCAAATACCGGACCGAACCGTTATTGGAGCACACGGATATCATTGAAAATAAGCAGATGCTGGCAATGACTAGAGTGAAAAAATAGCCTAAGCAGTACATAAAAAAATAGTTAAAATCAATTATAAGTAATTAAGGAGCCTCATCATGTCAAACACGATGCCAGAAGCAACCGCAATGAATAAAGAGAGCTTTGTGACCTGTGATTTATTGGATGCCAATCCTGAATCGCAGGTATGCCTGCCCAATATCGAAGGCAAGTCATTTCATAGCTTTGGTGGCAAGGACAAGTTCTGCGGTGAAATTGTGACGGTGAAATGCTTTGAAGACAATAGCCGCGTAAAATCGTTATTAAACAGCGATGGTAAAGACAAAGACGGTAATGGCAAAGTATTGGTGGTCGACGGTGGTGGCTCAATGCGTTGTGCGCTGTTAGGCGATATGATTGCGCAGTCAGCGATTGATAATGGCTGGGCAGGGGTTGTGGTGTACGGCTGTGTCCGTGATGTTGATGATATGGCAGCAATGGCCATCGGTGTCATGGCACTAGGTTGTATCCCGCGCAAGTCAAATCGCCGCGATGAAGGACAAACCGACATTGAAATTAGCTTTGGTGATTTAACCCTAAATTCTGGTATGTTTGTTTATGCAGACAATAACGGCATTATCGCGAGCGACAAGCCATTAATTTAAAAACCGCTTATAATTTAAAAGCAGCTTAATGCATACAACTCAAAAACCTCAGCTTAACCGTTGAGGTTTTTACATTTACTCTGTCTTTATATACGAATATAAGTTTTATCAACTATTTAGCTATTGGTTTTTTATTAAAAATGCTAAGTGACAAACCGTTACGGCATAAATTTTGGTAATTGCTGAAATATTCGTATAATAGCTTTCTGACTCTTAACGTTGATCCTATTCTTTATGCCTATCACTGCTTTGACTGACGCCTTTGACCCGATTAACCAGCAGTTATTCCCTATCCAGAATGCCCAGCGCCGTTGGCTGGCACCTGTGCATGGGGCAGTCAGTAGTTTGTGGCTGGCAAGTCTGGTGCAAACGCCGCTATGGAATGTTGCCGACCGTTTGAAAGTCGTGGTAACTCGTGACCAAAACCAGCTTAACCAGATAGAGACAGAGTTGGCATTCTGCGGCGTCGATGCTTATGTATTCCCTGATTGGGAGACATTGACCTATGATGAGCTGTCACCGCATCAAGATATCGTCAGCGAACGTATCAATCTATTAACCGATATGCCAGCGTCAGGCGTGCTGCTCATCTCGGTACAGGCGTTGATGCATCGGGTCGCACCGCCAAGCTGGCTGATAGGGCAGCATTTTGATTTGAGTGTCGGTGATCGATTCGATATCAATACCCAACGTGGCTTATTGGCAAAGGCCGGTTACCGTGCCGTTGAAAACGTCTTTGAGCCGGGCGAATTTGCCGTACGCGGTAGTATTATTGATATCTTTGCCATGGGTCAGCCGTTTCCGCTACGTCTAGATTTATTCGATGATGAAATTGAAACCATTCGCTTCTTTAATCCGCAGACTCAGCGCACACTGACCGTCGATGACCTCAAAACCATGATGAGCGGCAACGATAGCAGCATGGGCAAAGAGTCGCTGTCGCTACTGCATAAACTGCCAGATATCTCAAAGCCCATTAAGCAGTTTCAAATCTTACCCGCCAAAGAGTTTCCGCTTGATGAGGGGCGCGAGACCTTTCGCACTAACTTTGTTGCGATGTTCCCTAATACCAGCAGCCGTAAGTTTGAGCTGCATAAAGACGTCATGGCAGGTATCGCCAGTAGCGGACTTGAATACTATCAGCCACTATTTTTTGACTTAAAGGATTGGGAAGCTGAGAGTAGCTTATTTGCTTACCTACCAAGTGATGCGCTATTTATAACAGATGAGCTGATCAACGAAAAACAGGCAGATTATTGGTCACAGATTCAGCGCCGCTATGAAGAGCGCCGTCATGATATCGATAAGCCCATCGTCGCGCCTGAATGGTTGTATTTATTATCAAATACGCTTAACGAGCACCTCAATCATTATCCACGCGTGATACTCAGTGCCCGTAATGAATTGGCTACCATGACCGATGTCGCTGCGATTGATAGCGATGCTTCGCTATTAGAAGATGCGTCATTGTTAGCAGACAAATCATTGCTGCAAGTTGAAGAGCAGTCAGATTCACAGCCACAACTGCCGCTTGTGGCAAATAAGCAGCAAGGCTTGGTGACGTTAAGCGCACAAGAGCCGCCGCAATTATCAGTCAATCATCAAAAAGCTGAGCCTCTTACCGAACTGTTAGAATTTTTAGCGCTACAAGCGCAAACAGCAACACCTGTATTGATTGTCGCTGAAACAGCGGGTCGCCGTGAGATTCTTATTGAGCTATTCAAAGGTAAAATTGATATCAAAGCTTATGACAGCTTTGAGGCGTTTTTAGCCGCCGATAAAACTACTGGTCTTAATGCTAAAAAGCTGCCGCAAGTTGGGCTCACGGTTGCACCCATTGAGCGCGGGGTTTATGTTCCTGAACGTTTAGTGCTGATTAGTGAGACACAGTTATTTGGTCGGCAAGTACTACAAACGCGCCGCCGTCGTCAAAGCGGTGTGTCAGAAGAGTTTTTGGTTAAAAGTGTTACCGAGATAACCGAAGGTAGCCCAGTGGTGCATATCGAGCATGGTATCGGGCGTTACAATGGACTGATTACGCTAGATGTCGGCGATGGCGAACAAGAATTTATTCATTTGAAATATGCCGATGATGCCAGTATCTATGTACCGGTTGCCAATTTACAAATGATTAACCGTTATAGTGGCGGTGATCCTGCACTTGCGCCATTGCATAAAATTGGCAGCGGCAAGTGGGATAAAGCCAAGCAAAAAGCGCTCGAGCAAATCCATGACGTGGCGGCTGAACTGCTTAATATGCAAGCACGGCGCGAAGCCAAAGTTGGTATTCATTTTAAAATAGATCCATCACAGTACGAGCTGTTTGCCAGTCAATTTGCTTTTGAAGAAACGCCCGATCAAGCCAATGCTATCCATGCGGTGATGGAAGACATGAGGCAAAACCAACCAATGGATCGCCTTATCTGCGGTGACGTAGGTTTTGGTAAGACTGAGGTGGCCATGCGCGCGGCGTTTATCGCGGTCAGCGCCGGTTATCAAGTGGCAGTATTGGTGCCGACAACTTTGCTAGCCGGTCAGCATGAAGACAATTTCCGCGACCGTTTTGCTGATTGGCCAGTGCGTATCGAAACGCTATCGCGCTTCGGTGGCAAAAAGCATCAAGAAACAGTGCTAACAGACCTTGCAGCTGGCAAGGTTGATATCGTTATCGGCACGCATAAACTATTACAACCCGATGTGAAATTCTCTAATTTAGGCTTGATGATTGTTGATGAAGAGCATCGCTTTGGCGTGCGTCATAAAGAGCGTATCAAGGCGATTCAGACTGATGTGGATAGTATGTCGATGACTGCGACTCCCATCCCTAGAACGCTTAATATGGCGCTCTCAGGTATGCGTGATATGTCGATTATTGCGACGCCACCGGCACGTCGTTTGGCTATCAAAACCTTTGTCATGCAAAAAACTGATGCTCTAATGAAAGAGGCTATCTTGCGTGAGCTACTGCGTGGCGGGCAAGTTTATTTATTGCATAATGACGTGGCGAGTATTGAGCGTATGGCAGAAACCATACGTGAGCTGGTTCCTGAGGCGCGAGTAGGGGTCGCTCATGGACAAATGCAAGAGCGTCAACTTGAACAAGTCATGCAGCAGTTTTATCATAAAAAATTCAATGTGCTGATATGCTCCACCATTATCGAAACCGGCATTGATGTACCCAATGCCAATACGATTATCATCGAGCGCGCCGACAAGTTTGGTTTAGCGCAACTGCATCAGCTACGTGGTCGCGTTGGTCGTAGTCATCACCAAGCCTATTGTTATCTGCTAGTGCCTTCTATCAAAGGTCTTAAAGGTGATGCCAAGCGACGCTTACATGCGATTGAACGCGCCAATACCTTAGGTGCAGGCTTTATGCTGGCAAGCGAAGATTTAGAGATTCGCGGCGCGGGTGAGATACTTGGTAAACAGCAAAGCGGTAATATGCAGGCGATTGGTTTTAGCTTATATATGGACATGCTAGAGCGAGCGACGAAGGCGATTAAAGCAGGTAAAGAGCCTGATTTAAGCACACCATTGTCGCTGACCAGTGAGATTAACTTGCATAGCTCGGCGTTGATACCAGAAGAATATCTACACGATGTTCATCAACGTTTATTATTTTATAAGCGCATCAGTAATGCTGATGATAAAGAAGCTCTGACTGATATTCGTACTGAAATGATTGACCGTTTTGGTATCTTACCCGATCAAACCAAGCAGCTATTTGCCATCCACGGACTGCGTATACAAGCTGAGCCGCTGAAGATTAATAAGATTGATTCTAATAGCAGCAGCATGACATTAGAGTTTGCGCCCGATACGCCAGTCGATGCCTTAGCAATTATTAAGTTAATTCAGAGCAATGGTCAGCGCTACCGTATGAATGGTGCCTCTGGTATTCGTTATCAGGATGCCGATAAACTGGCAACTCCGCAGCAGCGCGTCAGCGCGATTCAAGAGCTATTACGCTATTTTAATGAGCATATGGTGGCAGAAACTGTTTAGCTTTATTGATTTATTCGTTTAACCTAAGTAGATTCGCTAAATGAATTAGCTCAGGTAAATATCAAACCTTAAGTCAATCAGTCATGGCGCTATTTTATCGATTGGATAACTGATAAAATAGCGACATCCTATATTTAGCTTATTATCCTTATAGCTTATTAATTTTTGAATTAATTCTAATTCCTTTTATTCAAGCGTCATAACAAGAGAACCGTCATTATGTTCCAACTTCATCATAAACTTGCTGCTGATAGTTTTTTAGTGGGTGATTTCCCATTATCGACCTGTCGTTTAATCAATGATTGTCAGTTTCCTTGGTTGATATTGGTACCACGCGTATCCGGTATCAAAGAGTTATATGAGCTATCTGAGGCTGACCAAGTACAGTTTTTGCGTGAATCTAGCTGGTTATCAAGCCAATTGGCCAAGACCTTCCAAGCTGATAAAATGAACGTGGCAGCACTCGGCAATCAAGTACCGCAGCTACATTTCCATCATATCGTTCGCTATCAAAACGACATGCAGTGGCCAAATCCAGTATGGGGTGTACCTGCTATACCGTATACCAACGAAGTATTGGCGCAGATGCAGCAGACATTAATGATGGCATTACGTGGTCATCATCAAATGCCGTTTGATTGGCAAATGTAATCAGGCATTAAATGATGAGTTGTCAGTTTTGCCTCAATGTTTTTATTAAAGTAGTTTTTATTTAAAAAAAGTCATAGTAAAGTTAGATTTAATGATAATTTCAGCTGAGTTCCACCATGGTCGGACGACGGATGCGCGCGGCAGTACTTGCGCAGCTAAAAGACTCAGGAGTTGATACCGTTATTATTAATGGCTTGGCCAATAACTATAGCGGCTATTTAAGTACGCGAGAAGAGTTTGCCACCCAGCATTATGAAGGGGCGTCTACTGAGTATGGCCCTTATCAAGCTGCTGCTTATATCCAAGAATATACGCAACTGGCCGAGGCGCTACGGGATGGCATAGAGGTTTATGACAGCGCCACGCCGCCTGATCGCTCAGCTAAGTCGTTTAATGAGCGTCCGGGGGTGGTGTTTGATGACAAGCCTTTAAGACAAAGTTGGGGACAAACCCTCACTCAGCCCAAAGCCAGTTATCAAAAAGGTCAGGTTGCCACTGCGGTATTCCGCGGCGCTCATCCTAAAAACAATCTACGTACCGAAGACAGTTTCTTAAAAGTACAGCGTTTTGAGAATGGTCAGTGGGTCGATTATTTGAGTGATAGCGACTTTGATACCACTTATACTTGGCAGCGTGAAGGCGCGGCTTACAGTAAGGCTATCGTTGATTGGCGAATCAGTAACGATACCCCAGCGGGTACTTATCGATTGACCCATCAAGGCGACTGGAAAAATGGTTGGACACGTAAAATTAAGCCTTATTCAGGCATTTCTAATGCTTTTACTGTTCAATAATAGCCTTACCGTCCAATAATCATGCTTATTATGATATTGATTTAGAGTCTGTTGAACATTCAAATGTGGCACTGGCAGTAGCTATTTTTTAGACAATGTGCAGTGAAATTTTTGATGCCTAGTCATTCTAGGTTAGACAATTTCGCCATGTATTGGCAAAAAATAGCTCTGCTCTGAAAGGCTGATGCTAAAACCATCCCAAACGTTGTTGTAAACCTAGCTAAGGTCTCGACATTATCATCGGTTTACGCCTGATTTGATAAAAGGTTTGGGACGATTTTAGCGATCAGCAGTCCTAATATTTGAATGTTCAACAGACCCTAGTATTTTCCATCTTTTGAATGCTAAAAAGCCAGATATTTAATATCTGGCTTTTTGATAATTGTTTTAAGTGATAACTTCCGTAAATTATTTTTATTTTGAGAGTCTTAAAAGTATTTGAAAGAAAAAGGAACGACCAAGGGTATTCTTTTGGTTACCAATGACATAGGTTGTATAAGCTTATTGTCGTATAATAAGCAATCACTATTATTATCCTCTTTTTTGTCATTGTCATCATGGCTACTATAGACATGCGCTGATGTATTTGTCATTGACTCTCATTAGTTTGTCTTGCTTAAGCGAACATTCCTTATGACCCTTTTAGATAAGTTAAGACCGAAAATCCTGTTGCAGGACGATGGGATTTATCGATTTGACTATCCAGAAGTCTTCGTTTTAATCCTAACTGTTGTACTGATGGCTGTGCATTTTGAGTTTAGCCCAATGTCAATGGCTTTGCTCGTTATCATCTCTCTGCCAAGCCTCATGATTCTTATTTACAACTATCGTCGCCAAACCAGCTTTTGGACGTCTAATATTGTCATTATTTTGTTGTCTGCAGTGATAGGTTCTCTACAGTTCTGCACCGTGATGTCCATTAGCTTAGCGGCGTTGATAGCTATTCGTATTATCATAAGTAGTCCTGAAAATCACTTAAAGCTGATAGCGGTATCGGTAGTAACCATCATTATTTTTTATTATGTCAGCGTTACTTTACACGGTACTGGGATGGACTGTTATGAAGGTTGGCTACCGGCCATCGTGCTGATTACGAGTATGACCGTCATTATTTTTCATTTTCGCTACATTTATCATCAATACATTGGCTACGAAGCCAGCGCGTTACAAGCAGGTGGGCGTCTAAATACTATGGTGTCTGTCATTAGTAAACTGACACGCTTTGTTCCTCTACAAATTTGGGAGCCCATTGTAAAAGCAGATAGCCCTATTAGTGTCTCGAATAAACGGGCCAAGCTCACCATTATGTTCTCAGATATCGTTGGCTTTACTGAATTGTCTGATAGTCTAAGTGCTGATAATTTGGCCGATATTCTGAATACCTATATGCACTGTATGACCTTGATTGCGCATAAACACGGCGCAGTACTTGATAAGTTCATTGGTGATGGTATGGTGTGTTTTTTTGGCGAACCGGACAGTCGTGGCGCTCGGCAAGATGCCTTGGACTGTGTTGCCATGGCTATAGATATGCGCCGTGAAATGCGCACGTTACGACAAAAATGGCGACTCATGGGTTTTGATGGTTTATACATACGTATTGGTATTACCACCGGTTACTGCCATGTCGGTAATTTTGGTAGTAACAATCGCCTGAGTTATACGCTGATTGGCAAAGAAGCCAATCTAGCATCAAGGCTTGAAGCCAGTGCTGGCAAGGGTGAAATACTCGTTAGCGAAAGTACGCATGATTATATTTGTCACGATTATGAGTGTGATTATTCAGGTGCTTATCAATTAAAAGGCTTCGATGATAAGATTAAAGCATGGCAAGTACTTGATCCTGATGCCAATAAAGGTCGTTTATCAAAGTGGGTCGACCACACACTCCCTGGCTTTAATTTGCACCTCAACTTCAAAGATATGAAAGACAGTGATTATCAAGATGTGAGAAACCGCCTAAATCTTGCACTTGAACGTATTGAGCAAGAAGAGGCGGTGGCGCTTGAGGCTAATATAGTCGATACTAAATAAAATGGATACGTTATTTAATAACGCGAAACTGTTATAAGTTTTTCTGGCTTGCTGTGCCTACGCCGACAGAGGCTGCAAAACTCATATTAAAAACTAAGCATCCCAGTCCCGCTGTATCTTTTTAATATTGGACTGACTATAGCTTGAATAAGAGTAATAATAATCGTCATTAGGGCGTGTCCTCAATTCAACCAATAGCAATCTAAATGGGTTAAAAATGGTTAAATCTTGCCAAACATCGTCAAATAGCTAGGTAATATCTCGATATTATCTGCACTATTTTCCTTGTTTGACTGCAATCTACCTCATTTTTATCACCATTTTTAAAATGAGGACACGCCCTAGAAAAGCTTTAGATACGCTCTTTCTTTAAGTTTTTCCAAAAAAAAGGTCAGTTCATTGTTTTAACAATGAACTGACCTTTTTTACAATACCTAGATATTATAGGGAGCAAGAAGCTAATGCTGCGAGTGCTTAATGATTTTCTTTTGCATGGTTAAGCGTATATTTAGGAATCTCAATAGTTAAGTCATCATCATCAAGCATGACCTGACAAGACAGGCGTGAATCAGGCTCCAAGCCCCAAGCACGATCTAGTAAATCGGCTTCGATATCATCCATCTCATCTAAACTATTAAAGCCTTTGCGCACGACCACATGGCAGGTAGTACAGGCTTTTGACATCTCACAAGCGTGCTCAATCTTGATGCCTTTTTCTAATAGCGCCTTGCATAAATTGCTGCCAGCTTCTAGCTCGACTTCGGTGCCTTCAGGGCAAATTTCATGATGCGGTAGTACGGTAATCTTTGGCATAAATTGTCTGTCCGATGCTAATCAATTAAAAAAATAAAAATATAAGAGGTCAGCTTAGTAAAGTTACTAAGCTGTATTGGTTCGATGTTTTTGCTACCAGTCTTGGGCACTCGTACCTGCCATGCTGGCTTTGACGCTTTGATTCATAATTCGAGCAGCAAAGGCATCGCTATGAGGCTTGAGTTTTGCTTGCTGTGCCTCGATAAGCGCCAAATCATCAGTACTGAGCGTGGTTTGTAATGCTTGTATTTGCTCAGCCAATAATTGCTGTTCATCAGATGTCAGTAAGGCAGCAAATTCGTTAAGTGCTGATTGCAGTGCTAAAACTTCACGTTCCGCTTCTACTTTGGTCTCAATTAAAGAGCGTGCATTTTTATCTTCTTCAGCATATTTAAAGCCTGCGATTAATAATTGCTCTTTTTGCTCATCAGACAGGCCGTAAGAGGGCACAATCTCAATTTTACTTTCTGTCTTAGTCGTGGTTTCTTGCGCACTGACGGTCAGCTGACCATTGGCATCAATACTAAAGGTCACTTCAATACGGGCAAAGCCAGCTTTCATTGGCGGGATACCGTATAGCTCGAAGCGGCCCAGTGAGCGGCAGTTATCTACTGTCTCACGCTCGCCTTGTACCACATGAATCACCATACCTGTTTGACCATCTTGATAGGTAGTGAATACTTGGCGTTTTTTGACAGGAATAGGTGTATTGCGTGGAATCAGTACCTCAACCAGACCACCCATGGTCTCAAGACCGAGCGATAGCGGCGTTACATCTAATAGCAATAGATTGTTATCACTATCACCGTTGACCAATTGATGCGCCGTTTGGGCAGCGCCTAAAGCCACAACTTCATCTGGATTTAGACGGCAAAGCGGCTCTTTAGCAAAAAACTCAGTCACTACCTGCTGTACAGCTGGCATACGGGTAGAGCCACCGACTAAGATAACTTCATCTAAGTCTGAGGTAGATAGCTTGGCATCACGCAGTACTTGTTCACAGACACTTATCGTGCGGCGGCTAACGGGCTCTGCAATAGTTAGCAAGTCTTCACGGCGTAGCACACCTTGATAAGACTGCTCATTGACAGTGATATCGATATCGACCTGTTCAGCATCAGTTAGTGCTTGCTTATAAGCTTTGGCTTGTTGCGCAAGTATTGACTTGTCATGCAAGCTTACGTCTTTGGGGTCGATATTTAATTGCTTAATCAGCCAATTGGTCAGTAAGCGGTCAATATCATCACCGCCAAGCGCACTATTGCCGCCTGTGGCCAATACTTCAAAAACGCCGTCATTTAGTTTTAAGATAGAAACGTCAAAAGTACCACCACCCAAATCATAAATTAAGTAATAACTTTCTTTATCACCTTCTTGATTAGGCTGATCGAGACCATAGGCAACGGCTGCGGCGGTCGGCTCATTTAATAGACGCAGTACATTGATACCAGCCGCTTGCGCCGCATCTTTGGTCGCTTGACGCTGCGCTTCATCAAAATAAGCAGGTACGGTAATGACAGCACCTGCAATACTATCTTCAGGTAATGCGCTTGCTGCACGTTGCTCAAGAGCGGCTAATATACGAGCTGACACCTCAACAGGAGATACTTCACCCTGAGCGGTGACAAAAGCTGGCATGTCATCTTTATTGCCACTTAATTCGTAAGGATGAGAGAATTTTATATCCGCTTGGCTGCGACCCATAAAGCGCTTAGCCGAGACGATCGTATTTTTTGGATCATCCGCTAAGTGGGCTAGGGCATCATACCCAACCAATGGCTTGCCAGTACTTGGATAATAGACCACAGAAGGTAGTAAAGTGTCGTTAGCTGCGCCTGCTTCTAATACTTGCGCCTTGCCTGAGCGCACCACAGCGACCAATGAGCGCGTGGTACCAAGGTCTATCCCTAGGCCAAAACGATGCTGATGGGGTTGGGCACTTTGATTGGGTTCGGCAATTTGCAATAAAGACATAAGATAACTCAAAGATAAAATGAATAAGTGAAATGGGGCAAATACAACATAGGCGCTATGACAGTTAACGGCTGCGATTCTTCTCTAACATAGAAGAGAGTAGCGTTTAATAGCGCTTAAAATATGGGATTATACGGTATCGTTGAGACTATTTTAACCACCGCTTTAGAATATTGCTTTAAATAAGAGCGATAAATTAGAAAAGCTTGCACATACTATCAATGATACAAGCTTTTGAGTATTCATTGTCTAAACGTATAAATCATCATCATCTGAATGCTCAGACGTTGCGACCTCATCAAGACCCGTTGTCACATCAGCATTTAACTTGACCAAGAATTTTAATTTTTGCGTCGCATCAATCGCGGTTTGCCAGTCTTTGCTTTGGTAAGCATTATTAAAACGCTGAGACTGTTTGGTCAAACGTTCTGTAATCTGCGGATGTAGCTGTTGTAACGTTGAGAGATTTTTATCTTCAATCGCCTCATCCAATTCGATACGCATCTGCATCGCATCTTCTAAAAAGTCTAAATCAGCGATTGAGTGTTCTAGGTTTTGTGCTTGTCTTGCCATATCTAACAGATAGCTTGCACGGCTATCAGGCGCACTCAGCGCTTGATAGGCTTGGTTAATCAATGCTGATGCTTGCTCAGACTGCTGTTGCGCTTGGGCGGCGTCTGTCAAGTTCTTGGCGACATTATCAGGATGATAGCGTTTTTGTAGCAGACGTAGATGCTGATCGAGACTCTCTTGATTGACGTCAAACTGTACCGGCTGCTCAAATAGGGCAAAGAAGTTATCAAACTGGGCTTCTTGAGTAATGTCTGTCATATCATACGCCTTGCTTTTTTTATTTATTTTTAAGGTTTTATCTAGCCAGTGGCTACTTTACTATTTGGTTGGCTGCACTGCTTACTGATTTAAGATTGGCTATTGCCGCACTTATTTACCATCGCCCGAATTTCAGGTCAAAAACCCTAAACTCAGAAAAATCAAATTATTTTATCATTAAACCGTAAAGGATTCGCCGCAACCACATTCGCCTTTCTGATTGGGGTTAGTGAACTTAAAGCCTTCGTTTAATCCTTCTTTTTCGTAGTCCATCAACAAGCCATCTAAATATACCAAGCTCTTAGGATCAATGAAAATACTGACGTCACGGCTTTCATAGCGCGTGTCATTTTCGTCAGGGGTATCTACGAACTCTAAAACGTAAGCTAAACCTGAGCAACCCGCTGTGCGGATACCCACTCGAATACCTTCGCCTTTACCGCGATTGTCCAAAAAGTCTCGAACATGCTGAGCGGCGCGTTCTGTCATTTCAATCATGCCAACTCCCATTGACTATCAATAATAGAGATAATAATTTAAGAAAACTGTAGATGATCTGACAACCAAAACAACGGGCTTGCCAAAATAACATCTGGATAACGATGAGTTAATAACTAAATTAATAATTAATAACTGCTAGAAAATAAAAGGTGACAATTACATAAGCGTCATTGTCACCTCTATAGCGTTAGTAGCGATGCTAAACACAACTACTAAAGTATTGCTATTATAATACTCAAAATACAATGCTTACGCTAATAGGCTTAGCTAGTCGCTTCTTCTGCCATAACAGCAGCTGCTGCGCCATGCTTACCTTTATAGTCGCTAATAGCGGCTTTAATGGCGTCTTCTGCAAGAACAGAGCAATGCACTTTTACGGGTGGTAATGCTAATTCTTCAGCAATGTGACTGTTCTTAATCTCACCAGCTTGATCCAAGCTTTTGCCTTTTAGCCACTCGGTAACGAGCGAGCTTGAGGCAATTGCTGAACCGCAGCCGTAAGTTTTGAAGCGTGCATCTTCGATGATACCGTTATCATCGACTTGGATTTGTAGACGCATCACATCGCCACAAGCTGGGGCACCAACCATACCAGTACCAACGTTTTTGGCATTTTTATCAAGATTGCCGACGTTGCGTGGGTTTTCGTAATGATCAATAACTTGGTCACTATAGGCCATGGGGTTTTCTCCTAGTTAGATGATGAGCAGTGGCTTCTGAAAGTTGAAACACTACCCACTCATCGATAATTGGGGTCAAACATTTAGGTAATAAAAACGGTATTTATAAAATAAAATTCATAAAAACTATATTTATAATTGTCTGATTCATCATTTAATAGCTGTATCTAATAAGTACTTCATTGTTTCAGGTTTTAGTGTTCAGCCCACTCGACTGAATCTAAATCAACACCTTCTTGATACATATCCCAAAGTGGTGATAGGGCACGTAATTTATCAACCGCTTCGTGCATCTGCTTGATAATCGTATCGATGTTTTCTTCAGTAGTATAACGACCGAAACTAAAGCGAATTGAGCTGTGTGCCAATTCGTCTGGACGACCAATAGCGCGCAGTACATATGATGGCTCAAGGGTCGCTGATGTACAGGCTGATCCTGACGATACGGCTAAGTCTTTTAGCGACATCATCAACGACTCACCTTCAACGAAGTTAAAGCTGATGTTTACAATGTTAGGAACGCTGTGCTCTAAATCACCGTTTAGGTAGATCTCTTCGATATCTTGTAGACCATCCCACAGTTTTTGGCGCAGTTTTGCAGCATGGGCATGGTCTTCTTCGTAACGCTCATTGGCAAGGGCAAATGCCGCGCCAAGACCAACGATTTGATGCGTTGGCAACGTTCCTGAACGCATACCGCGCTCATGACCACCGCCATGTTGTTCTGCTTTTAGACGAATACGTGGCTTACGACTGACAAATAGCGCACCGATGCCTTTAGGACCATAAGCTTTGTGGCCTGAAAAGCTCATCAAATCGATTTTCATCTCTTCAAGATTAATGAGTATTTTACCGACTGACTGAGCACCATCCACATGGAAGACCACACCAGCTTCGCGAGTAATTTCGCCAATAGCAGCGACATCAGTAATCGTTCCAAGCTCGTTATTTACCATCATAAGTGATACTAAAATCGTATCGTCACGTAGCGCTTCTTTCACTTGCTCAGGTAAGATAAGACCGGTGCTTGGCTGTGGCTCAAGATATGTAATTTCAAAGCCTTCTTGCTCAAGCTCGCGGCAAGTATCTAATACAGCTTTATGTTCGATTTTACTGGTGATGATGTGCTTACCGCGAGACTGATAGAAATGTGCCGCCCCTTTGATCGCTAAGTTGTCAGACTCAGTCGCACCAGAGGTAAAGACGATTTCGCGTGGATCGGCGTTGATGACTTCTGCCACTTGTTGACGCGCCACTTCGACCGCTTCTTCTGCCTGCCAGCCGTAGCCATGCGAGCGCGAGGCGGGATTACCAAAGATGCCATCTACTGTCAGATATTCGCTCATCTTAGCTGCAACTGACTTAGCAACTGGGGTGGTGGCGGCATAATCTAAGTATATAAGGTTGTTATGTTGGCTCATGCTGGGTTTGCCTCGCTGGTCGATAGGGTAATAGTATTGATGTCTTTTATGGAAATATCTTTGGTAACGGTCTGCTGACGGTCTGAGACTGACTGCACGTTTTCCATGTCTAATAATTGCGCTAAAGTTATATTTTTCAAGTACTGTTCGATATGATTGGACAGTGCACACCATAAGTCATGGGTTAAACACATTGTACCACCTTGGCAGTCACCGCGTCCTTCGCACTGCATCGCGTTCACAGACTCATCGACAGCAGAAATAATGCTCATCACATCGATTTCGTGCAATGGCTTGGCTAAATGATAGCCACCTGCCGCACCGCGGATACTCGTGACTAAGCCACGTTTACGAAGTTTAGAAAATAACTGTTCGAGATAAGAGATAGATATGGATTGCCGCTTGGCAATATCGGATAACGATACCGCTGTCTCTTGTTGGCTGGTCTGTAACGCCAGATCTAGTAACGCAGTAACGGCATATCTGCCTCGAGTAGTCAAACGCATGTGTTATCTCCCAACTTCTCAGTTATAAGTATATTTAACAACGATCTTAGTCAAGTAGTTTTGGTAAAAGCGAACTTTTGCCTCTGTTAATTGTCTATCAACTAAGTGTGTCTTATCGCTATTAAACAACAGATGATGAACCCGATGTGTGCAACGATAGGGTAATTATACTTAATCCCGAGTAATTTAGTCAAGATTAAAGTGTGGTTGAATGGTTAATCCAATTGATTACTACGATTGATAAAAACAATGGTGGCTAAGGTAGGGTAAAAGCTGGCTTGTATAATAAAAGTTTTGTACCGATTTAAGCTTTTATATTTGTTTCAAGTTCACGGTTAGCAAATTAAAGCGATAAAAAAAGCGTTTGGTAGCTTATTGCAGCTATCAAACGCTTAATGGTCATTAAAGCAATCACCTAACAGGTGCATTATTATTTATCAATAAATATCACCATCATTAACGAAAACTAGTTCATCAATAGTGCTATGACTGAGCCAATCATAATGACAAGCGCCATAATAGTCACAATTATCAATGTCTTTTGTTTACTCTGCAATTCCTTTACGGTGGTTTCAAGCTCACGATTCTTGGTCGTTAATGTACTGATTTGCGTCTGCTGCTCTTTGATACGGAGCTTATAGCCATCTTTCTTTTCGGCCATTTCCGCGTCAGTCGGCTTAGATTTGCCTTTGCCGCCTTTGATTTTTTTGATCAAACCCTGAATCAAGCTACCAAGACCAAGCTGCATAATAAATTGCTTAACCAATTGTACTTGTACGGACTCACCGCGCATCTGTAGTTTTTCAGTCGTTTCGCTATCGTGGGTCGTGATGGCATTGATGACTTGGATACTATAAGCGTTGATGACCACGTCAGGCTCACTACGATCAATGGGTAACTGCGCATCTAATAACACGCCCTTGGTGCTAAAAGTGGCAAAAATCTCGACATGAGGCAAATACAAACGCAGCGCAACGACAGTGCCTTGCTTGGCAAGTGGATAAGCGGCTTTACGTAGCTCGGGATCTAAACGTAACAGTAGGGTCAGAGCCGACTCGACGAACACGAGAATAATATTAAGAAGAGAGGTGGACAACGTAGTACGCTTCATGTAAATAATCCGTTTTTTATTTGGCAAGTTAGAGGCAAAAAGACAAACAAGAGTCAAAGCCGACTCAAAACATATAGCAAGATTTTGCTTATAGTAACGTCTTTATAATAAAAAGTAACGTTGGTTTCTGTCACTTAGCAAATAATTGTCTTAAAATCATCTCACTAATGCTTAGCGTTATGTCACTAATCCCTAGAACTATATTGCTAACAATATATCGTTAACGAAACTGTTAGGATTTGCGCGTAGTAATATCTGTAGTGCTGTCATCAAAAGCTGAATAACTCGTAAAGGTAATAACTCATAAAGGTATTATTTAATGTATGAGTTAAAAAGCAGTCAGATGTTCAGTTGCATATATTTTGCGTAACATTGGGTGTCAAATACGTAGTACAGTGCACAAAAATATGTAAAATTGCTTGCGCTCCTTATGCTGCCTTGATATAAAGACGTTAACAAAGCGAAACCTGTTTATGCGTGAGTCAGGTGGTTTTTATTGCTTAAGTGCTATGAGAGCGATACAATACCTGGCGTGAGCGTTTATTATCCCCCTTAAACTTGAAGGAAATTTTATGAATAAGTCAGAATTAATTGATAGCATCGCCGATAAAAGTGGTCTAAATAAAACTCAAGCTGGCGATGCATTGAATGCTGTTATGGAAAGCGTTGGCGAAGCTCTAGAAGCTGGCGAAAGCATTTCACTAGTTGGTTTTGGTACTTTTAGCGTAAAAGACCGTAAGGCTCGTACTGGCCGTAACCCTAAGACTGGTGAAGAGCTTAGCATTCCAGCAAGCAAAGTACCAAGCTTCAAAGCTGGTAAAAACTTAAAAGAGCGCTTGAACTAAGCCGATATAGTTAAGTCACTCTATTACAGACAAACCCTACATAATGACGTGTCATACGAATAAAAATAGCGTTTGTTGATAGTAAAATGATAGAGAATCGCTTATTGATTGGCTACAGCCTAAGTAATAAGTGAAACCGCAAAAAAAGCACCTAAATATTAGGTGCTTTTTTTACAGCCATCGTTTGTATCATATAACGTGAATATTTTGAGTCTAGCGTAAAAATCACGTATCATAGGCGCGCGATAGTGGGGTTGTTTAGACAAGCCTTATTTTGCCCTTATAACTTGCCCAGGTTTTTACCCTTGCCATTGCCTGCTTAGATAGCATTAAATGGTCTTTCATCAATATAGGTTAATAAAGCAGAGATAACTATGGATAAATTGCGCGATTTCTTAAAAAGCTGGCCAGGTCGCATTTTATTGATTTTATGCCTATCGCCGCTCGCTCTATTGGGTGTCGAAAGCTACTTTGGTGGCGGTGTCGATCCCAACCAAATTGCGCAAGTAGGTGAGGCAAGTGTTGGATTATCAGAATATCAGACTGCTGTTAATAATCGCCGTACTGAGACCTTAGAGCAAATTGATGATGCCAGTTTATTGAATGAAGATGTGCTGCATGAGCAAGTACTAAAAGGTCTGATTGATCGAACTTTGCTAGAGCAGCAAGCGGGTAAGCTGGGTATGACGGTCTCTGACGACACCATCAATCGTCTACTGCGTCAAGAAGAGATCTTTAAAGATGCGGATGGCAATTTTTCAAACGATCAGTTTTCAAACTTTTTGCGTCAGCGCGGTATGACCAAAGATCAGCTGTTTGCTGAGTTTCGTAACCAGTTAAGCCTCGATCAGCTGAATGCCAGTATCGTTGGTACGGCAGTGTATCCGATGCAAGCGGTTAGTCAGCTAATAGATCTACAGCTAGAGTCGCGTAATATTTGGTTGCATCGCTTTAATTGGCAGGATTACCAAGAACAAGTGAAGCTGAGCAAAAACGATATACAAGCCTACTATGATGCCAATAAAGACACGCTAAAAAGTGCGGCAATGGTCGACTTGGCTTACCTGCAATTGAGTCCGCAGACGGTTCAAGTTACTGATGTCACGACAGAAGATTTAGAGCAGCAGTACGCTGCCTATAAGCAAGGACTGGCTGTAGTCGATGAGCGCAAAATCAGTCAAATATTGATAACGGGTAAGGATGCCAAGGCTCGAGCAGATAAAGTAAAAGCTCGTTTGGATAAAGGTGAGGCTTTTAGCAAGCTTGCTAAGACGGAATCTGACGATCCATCAGGAGAGACGGGTGGTGACATCGGTCGCTTCAATCCTTCTGTATTTGGCAATGACGCAGCAGCAGTTGAAAAAGCCTTGGAAGGCTTGAGCGTTGGCGATGTGAGTGCACCAGTTAAGACCAGCTTTGGTTATCAGATATTTACTGTAACCGAAGACAATGGTAGTAAAGTACCTAGCCTCGAGAGTATGCGTGAAGAGCTAACGGTTAAGGCCAAAGAGTATAAGCGTCAGGAAATGTATGCCGATAAAGTCACGGCAATTAACGATTTGGCAGCAGATGGTTTTAGTATCGAAGATATTGCTCAGCAAGAGGGCGTGACACTAAAGCGTATCAAAGATTATCGTAAAAAAGGCAACCAGTCAGCATTGTCGCAACCAGCAGTGATTAAGCAAGCTTTTGATGAGTTTACGATTCAAGACCAAGCGGTGACGGCAGGTATTGAAGTTGGTAATGGCACGGTATGGGTACAGCCAAGCAATTATCGTCCTACCAAAACGCTTACTCTGGCAGCGGCTACGCCAAGAATCACACAGATATTACGTCAGCAAAAAGCCACAGCATTGGCGTTAAAAGACGCTAAAAAACTGGCGGCTGGTATTAAAACAACGGCCGATATCGGTAAGCAACCGGTCAGATTTCAAGCCTTAGGCGAAGTCAATCGTCAAACCACACGATTGACAGAAAAAGAGCGCGGCTTGGCATTTAGTCAGCAAGCGGCCAATAATGGCGTCGTTGCCATTGCGAGTAAAACAGAGATGGGTGCGACGTTATTGGTTGGTGATCGTATCAAGACCGAACAACAATCACCACTGTCTGATATGCAACGTGCGCAAACGGCATCTATTATCCGTGATAATTTGGGTCAAGATCAGCTACAAGACTATCTAGAGTATCTACGTTTAGTGTATAAGGTTGAAATTAATGAGACTAATATGGCCAATGCGCAAGGACGTTAAGCCACTTATAAGGCATTTGTTAAACCCTTTGTCTGAATAAGCTTTATCAAATCTTAAATAAAAAAAGCCACTATCAATAGTGGCTTTTTTTTATGCAATACGATTTTTATTTATTCTTAACGACTTTGTCTTAACAGCATTATCTTGACAACAGATTAATGACGGAAGTGGCGCATGCCTGTAAATACCATCGCGATACCATGCTCATTCGCTGCAGCAATCGTTTCGTCATCACGCATAGAACCACCCGGTTGGATAATCGCCGAGATACCTACTTCAGCAGCGTTATCAATGCCATCACGGAACGGGAAGAAGGCATCTGAGGCCATAACAGCACCTTCTGTGGCTAAGCCTGCATGTTCAGCTTTGATAGCGGCGATACGTGCTGAGTTGACACGGCTCATTTGACCAGCGCCAACACCAATAGTGCGTTGACCCTTGGCATAAACGATGGCGTTAGATTTGACGTATTTTGCGACGTTCCAGCTGAACAGTAAATCTGCAATCTGCGCTTCTGTTGGTTGCACGTCAGTGACGATTTTTAGGTCATTAGCGGTAATCAAACCCAGATCCTGCTCTTGTACGAGTAGCCCGCCGTTAACACGCTTATAGTCGAGCTGGCTTTCGCGCTGTTCAGGTGTTGGTAGCTCGCCGCATACCAAGACGCGCACATTTTTCTTAGCAGCAGTTGCTTCAAGCACCCCATCTTCGATACTAGGTGCAATAATCACTTCTACAAATTGATTGTCGATAATTGCTTTTGCTGCCGCAACGGTCAATGGGCGGTTAAAGGCAATAATACCACCAAAAGAAGACTCAGGATCGGTGCTAAAAGCGGTGTTATAAGCAGCGACTTGGTCGGTATCGACCGCGACACCGCAAGGGTTGGCATGCTTAACGATGACGCAAGCAGGGGCGCTGAACGCTTTTACGCACTCAAGTGCTGCATCAGTATCAGCGATGTTGTTATAAGACAGTGCCTTACCTTGTAATTGCTTCGCCGTGGCAATAGAAGCTTGCTGGCTTTTTAGTGGATTATTTTCTGTATAAAATGCCGCGTTTTGATGTGGGTTTTCACCGTAACGTAGATCTTGTGCTTTTTCTAGCTGCACGTTAAAGGTGCGTGAAAAATTCTCTGGCTCTTGAGTCTCATTGACTCGGCTACCTAAGAAGTTGGCAATCATACCGTCGTATTGTGCAGTATGTTCAAAGGCTTTCACCGCTAAGTCGTAGCGTAGGGCAGTGGTCAGTTTAGTGCCATCACCCAAGGCTTCAAGTACGCGCGTATAATCAGCAGGATCGGTTACGATACCAACGTGGGCGTGATTTTTCGCCGCAGAACGTACCATCGTAGGACCACCGATATCGATGTTTTCGATGGCATCGTTCATGGTGACATCCGCACGAGCAATCGTCTCGGCAAATGGATAAAGATTTACCACGACCAAATCAATACGCTCAATTTGATGATCGCTCATAACCGTATTGTCAGTGCCACGGCGTCCTAAGATGCCACCATGAATTTTAGGGTGTAGCGTCTTTACACGACCGTCCATCATTTCAGGAAAACCGGTATAATCTGACACTTCGGTCACCGCAACATTATGCTCTGTCAGCAGTCGATAAGTACCGCCAGTAGATAACAAAGCAAAGCCTGCTTTAATAAGGCCTTGAGCAAATTCGACGATATTGGATTTATCGGAGACCGACAGTAGGGCAAGTGGGGCTGTACTCATAAGAAATTTCCATAAAAAAAGCCTGACGTAAACGTCTGGCAAGGTGATAATGACAATCGCTGCCGACAGTATCACAGTGGATAAGGTCATAAACGATAAATTGCCATACATAATGAGGGTTAATGACGATCGGTAAGCTCATCTGGCCGAGGTTACATTAAGTTATAGGTTTTAAGTTTTTTGCGTAACGTACCACGATTGAGACCCAAGATTTGCGCGCATTTGGTCTGATTGCCGCGCGTTTGCTCAAGGACGACAGACAATAGCGGCTCTTCGATTTGTTTTAAGATAAGCTCATACAAATCGGTGGGTATCTCATCGCCTAACATCGCAAAATACTGACGCACCACTCGCTCTACGTTCACACGCAAAGGTTCAGGAGTATGCCCATTGTTCATAAGGCTATCTAGAGAAGGCTCTAAATCACGGATAGAATGCTGATAATCGTCTTTATTATAATCGGCAAGATGCTCAGAGCTTTGGGCAAAACGATTGGCATTATGCTGTGCATGAGTTGCCATAAGATAATGTCCTTGAGATTAAAAAGAGTCAAACCATAGGGGTTTAGACGGGTATTATAACAAATTAATATCGGTTAGCATTGACAGATTGGACGTTATCTCAGCGGCAATGCCATTCAACGAAGACTTTTCAATTCCAAACTATTTCGTTACTGCTATTTATTAAGGTCTCGCTTATTACTTCTATTTATTAAGGTCTGCTTCAATAAATAGGATTAATACGGACTTCACGGATTTGAGCATTGGCAACCGGTATCGTAAATAGCAGTTGTCTGCGACTGGCAGCCGCTATTTGGTTTTGGGTACTCAATAGATAATCATCTGGTGCTGCAATAAACTCTCCGAGTAGGGCATCTGTCCCGTAAACACTGACCTTAACATTAGGGTAAAGCTGGGCTTGTGGGCTTTGGTTGTTTAACGTTGCACTTACCTCACTAAAAGTCCCCGTTTTTTTAATTTGGCTAGGCTTGTGATTGAGCTCAGTGATCGTCAAGGCAGATAAGTCAGCGCTAGGAAGGCTGCAAGCCGCGATTGTGCAGATTGTCTGTAGACGCTCCGCATGAGCGGGATTTTTTACCAAGGTTTCTAAATTAAAAATAACATACTGGGCAAAAAGTAGCAGCGCCAATACTAAACAGCCAAGCGTCCACAGTAGCGAGGCAATTGAATGCCGCGTTGGTGTTGGCGCAAATTTCGCTTGCGCTTGCATTTTTTTGACCCGCTCTTCATGTGTTCGGTCTTCGTCTCTAAAGGGCACGCCCATGCTGAGCAAGAGCTGCGATAAATCCGTATCCTCTTGGATGCTATTGTCATTATTTTTTTGCTCTTTGAGCAGATCTTCGAGCCAAGCGTTGTCAGTCGTATCATCAATATTGGCATGGATATTATTAGCCGCCGCTGAACTAAGCGCAACTTGGGCAGGTGAGGTAGACTGCGTTGCTGCTAATGTTGCGTCTGCTGCTGATTTGGGTGCTTTATCAAGCTTACTGCTGGCGGTGGAGGTGCTATGACTACTGTCGGTTGCATGGGTCAGCCAAGCGTCCATATTTTCTAACGAGTCATATTCCAAACTACTTTCATCTGCGTCATCGATATCCATGTCATCATAAATTAAATCATCATGAATTAAGCTGTCAGAGGATAAGGCGGCTGAAGATTGCTTATTAGACAGTTTATTATGAGTAAGCGGTGTGACATTACTGGTATTATTTGGGTTGGTGGTTGTGCTATCTGCTATTTTTGGTGGCGTGTCGGTGGTGACGATAAGGTGCTTATTGACCAAAAAACTCTGCTGACACTGGTCACAGCAAACGGTGGCGTTTACTTTATTTAACTGGGTTTGTTGTAATTTAAAGCAAGCTTGGCAATGAGGGCACTGAGTTTTTATTGGCGTGGTCATAGGGTCGAATCCAAAAAAGTATGGTTATCAATACCGCGCAGCCACTCACCAATAGTTGCCTCTAATACTCAGGCTTCTACTTAGATACTCATCGTTAAATGCTTGACACATTCATGAGCAATAGACAAGGACAGAGTGGCGTCAAATACATAACATTTGACTGCCCCTCTATCGTAACAGATGTAATTAAATGTTGCTAGCCTGTAAATGTACCAGATAAACGCTGCCAATGTTGGTCTTCTTGCGCCGTAAAGGCATGCTTCGGGTCGAGCGCAAAATAAGGCTGATACGCGGCAGTCACTTCTTCAGTTTGTGACTCGATTAAGCCGGCTAACACGATACGACTTTTTGGTGCCATTAAGGTGACAAAGTAAGGTGCTAAGCCAATAAGGGGCTTGGCTAAAATGTTGGCGACCATCACTTCTACAGGTTTGACGTCGTTTTGTTTCCAGTAATCAGTAAAGTCTTCGGGTAAAAATGCTTGCAAGCGATCATCGACATGATTGCGTACGGCATTTTGGTTGGTCGCCAGCACAGCTTGTGGATCGATATCAACGGCATAGACCTGACGTGCCCCTAGCAATAATGCCGCAATACCTAAAATCCCTGAGCCGCAACCATAGTCAATCACTACTTTGTCACTCAGATCTTGTTCTGTTAGCCAGTCGAGGCACAAGCGCGTGGTGGCATGATAACCCGTACCGAAAGCTAAGCCGGGGTCCATAATAATATTGATCGCTTCAGGATTGGGCGGCGTTATCCAGTTAGGCACAATCCATAAGTTATTGGCGCATTCTATAGGATGATAATTGCTCATCCATTCACGTTCCCAATCTTTATCATCCACAGCACTTAGCCAAACACGACTGGCGTGTACTTGTGCACCAATTTCGTGACTTAACTGTTCAACGGCATAACGGCTACCAGTGTCTGTGCTGGCATCGAACAATCCTGTCAGGATCACTTCATCCCATAAGGGTGACTCACCAGGCAATGGCTCAAACAAGGGTTGATCCCCTGCGTCATCTAAAGCGATTGATAGTGCACCTGCTTCTAGTAACAGCGCCTCAGCCAGATCGACGTTTGCTTTTTCACACTGTAAGTGCAGTTGTTGCCATGCCATAACGATAACCTTAATCTAAAATAAAAATGAGTGTTTTGGATAAATGATGCGTATGCACAATATAAAAAGTGAGTAGATAGCAAGTTATAGACTTAGTATTTACTCACTTCGGTATGTCTTGATACTAACGCAGTGCTTGCTTTGCTTCATTGATGACGCGTGAGTTACCCTGCGCTTGCCCTGATTGCAAAATAATTTGCCAGAGCGCGCGTCTGCGATTGGCATCTTGCGAGACGCTAAGACCACGGCGAGCCATGGCTTCTGCCTTGCGCGGTTGGTTCTTTTTGAGAGCGACTTGTGCCAGATAAAAATACACCGCTGAGGATTTGGGCGCGAGTCGCTGGGCGCGGGTAAAGCTGCTCTCAGCATTGGTCAGCTTGCCTGATTTTAACTGACCAATCCCTGTTTGCATAAGATTGCGAAATGCTGGCAGGTCACTGTTGTTAGTAGCCGCTTGTTGACTGCGTTGTTGCGAGTTTTGGCGCGCGCGCTCTAATAGGTCATTGTGCGACGGTATTGAAGGTTCAGAAATTATATAGTCATCACGGGACGGCGTAATGATTACGGCATCGGGCTGTGAAAACACAGGACTGGATGGGGAGTTAGGCGCTGTGTACACTGGAGTTTGTTGCGTTAATGGGTTTGTCGCTGAAGATGGGCCAGACGGCGCATCAGACTGGATAGGGTAGTCATTTTTTTCATCATTATCGTCGCCTTCTCCATAGCCCCTGTGATCAATAATCGGCGCTTGAGTCGCAGGTTTTACGTTGGTAACCGATGAAGGCGCTGCTGTCTCTTGACGTTGTGTTGCTGGCATCGTTTGAGCAGGTGTTGTGCTCGTCGCAGTAATAGGCGCCGTTTGACAGGCACTCAAGCTCATCATGCCAACGACCGCACTGGCAGCGAGAACAGTATTCGCTAGAGTATTCTTTTTAGCCGTGCTAATAATGTCCTGCTTAACGGATACGCTTTGCTGTATAGATGACACCATGTTAAGACCCTTTTAAGTTTTTAAAAACAATGTTAGAACCATTCAACCGCACGGTCGTACCAAGTATCGGTACCGCCCTGCGCATCATTATCATCTTGGCTCTCGGTCTCAACCGCTTCGCCATTTGGAATGTCTAAGCCTTCGCGGCGGCGTTGCTGATTGATAGCGCCTTGCTCACTCTGTTCTTGAGCGCGATCTTGTTGATACAATCCGATGGCACAACTACTGGCTTCTTCGGGCAAATGTGCTGACATTACTGGCAAATAGCGCGCATCAGTACAGCGCTCATTTGATAGCTTACCAGAATTGTTTTCAAGCCATAACCACTCAATACCTTCCGGCTCAGGTAGTGATACTGGCGTCAATTTTAAGCGACTCATATAGTCGACCCAAACTGGTAATGCACCTGTGCCACCACTCAGACCGATTGGCTTATTATCATCACGACCGACCCAAACCACGCTGACATAGTTACCACTATAACCAGCAAACCAAGCGTCGCGATAGTCATTTGTGGTCCCTGTTTTACCAGCGAGATTCAGGTTGCTACCAAGCGACTGTGCTCGTTTAGCCGTTCCGCTGGCGACCACTTGCTGTAGCGCGTAATTGGTCAAAAAGTTGGTCTCAGGCGGGATACTACGCTGTGTATTGAGTCCAGTGCGCTGCAAGATACGACCGCGATCATCAATGACGCTACGAATACTATGAATGGGCGTGCGAAAGCCACCAGTAGCAAACACTTGATAGACGCCAAGCATATCCATTGGGCTAAGATTGACCGATCCT
Source organism: Psychrobacter sp. Sarcosine-3u-12 (assembly GCF_002836005.1). Lineage (NCBI taxonomy): Bacteria > Pseudomonadati > Pseudomonadota > Gammaproteobacteria > Moraxellales > Moraxellaceae > Psychrobacter > Psychrobacter sp. Sarcosine-3u-12. Next base: position 135,100 of record NZ_PJBY01000100.1, read on the forward strand.
AATAATGCAGAAGGATAAGGCGATATTTTCTCTTTAATACCCATACGCTGTAGCTGCTTGGCAAAAGTATCGATCCCAAATTCCATGCCTAAGCGTACCGCTGCTTGGTTATAAGACTGAGACAGTGCAGTGGTAAAGGGGACATAACCATGATCACGCTTGTCATAGTTTTGTGGATTCCACTTCGTACCGTCATTTAGGTTGACGGTAACTGGTGAATCATCGACCGAACTTGCCAAATTATAGCGACCGCTTTCGAGCGCTGTCATATAAATGATCGGTTTTAATAAAGAGCCCACTTGACGCTTGGCATCGACGGCGCGGTTAAAGCCCGTAAATTCACTGCCGCTACCGACCACAGAGACCAGCTCACCAGTCTCTGGATTGGCACTGACCAAGGCACCTTGTAAATCTTTGGTTTTGCTGCTGCTACGACGGAGCTCGCCCAGTTTTTTATCGACTGCTTTATCGGCGGCTAATTGGGCAATAGGGTCGAGCGTACTAATAATCGTCAGACCTTCATTTTTTAAGTCATCAGAATAATAGACGGTATTCAATTCACGCTTGACGATATCGAGAAAGTCAGGAAATTGGCTTTTGCCTTCGACAGGCTTGTCAGCGATACCCAGTGATCTCTCTATGGCTTTATCATAGTCTGCTTGACTGAGCGTGCCCATCGCTAGCATGTTGCTAAGAACGACATTACGACGTGCTTTTGAATCGTTTGGATGGCGACGTGGATTATAGACACTCGGGCCTTTTGCCATACCAACGAGCAAGGCTTGCTGGTCTAAGCGCAGCTCGTTCAGCGGTTGATTAAAATAGAACTGCGCTGCCAAACCAAAGCCATTAATAGAGCGGTTGCCGTTTTGTCCTAGGTAAATCTCGTTCAGATACGTTTGTAGAATTTCATCTTTACTATAATGGAGCTCAAGTAACACAGCCATTAGGGCTTCATTGGCTTTGCGTTTTAGGGTGCGATCTGAATTCAGATAAAAGTTTTTAATCAGCTGCTGGGTGATGGTCGAACCACCTTGTCTAGAGCCGCCAGAGAAATTATTAATGATTGCACGGGCGATACCGCGTATCGATACGCCTTTATGCTCATAAAAGCCGCGATCTTCCGTGGCTATTAATGCATCAATCAATGGCTGTGGCACCTCATCTAAAGAGACGACCATACGATCTTCATTGCTGTCTGGGTAAATGCCGCCAATACTAACCGGCTCAAGGCGAATAATGCCGCTCTTAGCCGGTAAAGTGCTTTGAATCGACTCAATCTTATTACCAGCAATCGTCATTTTGATGACTTGCTCAGTGTCTATATCGTTGGAGCTATAAGTAAAACCGCGCGTATGGATATAATAGGTATTGCCAGACTTACGATAGGTACCGGTGCGATCATAGGCTTTGTTGCTTTGATAATTAAGCAGCTCAAGCCATGTCTTAATCGTGCTGTTATCGACGCTGGCACCTTGGTAAAGCTCAAGTGGCTGCGAGTATACCTTGGCAGGAATATCCCAGCGCTTACCTTCGAACTTGTGGGTAATGGTGCGATCAAGCTTGATCAAATACAGCGCCAATAGCACCATGCCAGCGATAATGACAATTAATAAAATACTACTAAAGACCAAGCCGCGCTGCTGTGAGGGTAGCGTGCTGATAGCAGACGTAGATGACGAAGGAAGCTTGGAGATTGGTCGCTTAGAATTAGATTTTTGCACGGATGATGCACCATTTAGGGATAAAAAACTGCCTCATAATGACGCAAATTGACAAATTTTTCAATCTATCATCATCAACTCAGGCATTCAGTGGGATGACTCTGTGAGGGGTTATGCTGTTCACAGCACCGGCTTATAGTATAATCGATCTATTGACAGCGATGTTTATACGAAAACACAGCGCGCTTTTAATTTGCTTTATCAGTGCCATATAAGATAACAATTTACGATTATTCTAACGATGTTTTTTGTATGAATTAGCGGTTGATTCTCTATCTGTGCTAGCCGTGTCGAGCTTATTTAAAATAGCTGTTTTAAATAACATTAGGCATATTTGATGATAGCAAGTTTTCTCAAAGTGAATTGGGTTCGAGCAAACCTGTCTAAAGGAAGTAAGCGCGATTATGTCTAGTGCCCCCTCACCAATACCAACCTCCAGCCATTATTATGAAGACAACTCTATCACCGAAGGGTTGGTACTGCCCCTTGCTGGTCATTGCTTCCACTGTGGCGATCCAGTACCGCAGCCGCCGTTTTATGCCGATATATTGGGTAAATCCCGTGAGATGTGCTGCATGGGTTGTCAGTTGGCCTCGCAAAGTATCGTCGAGGCAGGGCTTGAGCAATATTATCTTGATCGTTCGGAAATCAACCGTACGGCAAGTTTGCCTACCCAACTGACGCGCCTCGAAGCCTATGATCATGATGAGATAAAATCACAGTTCGTCTACGCTCAAGATGGTCTGTCGGTGGCAGAATTGTCCGTTAACAACTTGCGCTGTGCTGCCTGTACGTGGCTCATCGAATCGCGTCTTTATGAGATTGATGGCATCAGTAAGTGTCAGGTCAATTTGACCAATCAGCGTATGCGCGTCATTTGGGACGAGAGTAAGCTGCCTATCAGCCGTATTCTAGCCGTTATCAATGAAATTGGCTACGAAGCCAAGCCTTACCGTCAAGACACCCATGAAGCAATGCTGGCTAAGCACAATAACAAGATGCTGCTACGTCTAGGAATTGCTGCTCTGGGCGCGATGCAAGCGATGATGTATGCGGTCGCACTATATTTTGGTGAATATAGCGGGATGTTGATATTGCAGCGCGACTTTTTGCGTTGGGTGTCGTTATTCGTCAGTATTCCCGTGTTCTTTTATGCGGGCATACCGTTCTTTACGTCTGCATGGTCGGCAGTTCGCGCGCGCCAAGTCAATATGGATGTACCGGTCAGTATCGCCTTGATTGTTACATTTTTCGCCAGTTTGTACGCCACCATTACTGGAAACGGTCAGACCTATTATGATTCGGTCAGCATGTTTATTTTCTTCTTATTGGCAGGGCGTTATATCGAGCATAATGCCCGTCTAAAAGCGGCGACGATGGCCAATGACTTAGTAGTGGTGGAGCCAGTTTTAGTACAAAAAATTGCTGAAAACAAAGGAGACGCTGCGCTCATTTTGCAGCAGTTACAACAAAATGTTTCGAATAAAACAGATACGAGTGCTATTAATCAGGCAGTTCATGAGACAGGTGCTGATAGTGCAATAAGTGCCGCAGTCAGCGCTCCAACAAAGTATACACCCAATTTTATGCAGAGTATGGATGCCAATGTTCATCAAATAACCAATCGTATAGCTCAAGACTGGCAACAAACCAGCCGTCAACCAGACCTATTAAAGCCAGATTTGTTAAAGCCAGTGTATGGTGCAGAACAAAAACAGATGGTGACCGCTCAAAGCTTGCAAGTGGGTGACATCATCATGGTTGAGGCTGGCTCTGAGATTATCAGCGATGGTATTTTGCTTAGTCCAACTGCGACCGTCTCCCAAAGTCTGCTGACGGGTGAGGGTGATTTAATCATCAAGTCTCAAGGCGACTATATCGTCGGCGGCGCACAAAACGACAGTCAGCCGTTTGAGATGCTGGTCACGGCACTGCCAGAAGACAGTCAGATTGGATTAATTGATCGGCTGATGAACCGTGCCATGAGTGAAAAGCCCAAACTGGCACAGCAAGCGGACAAGCTGGCTCGTTGGTTTGTGGCGCGGATTTTAGTGTTGTCAGCATTGGTATTTATCGGCTGGTATTTTGTCGATCCAAGCCAAGCTATTTGGGCAACGGTTGCAGTCTTAGTGGCGACTTGTCCTTGCGCGCTGTCACTAGCCACACCGATTGCTTTGACTGTCTCTACCAATCGATTGGCCAGCTATGGCTTTTTGACCACGCGTGGTCATACGCTGCAAACCTTAGCAGAGATTACGCATGTGGCTTTTGATAAAACAGGGACATTGACTTATGGCAAGCCAAACTTACTGAACATTGAGCTAATAAAATCGTTCAGCCAAGATGAAAACGATGACTCAAGCGCGTTGCCTTTGCAAAAAGACCGTTTTTTAGCCATTGCCGCGGCCTTAGAAGTAGGCAGTCGTCACCCGATTGCTCATGCGCTACTGACCGCCGCTTATCAATTACATCTGCCGCCCACTCAAGCCTTGCTGCATTATCCAGCAGGCGGGGTAGAAGCCATGATTGATGGCGTTCTATATCGTATTGGTCATATGGATTTTGCTTTGGATAAAGGTGCTACTGGTGCAAAGGCAGACAATGATTTAACGATCGATTTACTGAGCCAGCGTGCCAGCTCAGCGGTTGTGTTGTCTTGTCAAACAAGCTCCTCAAGTGGATGGCAAGCGCTGGCGTGTTTTTACTTTAGCGATAAAGTGCGTGATAACGCCCGCTCAATGCTGGATACGCTCAAAGGCTTAGGTATTGAGTCTGTGATGCTGACGGGCGACCCCAGTCCGCAGGCGATGGTCATGGCGGAGACTTTGGGCATGCAGGCGGCATATAATGGTCTGTCACCAACAGATAAGGTCAATCATATCCAGCAGCTGCAAGCACAAGGGTCAGTCGTGCTGATGGTTGGTGACGGTATTAATGATGCGCCCGTGTTGGCAGCAGCAGATGTGTCGACTTCGATTGCTGGCGCGGCAGATTTGGCGCAGGTGTCAAGCGATAGCATCATCCTTAATGGACAGATTGAAGCCATCACGGCCGCCAAGCGTATCGCGGATAAAACGGAACGCATTATCAAACAAAACTTCCGCTGGGCACTGGCTTATAACAGTATCGTATTATTACCTGCCGCGTTTGGTTATGTCCCACCTTGGCTTGCCGCCATTGGAATGTCGCTTAGCTCATTATTTGTGGTATTAAATGCGCTGCGTCTAAAACGTGCTTAGTTTCTTATACGTGGTATTTATCTGCATATAATACCTACTTTGGTTCAAATATAAAAAAACCGCCTTTAGCAAAAGACGGTTTTTATTTTAGGTATCATTATTATTAGCCAGTTATAGATTAGTCTTGTAGGTAGCTAAGCAGACGCATAAATTCGATATACATCCATACTAGCGTCGCAAGAATACCGATACTAAATAACCATTCGTAGTCTTCAGAAACACCAGCTGCTACGCCGCGATCAATGTTATCAAAATCAAGTAATAGCGTAAAAGAAGCGATAACAATCACAAATAAACTGAAGCCAATAGCGATAACGCCACCTTCAAATAAGAAAGGTAAGCTCGAACCGAACGCTAAAGAAAGAACCCACTGGGCGACATAAACGAGCATGATGGCTATAAGCGCTGAGGTGACGATAGAGCGGAATTTTTGCGTTACCTTAACGAGACCAGAGCGATATAGCCCTAGCATAACGGCTGCTGTCACAAAGGTCGCACACATTGCAGTCACTGGCACGCTTGGATACATTCTCATAAAAAACAGCGAGATGCCGCCTAAGAAGATACCTTCTAAGAGCGCATAAGGGACCGCGAAAGTTTTGGCTTTTTGTGGCTTAAAAGTGATAAAGATCGCGAGACCAAAAGCGGCAAACATACTACCAAAGGCCGCCATGGTAATAAAACCTTGCGATAAACCTGCCATCAGCGCATAAAAGAAAAAGCCGACACCAGTGATAGCAGATAAACCAAGCAACAAGCTGGTCTTTTGGATGACACCTTTGACGGTCATCGGCTGACCGCCGATCGCAAGCTCTGCGCGACTGACAATAGGATTGGCCATACATATGTCCTTAATTAAAAATGATATAAATTACTGCTACTTTAGCAAAAGCTTGGTTATTGTCAACTGTGTTTGCGTGACGGCTGTCAAGGATTGACGCAACCATCATCTGACTTATTATTTGGACTAGCTAGGGATGCTCAGTAGCGCGGTAAGCAGGCCATAAATGGGCGTGCAATGGTTGTTATATGGGGTTGATTACGACAGTTAACAACGATAATTGATAAAACATGCTAGTTTAAGCGCTCATTTATCGCTATCATTGCCCTGTATTTTACCGTTATTCCGAGTCGTTTTATGGAAAACTCCGCGCAGTCCGAAAGATTGCCACACTTACATGCATCAGAGCTGTTCCACGCCATCAAAAATCCAGCGTTTCGGCGTATTGGATTAATGGGGCGCGCAGGCAAGCGCAGCGTCACCCAAAGTCTGGTGCAGATTGCCCAAACGATCAATGAGATGAATCTCACCCTGATAATGGACATGCAAACTGCCCATCTACCAACCTTGGATCTTACTGAGATCGAAAAAGTCAAAATCGTTAAGCGTAGCTTAATTGGTGAGATTTGTGATTTGGTTATCGTCGTCGGTGGTGATGGCTCTATATTGCATGCTGCTGAAGCACTGGCTCGTTATCGCGTGCCAGTCTTGGGTGTCAACCGTGGTCGCCTTGGTTTTTTAGCTGATGTCAAACCTGATGAAGCTGCTTTTAAATTGCGTCAAGTATTGATGGGCGATTATCAGTTGGATCATCGGTTTCTCTTGACGATGGAAATACGAGAAGGGCGAAATATTATCCATGAAGATATGGCGCTCAATGACATCGTATTGCATGCTGGTAAGTCAGTACATATGATTGATTTTCAGATGAAAATTGATGGTCACGATGTCTATAGACAGCACAGCGATGGCTTGATTGTGGCGACGCCTACTGGTTCCACAGCCTATGCACTATCTGGTGGTGGCCCTATTATCCATCCGAGTATGGATGCAATATGTCTGGTGCCCATGCATCCGCATACCTTGTCCAGTCGTCCGATTGTAGTCAGTGGCAATAGCGAAGTTTGTATTCGCATCCATGAGGACAATCGCACGCAGCCGATGGTTAGTGCAGATGGCAAGCCCAGCATACCGCTCGACCAAGAGCAGCGGCTTTATATTCGTAAGCACCCTGATAAGCTAACGCTGCTACATCCTCCAGGATTTGATTTTTATGAGGCGTGCCGTACCAAACTACACTGGAACGTCCATGCCGAAGAATTCAGTCTTGATATCGATGATGATATTATGGATGATGAATAAAAGCAGTTGTCGTATAAAAAATAGTCGTGGAGAGTGAGATGGATAAGCAAACAATATTAGCAACGCTAACACCAGACGTGGTCGATAAATTCCGTATGGCCATTGAGCTTGGCAAATGGCCAGATGGCCGTAAATTAACCCCTGAGCAGCGCGACACTTGTATGCAAGCGGTAATGGTTTGGGAGCATGAGCATCTACCTGCGGCCGAGCGTACCGGTTATATTCATAAACCTGTAAAGGACGATGGCTCAATCGTCGGTGCTGAATGTGATGTCGAGCACGAACATCATTATCCCAATATGCCCAATACTAAGGGCGCTATCCAGCCAGTTAAGTTTCGTGATAAATAAGCAGAATGGTCGTGAATTAGAGTAGCCGTAGTTAACTACAATAAAAGCAGCTATAGTCAAAATACCCTAAAAACGCGACGGTATTGCTGATATCACTTTTTTGTCGCCTCTGTCTGCACAGGCATAGCAAGCAAGAAAATGGATATCAGCAGTGCGTCATGTATCGACAGTGCTTTTCACTTATATTAAAGATAAGATTGAAAGGCTCAATAAAAAAGCCACGCTATATTATATAGCGTGGCTTTTTTTTGTGCTTAAAAATGATTAAAGCGCAGTCGTATCAACACTTGGACGGACCGTCAATGGATTCTTTTGCATCAAAAACCCTTGCCAACCCCAATGCAAAAAATTGCGGATATTGGCATGATCAGTGCCTTTAGGCGTCTCTAGCACTTTGGTATAATGTTCACCAAATAGCTTTAGCGTGTCTAATTGATTGAGACCATGGTGTTTGGCAAAACCAAAAATTTTCGCACTGCCTTCGTTTTCGCCAGCGGCATTGTGCTGCATGCCATTAACGAAAGGGGCGGGCGCATAACGATAAAAATCATCAATAAAACTGATGACATCATTGAATCCAATGGCTTTTTTATTCAAACCATTAAGTAGAGCCGATACATCTGATTGGCGAATACTCATAAATAAATGACCTCAGAGCAGATTAAAAAGCAAAGTACGGTGCTTGGTGTGTGCTCAATGATTATTAGTGGTTAGGTGTTAAGACTCAGCTTAGCGATTAAAATAGTCTTCATCATCAAAGGAAGGCGCAAAACTGCCTTGCTCAAGATGCTGCATTTGTGATTGTACCGAACGCTCATGCTGTATGCGTTGGTAAATCTCTTCGCGGTGTACAGCAATGTCTTTTGGCGCATTAACACCGATACGCACTTGATTGCCTTTAACGCCTAGGACAGTCACACTGACCTCGTCACCAATCATTAATGTTTCGCCCACGCGGCGTGTCAAAATTAACATGCGTCACACTCCTTATGTCGCATCAACAGATTATTACTCATCAGATTACTTCTCAATTACAGGACATTACCGCCGCACTAAACACACCTTGTATTTAGCTTACAAGCTACTATGTCTAACGTTAGGCGAATAGCGGTAATGATAGGTAGATTCATTTAGCCCAAATGAAAGCCCCATTATAGGGGGCATAACAGATACTGTCACGGGTTTTCACAAAACTATTAGGTATATACCAATCAGAACAATAATAAAAATAAAAATAGGATCTAAAAAGACCCTATTTGGATAAACACATTATTGAAAGTAATTGATGCTGATGTAATCGATAACTGTTAATGCTATGTCTATATTTTTAATGGTTTTAATATAAATTATAGCCCAGCGATTTTGCTGTCGCCATCTTCACGATCAAGACCAAATGCCGTGTGCAGTGATTTAACTGCTTTTTCTAGATACTGCTCTTGGATAAGCACAGATACTTTGATTTCACTGGTCGATATCATTTGAATATTGATGTTGTTTTCTGCGAGGGTTTGGAACATGAGGCTAGCAACCCCAGCATGCGAGCGCATACCAACACCAACCAAAGAAACTTTGACGACTTCGCTGTTACCCAAGATTTCTTTGGCACCAATCTCGTCTTTGACTTCATCGTTTAACACTTTCATGGTTTTGTCCATGTCAGTACGATTGACCGTAAAGGTAAAGTCAGTGGTGCCATTGGTTGATAGGTTTTGCACGATCATGTCAATTTCGATATTGGCGCGACCAATAGGGCTCAAGATAGCAGAGGCGATGCCAGGGTGATCGGGCACACCGCGCACGACTATTTTTGCTTCGTCTCGATTAAAAGCGATACCTGAGATGATTGCCTGTTCCATATTGTCTCCTTCGTCTATCGTAATTAGGGTGCCGACATTGTTCTTAAAGTCGTCGTCAAAGCTACCATCGGTATTTTCATCAAAGCTAGAGAGGACGCGTAGCGGTACGCCATATTTACCCGCAAATTCTACTGAGCGAATTTGTAAGATTTTTGAGCCTAGGCTCGCCATCTCCAGCATTTCTTCAAAAGTAATTTTTTCAAGCTTTTTGGCTTTTGAGGTGACGCGTGGATCAGTGGTATAGACACCATCGACGTCGGTATAGATTTGGCATTCATCTGCGCCCAAGGCTGCGGCAATCGCAACACCTGTCGTATCAGAGCCGCCGCGACCTAACGTCGTTGCATTACCATCCTCATCGATACCTTGAAAACCAGCCACAATCACGATATTACCAGCATCTAATTGCTCACGAATGTTTTTATCATCGATGCTTTCGATACGGGCTTTATTATATGAGCTATCAGTTTTAATAGCGACCTGACGACCAGTGAATGAACGAGCACCAATACCAAGATCTTTGATGGCCATTGCAAGTAACGAGATAGAGACCTGCTCACCCGTTGAGACCATTTGATCGTATTCGCGAGGATCAGGCTGGGTGCTAATTTGGCGTGCCAGATCAATCAAACGGTTGGTTTCGCCGCTCATGGCAGAGACAACGACCACCACTTGATGACCATTATCATGCCAGCGCTTAACTCGTTTGGCGACGTTTTTGATGCGGTCGATACTGCCCATCGAGGTGCCGCCGTATTTCTGTACTATTAACGCCATAAAAATCTACCTATTATTCATTAATGGCCTTTTATTATCATCGATAAGCAGCAATGTATCTGTCAATCAATGCTTGCGTAGATAAAGCCGTATTATAAGAGTTGCGCCCTATGCCTTTTGTTTATCCAATGGTGCCTGCGTTAAACTGAATGAGCGATATGAATGGAATTAAGGATATGCCCAAACGTCGACCTTTATACCATACTCGGCTTGTAAGGTTAAGTGTCAGTACGGATTAGATATATGGCGATTGGTTATAAAGCGTATAACCAATCGTATCATTCCTGCTGCTCGCCCATACTAATGGCGTTTAACGCACTGAATGGCAGTCAGCTAAATGGCTTATTCACCAAGCTGGGTAGTTATCCAAGCGGGTAGCGCGTCAATGACTGCTTTACTGTTGCCAGACTTCGGTGCGCCGCCTTGGGCGTAATCGGGCTTGCCGCCGCCTTTACCGCCAAGCTCACTTGCCAAATGACGAATGATATCACCGGCTTTTACTTTAGCAGTGACAGACTTTGCGACACTTGCGGCTAAGGCTAGCTGATCGTCTTTATCACCAACCAATACAATCACGCTATCAGGCAGTTTGGATTTGATATCATCCATCAGCGTACGGATTGATTTGCCATCCACACCGCCTAAGGTGCTGATAAGAACTGGCGTACCGGCGATAGTCTGCACATCATCAAGCAAGTTAGCGGCTTGCGCACTGGCCATTTTCTGTTCTAAACGCTCTAACTGCTTCTCTAGGTCGCGCTGCTTATCCGCCATAGTACGGACACGCTGTGCCACTTCAGGGCGTTTTACTTTTAGCTGACTGGCAAGCTCGCTGAGTTGTTGCTCACTTTGCTGAATGTTTTTTATGGCATTCATACCTGTGACGGCTTCAATACGGCGGATACCTGCGGCAATACCTGATTCGCTAGTAATTTTAAAGACACCAATGTCGCCCGTACGCTGCACGTGAAGACCACCACACAGCTCAATAGAGAAGGGCTGACGCTGACCATCGACAATGCTGTCGGTGCCCATAGTAAGCACGCGAACGTCATTGCCATACTTCTCACCAAACAGTGCCATGGCACCTTGCTTCATCGCTTCATCGATAGACATATGCTCGATACGGGCTGGGGTATTGGCTTGGATTTGCTCATTAACGAGACGTTCTACACGTGTAATCTCGGCAGCAGTGACGGGCTTATCATAGGAGAAGTCAAAACGTAGCACGTCGCTTGAGACCAGCGAGCCTTTTTGTGTGACTTCATCACCCAATACCTCTCTTAATGCGGCATGCAATAAGTGAGTGGCCGAATGGTTTTTGGCACTAGCAGCACGGATACTAGATAAAACTTGGGCGTCAGCTGTTTGCTTAGTGCTGATATCACCCATGGTCACGACGCCATGATGAATAATGGCTTGCCCGGATTTTTTGGTATCTTGCACTTCAAAAACACCAGATGCGCTACGAATTTCACCCAACTCACCGACTTGACCACCACCTTCAGCATAAAACGGCGTACGGTCAAGGACGATAACGCCTTCCATACCTTCGCTTAAGCTATCGACAGGATTGCCATCTTGATAAAGGGCATTAACAGTCACGCCATTTTCTTCAAGTTGCTCATAGCCGATGAATGTCGTTGGGTTGTCTACTTGAATGACACTGCTATAATCAACATCGAATTTGCCAGCATCACGGGCGCGTTCACGTTGTGCTTGCATGTGCTCATCAAACTCCGCTTCGTCGATTACAATACCGCGTTCACGAGTGATATCGGCGGTCAAATCAAGCGGAAAGCCATAAGTATCATAAAGTTTAAAGGCGGCTTCGCCAGAGAGGGTATCGCCGTCTTGTAAGCCTTCAAGTTCGCTGGCAAGCAAGCGTAAACCCTGTGCCAATGTCTTGGCAAACTGCGCTTCTTCTTTTTGAATGGCGTTTTCGATGACGCTTTGTTTGTCTTTTAGCTCTGGATAGGCAGTGCCCATTTCAGCGACCAGTGGCGCGACCATCTTATAAAAGAAATCACTATCAGCGCCCAACTTATTACCATGACGTACGGCACGGCGAATGACGCGGCGCAGCACATAGCCACGACCCTCATTACTTGGCGTGACACCATCAGCAATCAAAAATGAAACAGCGCGAATATGATCAGCGATGACTTTTAGCGACGACTGCTGCTGATTTTCAATGTCTAAAATCTCAGCAGCGGCATCCATCAAGTGCACAAATAAATCGATTTCGTAGTTGCCATGCACACCTTGCATGATAGCGCTGATACGCTCAAGCCCCATGCCAGTATCGACACTAGGAGCAGGTAGTGGCAACATGGTGCCGTCTTTTTGACGGTTAAACTGCATAAAGACGCAGTTCCAAATCTCGATATAGCGGTCGCCATCTTCTTCGGGTGTACCGGGCAAACCGCCTTCAATGTCTGCGCCATGGTCATAAAACACTTCGGTACAAGGGCCACAAGGGCCAGTATCGCCCATCGTCCAAAAGTTATCTGATGCGTAAGGCGCGCCTTTATTATCACCAATACGGATAATACGCTCGCTAGGAATACCGATGTCTTTATGCCAAATATCAAAGGCTTCGTCGTCAGTCTCATAAATGGTCACATATAGACGATCTTTATCGATAGCCAACCATTCATCGGATGTCAAAAATTCCCAAATGTACTCGATACCCGCTTGCTTAAAATAATCGCCAAAGGAGAAGTTGCCCAGCATCTCAAAGAAGGTGTGATGACGCGCCGTATAGCCAACATTGTCCAAATCATTATGCTTGCCGCCCGCTCTTACGCATTTTTGCGAGGTTACTGCACGGGTATAATCACGCGGCTCCATGCCCAAAAACGTTTCTTTAAACTGATTCATACCGGCATTGGTAAATAGCAATGTCGGGTCATTGTGCGGAATTAGGCTAGATGAAGAAACAGGGGTATGCTGCTTGCTTATAAAAAAATCGATAAAAGCTTGACGAATATCGGCTGAGCGAAATGGCTGGCTCACAGCGGCTCCTTACTGACGGATAGAATTGAATAGATAAAGTAAAATAATTTTGCAAGCGATTTTAGCACAAACGCCCAAGCTCTTGGTACAAGAGTTACAACTGCTAGGTTATTCTGCGTCTCTAAATAGTCGATGGTTTTGGTAGCGCATAAAAGCTAATTGGTCAAAATCGCCGCATCGGTCTTGTCGAGTTTGTCTTGTATCAATGGATTGGACTCAATGACTTGTACTGGCAAGTAGCGCAGCTGTAGCTTAATGGGTAAATACTCAGGGAAATTCTCTGCCATATCTTGGGTAATGACAGTTTCGATTTGTCGTACATCGTATGAGGTAGGCGTCGTCTCTCCGCGAATGACCGCACGTACGACTTTATTTTCTTTCGAGGTATCAAACTGAGTATTGGTCAGTACGTTACCCTTATCAATAAAGTAGCTGTTGATGGCTTCTTTGACGCTGCTTTCAAAGACTTGCTGCTTGGCGTTGGTTTGTAGATTAATAGTTAAATAAGTGCCCAACCCTGCTAACAACAATAGGGTCACTGCATTACGTTGCAAAAAAGTCAGGTAGGTGTTTGATTTGTAGTCGTCCTTGACCAAACGACGAAAGCCTAAAAGCCATAATACAAGCGCATTGGTAAATTGGATGGCAATAATGTTGGTAACAGCTAACAGTAAGGCGCCAAAGCCTAGCTGAATCTCGCCATTGGCAAATAAAATACCACTGGCAGCCAGTGGTGGCACCAAAGCGGTTGCTACTGCTACGCCGACCACTGCCACTGATAGGTGCGGTGATACCATCGCATAAGCACCAGCAGTACCACCTGCTAAGGCAATCATCAAATCCATCGAGGTCGGCTGAGTGCGCGATAGTATCTCTGTCGTTAATGGCTGATCTTTGTGCAGCCAACCGACGACGAAGCCGACCAGTACGACCAATGATACGCCGACGATAACCGTAATCAGTGATTTACGTAGCAATGGCATACGATGATCAATAATCGCTAATGCTATGCCAGTAATGGGACCTAACATCATGGCAACCAACATGGCGCCAATGACCACGGCAGCTGAATTGGTTACCAACCCATAACTGGCGATGATGGCAGAAAGTATATTCATAATGAAATACATTTTGCTAGGCAGAGCGTTGGCCTCGATTCTGACTCGTACTTCTGGATAGTCTACCTTTTGGTTGCTGAATTGCTCGGCAACAAACTGCTTATAAGACTCCAGTTTGGCTTCTTTTTGTTCTTTGACTTCGTCCTCTTTCTCTTTCTCTTCTTCTTTGTCGTTATTCTCTGCCTCGTCGTTAGGCATTTTTTCTAGTGCATCATCTTTGCTTGACTCATTTTTAGATTCATTTTCAGTAGCAGTCAACGCTTTGGCATTGGGCTGCGTTTTTCCTTTGGAGGCTGGCGTGACTAGTGTTTCAGGTTCTACTGTATTTTCTGCACTTGTACCTTGTATGGACATACTTTCGTCTGTTTTGGGATCCGTCGCATCCGCCGTGGATTCATGGTCAATTGTTTTGCTAGCGTCGGTTAGCACCCTAGAATCGTCAGTAGCTTCTGCTTCAACGGTGGCTTCATCAACTAGGGTTTCCTGACTATCTTCAGTACCTTGCTTTTCTACATCATCAGCATTTGACGCGCCAACTTCTGTTTTTTCCATGTCGCCAGATGCTTGGGTTTCTGGCTCCGATGTTTCAACACTCGCCACTACCACATCGGGTCCAAGCGACTCCATCTTTACTTTAGCTTCAGGATGTTGAGCACCTAGATCATTTTCCTCAATGCCGTCTTGCTCAATGTCATTTTGCTCAATGTCGCTTTCAGTATTGCTTGGATTTTCATTGTTTAAGGTTTCATTATCCAAGGTTTTATGAGTCTGGATTTTATCATTTGGACACGACATTTCATCGACATTAGCTTCATCAGTTGCATTATTATTAGCAATAGACTCTGACACCTGCTGAGCATCAATCTGGTCTAAGGCATCTTTTGTCGTTGCTGACTCAACAGCTGACTGTTTATTAGATAAGGTCATAGTGAAAAACTTTCTTAGCGAATGACAGAAAGTCGCTATTGTAATGATAAATGTAGAAAACCGTAGGAGTTTTTTGCGACTAGGCAGGCGAGAAGTAAGCGGATGGAAAATCAACTAATACTGATAAAAGCATCATACTTTACGATTTTTTACGATAAATAATATTGCAGATAATTCCCTTATTATAACAAGGCTTTTATGCTGAGTCACCCGTTATAACTGGCTTAAAGGTTTGGATTAAATACTTACTTTCCTTGTGGATTTAGTGTATAAAGGGAGTATACCCACAACAAAAATGAGGAATAAATTATGAACTGGCCATTATTTTCTGTCATCTACTCCATAGCAGCAACCGTCACCATTGGCGTATTCATGATTGGCGCCTTGGTTACAGGGTTTAATCAGATTCCACATATCCAAATGGCAGTAGCCGCAGGTATCTTGATCTCTATTCCTGCAGGATTGTACTTTACCAAAAAAGTAGGCAGCATCACTGGTAATGAGGAAGGCTATAAAGTATAAGTCATAGGGCAGTGGGCAATTTTTACTTTACGGGTTATATTTTAAATTGATGTTCTAAGCGAGTGCTTTACATCGTTATTTTATACCGTTACTTTACATTGGCACGTTAAATACGGAAAGCTTACTTTGTAGAGTAAGCGTGGATGTATCATAAGAAAAGCGCCAATAAGACGCTGCTTTAGGAAGCTGTTTTGCTGCTCTCTGATAGTAAGTATCTAAAAATTGAGTGAAACTCAGTCATAAAAAAAGACCCTCTTAACAGGGTCTTTTTTTCATTAAGCATTTTGTTAAACTAAACTATTTTAGGACAACGGTTGCGCCATTCTCAATGTTGGCATACACCTCTAGTACATCCCAGTTAGTCAAACGTACACAACCTGCTGATGCTTGACGGCTGATACCTTCAGGTTTTGGCGAGCCATGCAAACCATAAGACGGTTTAGACAAGCCCATCCATACAACACCGACAGGGTTGTTCGGTCCTGGTGGCAGCATATGAACCTTTTTCTGAGCACCGTCACCGACAGTCGCTTTATACCAAGGCATTTTTACCTTGTTGATAATTTTGAAAGTACCCTGTGGAGACGGTGTGGCATCGCTACCAATAGTCGTTGGGTAGGTGGCGACCAATTTGTCATCATTGTAGGCGTACAATGTTTTGTCTGCTTTATTGGCGACAACGCGGTTGATGCGCTGATTCAGCGGTCCACGGGTGTTAAGGACTGTAATGGTTTCGCCAGCTTGGTAAGCTTTATTTTTATTTAGCTTATCTAAGTAGCGTACGTCCATGTGGAAGCGTTCGCCCAGCATCTCTTTGATATCTTGATAATACAAACCTTTCATTTTCGACTTCGCTTCTGAGCCAGCAGGGGTAGGCGCGAAGTTGGTTTTGAGATCATCTTCAGTCAGTGTGTAAGTCACTAACACGGGCTTATTGGCAGGAATGTTTTTGATTAAGGCATTCCATGTTTTTTGATCCATTTTGCCGGTTGCTGGCAAGCCTTTCATGGTTTGAAAGTTGATCAAGGCTTTTTTACTGTTCATACCCCAGCCGCCATCGATAGGACCCGGTGAAGCATGGTTCCAATCGAGTAATGCCTGCATTTTAATAGTCATCGCTGAGTTGACCTTCATGCTTGGTGACCAGACGGCATCATTGACTTGTTTGGCATAGTTGGACAAGTTTAGCGTGGTGTATCTTTTACCATCTTTGTCTTCGATGTTTTTGATGGTAGGGTCATCGCTAAAATCTTGACGCTTTTCGCTTTCAGGTAACTCAAAAGACAAAGGGTCAGAGGAGTCAATAGACGAGACGTCGCTAGGGGCGGCAACGGCTTGACCTTCACTAATATCATCAGTGCTGTCAGATTGCTCATCTTTACGAGTCAGCTCTTCTGCGCTCATATTATCAGCAGTGCTCGATTGAGCGGCTGCCATCGGCTTTTGGCCTTGCTTTGAATCAATCAATTGCGTCATGCGGTCAGCTGGCTTAGCAGTAGTGGCGGGAGCGCGACCATCGACTGAGCGGCTACGATTCTCTTGCACATCAAGGCTCACTTTCTTAGCGAGGCTAGGCATGGAGTCGGATGTGCGTACTGGCAATGAGCGAGTATTATCAGCGGTGGCGGCAAGCGCACTCACGCTGGCACTAACGACTACGATAGATATGGCGGTAATAAGAGGCTTTATTTTCATCATATTTAAGTTACTTGTGGTTGCTACTAATACGGCTATTATGCGCATAATTGAGACGCTTCGCAAACTTTTGACACATATTTTTATACCTATATAGTACTAAACGTCAACTGCTGACGTATTCACTACAGTTGGGCAATAATTTAGCCATGGTGTGTATGGATTTTTGCTAGATTCTAGGGCGTGTCTTCAATCCAAGCGCTTGTATTTAAATGGGCTAAAAATGGCTAAACTTTGCCAAACGTCGTCAAACAGCTGATTAATATCTCGATATTATTTGTGCTATTTTCCTCGTTTGACGGCAATTTATCTCATTTTTATGACTATTTTTAACATGAGAACATGGCCTAACTCAATACACTCAGTGTTTTTCTGTTTTTAGTAAACTAAAAAACACAGTGATTGGCGCAACCTAGTGTTTGCGTCTATAATGTAGGGCTAGATTATTATTTAATAAGTCGGCTTTTTATAGAGAGCGATTTAACCCATCCGCATGTAGTCAGTGAACATGTAATCAGCAAGGTGCGATATGTCAGAAGACCAAACAATGAGCGCAGAAGAGTTTCAAAACCAATACTTCAATGAGACTGAGCCTAAGGGCTTGGACGGTGAGATGGAGTACGATTTGAAGACAGGCCTTCTCGGTGAGCACGATGAATTTGCCAACTTGCATGCAGAGCTCGAAGAAGCGCGCGAGCAACTGGTTAGTATTCGTGATTTTATACGCTTTTCGGTCACTCAACTTCGTAACTATGATGTGGTCGTGGCTCAAGGCACGACAGATGAGTTTGCTGAAGCATCAGCGATTGTATTGCACTCGTTGTCGTTAGATTGGTCCGCGAATGAGCAGATTCTAGACTGCCGGCTGACCACGTCAGAGAAGCAATTGGTATTGAGCCTGTTAGAAGAGCGTATCGCTGAGCGTAAGCCTTTAAGCTACTTGATCAATTTATCCTACTTCTGTGATTTGCCTTTTTATGTTGATGAGCGCGTGCTCATTCCGCGCTCGCCTGTAGCAGAATTAATACGTCAACAGTTCCATCCGTATTTTGATGTCAATGAGCTGGCGAAGCCACTGGGTATGACGGTCAATGATAAGGCTACTGCCTTCTATGATCATGGTTTGGATGTCAAGCAGCTATCACAGCCTGAGCGTGTTTTAGACTTATGCACCGGCTCTGGCTGTATTGCTATTGCCTTGGCGACGCGCTTCGTCGATGCCTTGGTCGATGCTGTAGATATTGATAAAGGCGCGCTTGAAGTGGCGATGGTCAATGTCGATCATCATGATCTTGGCCATCAAGTGAATGTGATTGAGTCGGATCTGTTTGCCAAGATTCCTGCTGAAAATCAATACGAGCTGATCGTTACCAATCCGCCGTATGTCGATGCTGCTATCATGGCAGACTTGCCACCAGAGTTTTTATACGAGCCTGAGCATGCGCTAGCAGCAGGTCAAGATGGACTGGACTTGGTACACCGCATTCTTTTTGAAGCGCCAGACTATCTCAGTCCAGAAGGCTTACTGGTCTGTGAAGTGGGTGATAGTGAGTGGGCGTTAAAGCAAGCCTATCCTGAGATTCAGTTTGACTGGTTAAAGTTCGCTCATGGTGGTCATGGGGTGTTTGCGATTACTTATGATGAGCTAATGGCACATCGTCAGCTGTTCGCTCCTTTTGTGCAGATGTTAGACAGTCATAAATAAGTATAAATTAGCAGTCAAAAATTACAAACGATTGATCAAAGAAGCATAAGTTACGTTTACTTGTTTAAGGATAAATATGGCAGGCAATAGTATCGGGCAAGTTTTTACGGTCACCACCTGCGGTGAGTCGCATGGTGCCGGTCTCATGGCAATCGTTGATGGCGTGCCACCGGGTTTAGCATTATCCGCAGAAGATTTGCAGATTGATTTGGATCGCCGAAAGCCGGGCACGTCTAAGTACTCGACCCAGCGCCGCGAGTCTGACGAAGTTGAGATCATCTCTGGTGTATTTGAAGGCAAAACCACAGGTACTTCTATCGGTCTGCTGATTCGTAATACCAATCAAAAATCCAAAGACTATAGCGAAATCAAAGACACCTTCCGTCCCGGTCATGCCGATTATACTTATAGTATGAAGTATGGTTTTCGTGATTATCGCGGTGGCGGTCGCTCTTCGGCGCGTGAGACTGCAATGCGCGTGGCGGCGGGCGCTATCGCTAAGAAGTATCTGCAAGATCGCTTGGGCGTACAAATTCATGGCCATGTGACGCAGATTGGTAATGAATACAGTCAGGTCACCAACCCCGAGCAAATCGATTGGGACTTTGTCAATAGCAATCCGTTCTTTTGTGCGGATGCTGATGCCGTCAGTCGTTTTGAAACCTTGATAGATAGCTTGCGCCGAGAAGGCACCAGCTGCGGCGCCCGTCTAGAGATTATTGCTAGCGGTGTTCCAGTCGGTTTAGGTGAGCCAGTATTTGATCGCCTCGATGCGGACATTGCTCATGCAATGATGAGTATTAATGCTGTCAAAGGCGTTGAGGTTGGTGATGGTATGGCGGTCGCAGGGCAGTTTGGTCATCGCTCTCGTGATGAGCTGACGCCGGACGGCTTTACTGCCAATCATGCTGGTGGTATTTTGGGTGGTATCTCATCGGGTCAAAATATTCGGGTCAGTATCGCGCTCAAGCCAACTTCTAGTATTACTACCGCTGGCAAGAGCATCAATACAGAGGGTGAAGCAATTGAGATGCTAACCAAAGGTCGTCATGACCCTTGCGTGGGTGTCCGTGCCACGCCGATTGCAGAAGCCATGTTAGCCATTGTTTTGCTAGATCACTATCTGCGCCATCGCGGTCAAAATGCGGATGTAAAGCCACCAGTAGAATCGATTACTTAGTGGTTTGATTTCGCTAATTATTCAAGAAAAGTCTTTTCCCTGTTGATGGATTTCATTGATAAGGTAAAAGACTTTTCTATTTTAGAACTTATAAGCTATTTAGTGATCTAACCGTAATGCACTTTACCACTCAGCTTTTATAGCTTGAAGCTATTTACCCTTCTGTGACAATGATATTTTTAGCGTAATGTAAGAGTATTCTTCTATAACAAAAATTCTTGTTAGATCCTTTAGCTTCGGCGTATTGCTCATGAATAATGATGTCGTAGTCGCAAAAGCCATCTTCTGAAAATATGAAGGAGCTACCTTGACTGTCTATCATTGAGATACGGTCGCCATTATTATCATATACGCGCGTATCCCAACCTATTGAGATGTCTATTGGGTGATTTGCTGTTTGCGCGCTAAAACGAATTGAATACTGCTCCTCACTTTTAGGCGTGATAACTAACCTTTGTTGTTTATCTATCTCTTCTGAGCTTACGTCTGTGCTTTTAGAAAGATACTCGCCTTTTACTGAGTAAATATCATAGTTTGTTTTATTGATTAATTTAATATGAGTAGCAAAAAATTCGCTGTAAATAAACCATACTACAAGAAATAGTAGTAATACTTTTAATGGTTTGTTTAGTGATGACATGTTAATCATATTGGGCACTTAGTGATTTAAGCAAGCAATGGATAATCATTAACCGCCACACATTGCTGATGACGAAACACCAGAAGTAATTGCTGACTAGGAATGGCTAGCCAATGCCCAAAATCAATACTATCAATACCTTCGCATGACAGCGCTTGTAGGCAAAAATGACGACTACCGCCTAAACAGTTTTCTAGAACTTGGGTTTGATTAATAAGGTTTTTCATAGTGTTTCTACTTTTACTGTTGATGACGAATTTGAATAACAGCATCATAAAATAAAGAGATAGAAAACCTGTGTAGGAATGATGGAAGTTTAATGAATTGTCATAAATTTTTATTCTTGAGCCAAGGGTAGGGTAATGCTGACCATGACCCCAGAACGTTGCTTGATACCCGCAAATTCTCCCTCACTATGCGTATGAATATTATTAATAGCGACCTGACCACCGTGATGCTCGATGACTTGTTTGACCAATGTTAACCCCAGTCCTGTGCCCTTTTTGGGTGTAGGCGCGGATGCGGTAGAGGAATCTGCTTCATTAGCGTTTTGGCCAACGCCATAAGTAGCATCGCTGTTATGTGGGTGGCTGTTATGTGAGTGATCGTGATGCACATGACCGTGATGAGACAAGCTAAAATAGCGGTCAAACGCTTTAGTCACCGCGTAATCTGGCAATAACTGACCATCGTTAAATATATCGATCTTGACGCTTTGTGCTGAGCGGTGAATATAAATGTTGATTGTGCTTTCAGCAAAATGAATGGCGTTGTCCAAGACGTTTTGCAGCACTTGTACCAACCAAAATTGATCGGCAAAAACGTTAATATGAGCGGATATATTTGCGTTTAAAGGTGATGATTCACTAACTACTTTATCATCTACATAGATATGAATAGGTGCTAGGTGCTGCTGTTGCAACTTCGCGGTATTGTCTTTTGCAAGGCTCTGCATCAACGGTAATAAGGGAGTAAGTTGTTGATTCAGTTTAAAGGTCGGTTGTTCAATCTTAGCGAGTAACAGTAGCCTATCGATTAATTGCTGCATTTTTATACTTTGTTCACCAACGGTTTGGATAAGTATCTGCCGATCGTCTTCATCCAAGCCGTCGTCCTCTAGCAGCTCGCTACTGGCACGAATGGCCGTCAACGGGCTTTTTAGCTCGTGGGTCAACGTATGCACATAGTCGTTGACATAGCCTCTATTCTCTAAGCGATGCTTCATGGTTTCAATGGTATCGGTCAAGCTATTGAGCTCATGACCTAAGTAAAAATAGGGCTTTTTGGTGTCTTCTGCCAGCGCCTTGGTATATTGGGTCACAAGGCTGATGCTTTGTTTAAGCCACCATGCCACGAGCCCAGCTAAAATAAGAGCGACAATACTAATGAGCAAGGCAGTAATCAGCATACGCCGACGAGTATTGTCCAAGTAAGGCAGCACGCTCGCGACTGGCTTACCGACGCTAACGACGCCAATTATATTGCTTGCCTCATCCTTGATTGGCTGCGCCACATACATGACCGTACCATCGCGCTGATTGTGATCTCGTGTCGTACTTCTCGCGCCGTATTGACCTTTTAAGGTTAAATAGACGTCATTCCAGCGGCTATAATCCTGTCCTTCAGCATTGTTAGGCGTGCGGAATGAATCATAGATGACCGTGCCTTGCTTGTCTGTGACATAGACTCGAAAGCTACTATAGGTTTTTTCATCATACTTGATGTCTGGGCGGGTTATATTGTTGTTTGCTAAGGTATTAATAAATGCAGTATCAAGTTGGCTTTGATAATCCTCATCATACAGCTCTTTTGATTGCAGTGGTTGCTGTAGGCTGGCTGCTAGTAGTTTACTGGTGTCTAAGAGCGTGTCCTCAATCACTTGCTGCACGGTCGGCTTGACGTAGCTAAAAAGCTGAGTAAACACGACGATGCCGCAAATAATCAGCACTAAAGCCACTGCCAACCAAATCCTAAAAAAGATACTTAAATTTAGCAACTTTTTTGGGTCAGCCGTTTGTTGTGCCGTGCCAATGGGATGCAGTTTTGCATACCAATTACTTTGGCTGGTATTAGCACTGTTATTGGTTTGATGAGTCATAGGTTTGATACTGCTATTAGTACTCGGTAAGGTCGCTTTGAGCGTATAAATATACTATTTAGCAGCGAATGAACATCAAAGCCTAAGCTGGACATAACGCATAGCCAAGACCACGATGGGTATGAATGACTTCAATGCTAGAATCGACGCTTGCCAGCTGCTTACGAATGGATTTGACATGACTGTCAATCGTCCGTGCCAAGCGATGGTCAGGATAATCACTGACAGCATTGAGTAGCTGTTCACGGCTAAATACTTGATTGGGCGCTTTTAATAAGGTCAATAAGATTTTGCGTTCAGTGTTACTCAGTTCAAGCTTTTGCTCTTGCCACAGTAGCGAGTAGTTGAGCGGTTGATAATGCCAAACACCAGATTGGCACTCAAACGTTAGTGCTTGCCCCGACATGTTATTAGAAAGGCCGTTACTAGATAACGTGTTGCTCGGTGAAGCATGGTCGGCGCTATTATTTGCTGTTTCTGTATGGTTATTAGCAGACTGCTCATAAAGTAATTGCTCACGTCGCCAAATCGCTTTTAGGCGGGCGACCAACTCTCTAGGGCTAAAGGGTTTGGCACAATAGTCATCACCGCCCATCTCTAAACCTAAGATACGATCGACCTCATCACTACGTGCAGTCAAAAATACCACAGGCACATCCTTGAGCGTACCTATATCAGGCGCATGACGTATCTGCTGGCATAGGCTTAAACCATCACCGTCTGGCAACCCTACATCCAAGATAATCGCTGATAAATCTTGCGCTTTTTCGCTACGTAGCAACGGTAGTACGCTGCTGGCATTATCTAACCAAGTGATTTGCCAGCCTTCACGCTTGCAAGTCACTTTAAGCGACATAGCAATAGCGGGATCATCTTCTACCAATAAAATATGAGTCATAAGCGTTATATCGTTTTATAAAAAAATTAAGCTAAAGTATAGTCGATGAATAGTAAAGCTAGTACAGCTGTATTAGTGTGCTATTGGGATAAGTTTTTCTGGCGTGCTGCATACGCAGAGGCTGCGCAAAATTTATCCCAATAGCACTGTAGTCATTCTAAGTTTTTTGACTGTAGCGTTAGTCACAGCTATATTTACAAAGATTAAAAAATGTTGATAAGGCGTCATACAGTCAGTATCAATCCATTAAATTATCGTAGCATAAAAGTAGTGCTACATTTTGCTAGCACTCATCAATCGCTGTGAAAAATTGATGGAAAAGCTGAGGCAAGTAATAGTAAGTAAGATAATGATAGGACATTGAACCTTACTGACACTATAGTCTATTCACAATAAAAGAGCGTCACTATATCAACGTGCTACTGGTATAAATTTTTCTTGCGTGCTGTTCGCCAGCGTGACAGAGGCTGCAAAAAATTCATTCCAGTAGCCTAGTAAAATTGTATCGTTTTTAAATTGAATCTATCTTACTTTTTAGAGAGAGATACTTAAAAATTTATTTAACAGAGTTAACCAAAAAAGGCCAACTTAGTCTCAGCTAAGTTGGCCTTTTTACTAAATATATTTACCGAGATGTTTTGACCTCATAACGACTATGTCAGGCCTTTACAATTGGCATAATAGCTGACGGTCGCGGGCCAATCTGAGAAGATGCCTTTGACACCAACGTCTTGTGCCAGTACATCGATATAGTTCATCATATCGCTATCATTATTAATGGCATCGCCCAGACCACTATAATACCAGTCGCCGCCACCTGCAAGTGGCCCTGAGCGTTCGAGTGACCAGGCGAGAATATTCAGCCCGTTGGCTTGGGCTTGTGTTGCGTATGCAGAAGGCATCATTTTACCCTTGCCATTGGTAGTGACCAATAGCCACGATGCCGGTGCGATAGTATTGACACCGCGAGCTTTGATATCGGCTAATGAATGCTTCCACGTGGTCGGGTCATTTTTGTCAAAAGTCTTGCCTGCAGCAGTTTCATTACTGTCATCAATTAAGTAGACGGCATTGGCAGCAAAGAGGGGCTCGTTGTTAAGCCAGTATTCGATATCTTCAATATTAAAGGACTGCGGGTACACCTCACTAGCGGACACGCCTGCATTCTTATAAGTGTCAATTAACTGTTGACGATAAGCATCCAAACTATAACCGTTGAACGGCATAGTAACGACTGGGGCTTTCAGCTCAGGCGTATGCTTCATGCCCAAGCTGCTGGCAAGTGTAATGTGCTCTTTTAAAGTCAATAACTCACCATTTTGTGAATACAAATCCGTTCGCCACGGTGCTGTTGCATTCATATACCCACTAATACTAATCGCTTGAGGGTTCGCAGCGTCCATTTTCCCTTTGAGGCTTTTGAATTCACTCGCGCTAATATCTGAGGTTCGGCATTCAATATCCGCCGCATTGGTCAGTATGCCATTGGCGTCCACTATTGGTGGTACGGTACATTGGTCAGCCAGTGTGGTCGCGAGAATGTTGGTGGTGGTATGTAAGTCGTTTTGCGCGTGGCGACATACCAACTCGCCATCTTTGGTAAAGGCAACATCACACTCCGATATGCCTGCGCCCATTTGCGCCGAGGCAACATAGCCGTCATAAGTATGCTCAGGGAACTGTAGTGGTGCGCCGCGATGAGAAATAGAGAAGTCTGTCTTGCTGGGTATTTGCGTTTTACATGCCAGCAACTCGTCTTTGAGCGGGCCCTCATCCATATCATTGACCAAGTAAAAGGGTCGAACCCCGTAAGTGTATGCGACGGATTGGGTCGGCTCAGTAGTAGGCGGTGTAGGTGGCACTGCAGTCGAAAAGTCGTCATCTTCCTCGCAGCCTATTAGCAGTAGGGTACTAACAATTACTAACGGCAAAGTAAGATTTATTTGACCGATTTTTTTAAGTGGCACTTTCTTAAGCTGATTGCGTTTAAGCACTGAATTATCCGAAATTGTCATGTAAACTGTCTCCATAAAAAGTGCAAAATAATAAGAATAACTTTTATTGTCATTTAACTAGCACTCAAAGTACCGAGTTATGTTTAAGGAATGATGACAACCGAACCTATTTTGTAACTTTAACCCTATTTAAATTTTTGAATATTATTAAGGATAAATGATGAGTGAATATCTAGAGTGCGTTATCGTTGAGCATAACCCTGCCAAAAAAACGATAGATCGAGCCGTTATTTGGCTACATGGTTTGGGCGCGAGTGGTCATGACTTCGAGCCAGTTGTGCCGCAATTGGGATTGTCTGATGATATGGCCGTACGCTTTATTTTTCCACATGCGCCCCAGCGTCCAGTGACGATTAATGGCGGTATGGTGATGCCAGCATGGTACGATATTTTAGAGATGAGTCTGGAGCGTAAAGTCGATATCGCTCAAATTGAAGAGTCCTCCCAGCAAATACATGATTTGATCAGCCGTGAGATAGAGCGTGGCGTGTCACCTGAGCATATTGTAATCGCAGGGTTTTCGCAGGGCGGGGCAGTGGCCTATCATGCGGCACTTGGTTATCCAGAGCGCTTGGCTGGCTTGATGACGCTATCGACTTATCTGGCGACCAATGATCATATTGTCTTCAGTGCCGCTAACAAAGACTTGCCAATATTGATTGAGCATGGCACACAAGACCCGGTCGTTCCTGTGGTTTTAGGCGAGCAAGCACAGCAATTATTATCCGCAAAAGGCTATAATGTTCAGTACAATACTTATCCGATGGCACATCAGGTCTGCATGCCGCAGATTCAAAATATCGGTAAATGGCTAAATACTGTTTTGGCCTAAAAATCTAAGCTGTAACATAATGTAATGCCAACTGTATATAGGTTGAAACAACAGGGGTAGTTACTATATAATGCACAGTCTTATTGGGGATGTTCTGGCTTCGACGCTGGTGATGAAACTCAATGATGCATGTCGAGAGTATATGTCCTCTCGTTAATCAAACATATATTGTTATAGTCGCAAACGACGAAAATTACGCTCTAGCAGCTTAAACCCTGTTTACATGGTTTAAACCTGTTTACTTAGTTGCTGATCACCTACAGTTGGTCAACTAAGTTGAAGCGTCCGCATGTAGGCTCGCCACAAGTGATTGTCTCAATCGTTTGGGTTCAAAAGTAGAGAATCGTCCAATCCATCCTGACTGTCGGATCGGTGCGGATTAAAACCAAAGACAGAAACTAAACATGTAGATTCATGAGCGTAATGCTGGCGGACGCGGGTTCAACTCCCGCCATCTCCACCAAACAACGATAAAGGGCTGACCGTCATAGACTGTTAGCCCTTTATTTTGGGCGTTTTTTGGGTTTTCGTATCTTATAGGGGTATAGCGTCCTATATAGAATGTTGGTATTATTGTTGGTATTAGAGTTTATACACCTTTTCAATACCAACAAAGGATAGTCCAATGCCCTTAACTCATACCGTCATCAATAAGCTACAGCCCAGTAGCACCTCTATTGATACAAAGCGACCTGACAAGCATAGTGATGGTAATGGGCTGCAGTTATGGGTGCGTTACACGGGCGTTAAGTCATGGATCAGCGCCTATCGCTGGCAAGGCAAGCAGCAAACTCTCACTATTGGCACTTATCCAGTCATGAGCTTACAAGATGCAAGACAGCGCAATATTGAGATCAAACGCTTAATAGCTGATGGTGTGAACCCTAAAGATCATAAGAAAGAGCAGCAAGCTAGCCAAAGTGGTTCTAATATTTTCGATAACATAGCTCAATCATGGTATAGCGAGCGCAAAACCTACCTAGCAGAAAGCACATTTTCCCGTAACTATTCCGCCTATATGCGTGATGTAAAACCCTCTATTGGTCATAAGAACATCAACGACATAACCGCACCTGACATATTGGCTATTGGCAAAACAGTAGAAGCGCGTGGCGCTAATGAAATGGCAAGGCGCACTATTAGAGAAATAGGGCAGATATTCAAACATGCTATACGCAATGGACTAGCCACACACAACCCAGCCACAGACTTAGCCGAAGCGATCAAGCCACACAAAACGACTAATCACCACCGTATCACTAGCCAGCAATTACCCAAGCTATTGAAAGACATTGATGCTTATGGGGGTGATGCACTGGTGAAGCTAGGATTATGGTTTTTATGCTATACATTTGTGCGTACCAATGAGATCAGATACGTGGAATGGCAGGACATAGATTTTAATCGTGGCTTATGGACTATACCAGCTGACAAAATGAAAGCTAGGCGATTGCACTTTGTGCCACTAGCACCGCAAGCCATAGCGATATTAGAGCAGATCAAGGCGCTAGGCTTTTCGGATCAGTATGTTTTTTTTAATAACTCAACACGCAAGCCATATAGTCAAAGCGCGTTTATTAATGCGTTATGGAATATGGGTTACAAAGGCAAAATGACAGGGCACGGCTTTAGAGGGCTGGCTAGTACCACACTGCATGAACAAGAATACATGCACGAAGCTATAGAGCTGCAACTGGCACACGATAGAGAGAACAAGATCAGTGCAGCCTATAACGGGGCGCAGCACTTAAAGTATAGAACGGACATGATGATTGAGTGGGCAAACTTCATTGATGATGCTTACGCTGGCAGGTTGGATAACGTGATAACTATGCCAAAGGCTAAACAATCTAAGCAAGGCTAATAATGAAAATAAGGAATAATTATGCAAAGCATTATGATAATTAATGACCATAAAGCCATCATTCAATACGACCCTGAACTGGATTTATTCCGTGGGGAATTTGTAGGGCTAAATGGTGGGGCAGACTTCTATGGTGACAGCATTACCGTGCTAGAGCATGAGGGCGAACAGTCACTACAAACCTTTTTGGACGTATGCAAAGAGAACGGCATAGCATAACGACTATGCAAGGCTAGGACTAATTACCCGAACGACAGCTATTTACACACTCTTATGCTGTCAATGCCTTGCACCTACTTTGATTTAAGGGTGTAGGGGTGTGAGTTGTGGGATTAGTTGAAACGATTACATTAAAAGGCAATGCAGAACGAGAGAAATATTTATCAGTTCTCGAAGTTATAGACATTATAAATAGCCATGAGAAGAATAATATAGACGTAGTTATTTCTGCAATGGATAGCTTAGGCTTATTTTCTTTGACAGTACATGAGCTAACTAGCTCAGACCCTTATAATCCTACTTATAATCCTATTGATAAACCGATATGCAATAGTTATGAGTTAAAGCAGAAAATTAGAGATTATAGAAAGGCTGCAGGACAACTCGATAATTATAGTGAAGGTAAAGTTTTTGATGAATATATTACGTTGCAACATTTTATAAAGAAGATTTTATGGTCAAGGTTTGACTTATTGAAGATAGAAGATATAGCTAAAAATACCAGTCTAATAGTTTGGGGTGATAGTAACGCTCTATATTCCATGTACAGTGACATGATAAATAGAAGTGATAGCGAATACTACGAATTACCGAAAAGCAGTCAGCAAGCCATAAAGGATTATGTGAATTTAGGTGGCTATCAAAGAGAAGTAATAAATCTTGTAAGCTATATCCCTGAGCAAATAATATGCCTAATGACCAATGATGATCCAGCTCGTATCAATCGCGATGACAAGTATCAGGCATATTGGGACATGATAAGCACTGCATTAGATGCCAACGAACTAACACCGATTAATGATAAAGAGGAGATCAGGCCTGAACAAGTTAAAGCATGGCTAGCTAAATGTGGTTTTATCTATAAAAATTTTAATGAATATTTAACAATAGAACAATCAGTGCAAAACGAAGAACTACAAAAACGCATAGCAGAACCTGAACAAGAAGAAGTAGATGCAAAAGCAACGGGTAGTTTAGTGATGGGAACGTCAGCGGTAGGGTATGGCAAACCTAAAACTAATGAGCAACTTACTAAAGAACTGGCAGCCGCCGAAGCCGAAATAACACGCCTTGAAGCCATATTAAAAGACAAGCCAGCTGATGTTAAAAATTCAAACCCTAAAGATAGTGCATATTGTTTGATAGCAGTATTAAAAAATCTATTGTTAAATCCTGATATGAATGCTTTTCATTTTAAAAGTAGTAGTATCAACAGTAACAATAAACCGTCACAAATAGGGTTGGCTGAATATATTGATGATATGAAAATATACGGCATCAAAAAAGATAATATAAATATTCTTTTTCAAAATGCAAATAAGCAGCTAACAGACGCTAAGAAGAAATCATAAATTGTAAATACTATTTACAGATTGTATTTACAATGCCATAGATAGCCCTACCCCTTAGAGTATTAACCACTGGACGTTACACACCGTAGCGTCATTTAGTGGAACTATACTAATGGACAAGAACAAAACCAACCAAACCCCCGTTATCCCTTTTACTGATAACACCGCGAACGACACCAAACCAACCACCGCAAATAATCCTATGCAGCACTTGCCGACTACAGGCATGGGCAGGGCTAAAGATATTCTGCCATTTCTACCCTTTTCTAAAACAACTCTATTCGAATGGTCAAAAGATGGGCGTTTTCCGCCTAGCAAAAAGCTATCTCCTACCATGACATGCTGGTCATATGCAGACGTTCACGCATGGATCAACAAACACACCTCAACCACTAGCGAGGTGTAGATCATGCAGACACGGCAACCCAAAAAGAGCTATAAGCAGATTATCCATGACTATCTGCTGGCAGGTCATACCCTATCGACTTATGAAGCTTTTAATCTATGGCAGATCACATGCTTTTTACAAAGAGTGAGCGAGCTAAGGGCGCAAGGTGTGGTTATCCAAGATAAGACCATCAAGCGCAATGGTAAGACGTTTAAACAGTATTGGATAGACAAGCCAGCCAGCAATAACGCTAGTGGGGTGCAGATATGAGCCAGTCAAACGATAAACTATTGCAGATAGCAGACACATTAGAGGGTATCAATGAGCACCTAGTTTTATTGTCGATTGATGCTGAACACTACGCAATGGCACTGCAAGCCGTGCAGACAGATGACCCAATATCTAAGGGCGTTATTCAAGCTGTCATTGCTGCATTGTTTAGGGACTCACTGTTTGCCACTGATGCCAGCGAACAGATGGACAGATTGCTATCAATGCCTGAAATGGAGGTTACGCGCTATGAGGAGTGATGATAATAAAACCAATTTAAAAACCAGCCACGGGGAGCACAATCACAAACAGCCACATAAGCGTAGCTTACTACTTAGCTTTATTATATTCATGGCATGGGTAGCAGGTATTGGCTTGTTACTGTCATTGGTGGCATGTCAGCCAAACAACCCTAAAACCTTTGTAAATATGGAGGTGGCACAGTGAGAACCTACCCACAACCAAAGCAAAGCCGTAAGCACGCCAAGCGCAAAAGCTATTACAAGAAGTATAGAGAGCGGCGCAAGCCGAACCAGTCACAGGCAAGGGGTAACAGATGACTACCACACCACAAACAGACAGCTATGAAAAAGCCCGTGCATTTAGCACAGGCTTAGAGGTTATGAATAGTTTTGATGCAGCCACACGGCAAGGGCTGGCAGGTAATATCTGTAGTGGTCAACTAATTAAGTTAGCTGATTCTGATAATAGTATATCACGCGCCAGCGATGTTATAGGGGATGAGTAATGCACTACTATACATTTCACCCAAAAGACTATATGAGTAAAACTAACTTCCTTGAGCCTATGGAGGACTTGGCTTATCGCAGAATGTTGGACTATCAATACCTAAATGAGTGTCCACTGCCTAAAGATATTGACGAGATAGCAATGCTTATTAATATGCGAACGCATAGCGAAAGCATTGCGACTGTATTGCGTTATTTCTTTGAGCTGGCTGATGACGGTTATGTGAACGACAGAGCCGAGAAAGAGATCGCTAAATATCAGATAAAATCAGATAAAGCACGTAAATCTGCTAACGTTAGATGGAGAAGTAAAGGCGTTAAGGCTAGTAATAGTAAGACTTCAAGTGACAGTAATGCGAATGCAATGCGAACGCATAGCGAAGGCAATGCTAACCATAAACCATCAACCACTAACCAAGAACCATTAACTAGCTTACCGTTTGATGATTTTTGGAACGCTTATGACTATAAGAAAGGCGGTTTAGCAAAGCCAAAGGCTAAATGGCTATCGCTTAGTATTGAGACACAAAAGCTAATCATGGCTCATGTTCCAAGGTATGTTAAGTCAACGCCTAACAAGAGCTATCGTAAGCACCCTATGACCTACTTAAATAATGAGGGCTGGCTTGATGAGATCACAGAGTTAGATAACACTGATGCAGACCAAAGCAGTAGTGCTCGTCCTCACAGTAACCGTAGTGACTCGTTCGACTCACAGCCACAGACCAAGAGCTTAAGCCGTGAGGAGCAGATAGCAGCAAACAAAGCGAGCATGGAAAAAGCGGGGTTAGAAGTATGAGCTTTTATAATATGGACATAGAAAAGGCGCTATTAGCTTCGATCATGAGCATAGAGAAATCTTTAGAGCATGTCGTCAGCAAGATTGATGCTAACGACTTTGCAGCAAGCAAGCATCAGTTAATATTTCAAGCGATCAAGGCTTTGGCTAAAGATGGTCTGCCGTATGATACTGTCATGGTTCACGATTGGTTAGCAACTAATAATTATGGTGATGACGTTTCTGATGGTTATCTTGCCGAGATATTAAGCACAAGCCCAGCCACGTTATTTAATCTTGTGGCCTACGCTGATCGCATACTCGAGCTGTCAAAGTATCGAGCTATCAATCGGGTGCTTCTACAAGCGCAGGACGAATTAAAGCAAGCCGATACTCGTCTTGATGACAAGGTGAACGGGATTATTGAGCAGCTAACGGCTGTCATCGATACCAACAAAAGCGGTAGCGGTGCACGATCTGTTGGCTCATTGATGGACGACTTTTTTACTAATCTACAAGCGGCTAGCAAGGGTGAAGTAATGCCGTTCTCACCTACTGGGTTCATTGATCTTGATAACCGTTCACCAATACAAAACGGTGACTTGGTGGTAGTGGGCGCGCGTCCCTCAATGGGTAAGACTACGTTCGGTCAGAACATTGTACAGAGCATGGTTAGAGACAGCTTTTACACAGACAGTAAAGGGCAGTACAAGCGAAAGGCGGGCGTGTTCTTTAGCTTGGAGATGACAGACGCGTCAGTTATGCAAAGGTTTATGTCATCAATGGCAGGTGTTGATTTAGGTGCTGTCAGAAGTGGTATGAATGTTAGTGCTGATGATTGGGCGAATTTAAACAACACAGTCAGAGACTACAGCAAAGAATATCCTATGTTCATCGAGTCAGGATCATTAATTACTTATCATCAGATGCGAACGACTTTAAACAAGATCCGCAATCAGCATGGCGAGATTGGGGTCATCATGATTGACTACTTGCAAATCATGGGCGGGATTGACGGCAAAGATAGAGTAAATGCACTTGGTGAAGTCACAAGGCACTTAAAAGCCTTTGGCAAAGAGTTTAATTGTCCCGTCCTACTCTTATCACAGTTGAACCGTAGCTTAGAGAGCCGCCCTAACAAGCGACCTATTATGAGCGATTTAAGAGAGTCTGGAGCAATCGAGCAAGAAGCCGATGTGATTATGTTCTTATATCGTGATGAGGTTTATAACGACAAATCAAAAGATAGGGGCGTAGCAGAGGTGATTATCGCTAAGAACCGACAAGGCCAAGTTGGAACGGTTCGACTAGGTTTTGAGGGTAGGTACTCGCGCTTTACTAATTACATTCCGATGACGAACGATCTTGATGCAATCCCTGAGTTTGGCAGCAAGTCTTAGCTGGCAAGTAGGTATCGCCATCATGACGAACCCTAGTAGTATTAAAAGGTAGGCGCTATGAGTCTGCCTTTTTTATTGGTTAGTAAGTAAGTAAGTAAGTATCATCACTGGCACTATAGGAGCAGCTACAGACGCGCTACAGGCTGGCAAATAGGATAAAACTCACTAGGCACTATGCAATGAAACGCAATAAACACGCAATGAAATATACAGGGCATAGCCACTTGCAAGGTGCGTTACTTATAGTTATAGTTGGTACGCTACAACGTATGATATACAAGGCATAGCGACTTACAAGCGGTGAGCCGATGCAGCCCAAACGCAGCTAATCACATTGCAAAAATGCACGATAAATGCACACTTATTGCACCGCTTAAAACGGTATTTATCATGCCAGCACAGTCACCAGTGCACGATATTTGCACACGTAGTGAGATATGTTCAAGATAGATAGAGTGCATCTAATACAGCAGCCAATAAGAACACCCTCACCATGACGGTGAACGAGTAACAGACCACTAGCAGCAATGATAAGGTATAGTTTTATATAGCTAGAATGTGAATTGATACGAGCAGTGCAGGGATATCCGCAAGCGAGAGTGAGAGCCATAACTACAGTTACAATATGACCTAGCCAGCTTTTAACAAAAAAGCCTTACATTATCGTAGGGCTTTTTTATGCCTTATCATCTACAAAGTAAAACCTATAGAAGGCAATGGCAGCCACAATGACAAACATCCAAGCTAAGCTCTCATCAAGTAGCGCGATGAACCTGTATATCCAAGTGACCGCGCACGCATACCAAAACCCATAGCCTAAAATGATGCCCCACCTCATGGCTGGCTAGGCTTATTTCTATCCGTTGCATACTTTTTTACTAGCACCATCTCGAACAGCAAAGCAACACCAAGCGTTCCTATCAATAGAGGTATGCCTTCAATGCCATACGTCCCAAAAATCACTAGGTTAATTAAAATAATAATACCGCCTAATATCCGAAACTGTGTTTTAGTCATGACGCTTGCCCTTATATGGTTTTAAGATACTTAGTATATCCATCATATTTATTTAATGTCTAAAAAATTATGGGTAAAAGTCATGGCTTCAAGTATGCAAATAATACGCTCGAAAAACGCTTAAGATATGCACGACTTTTGCATAAGCGTTTAATAAGCGCGTGCAGCTATTAGCAATTTAACCCCATGCAAAGAAATTACAAGCCCTCTTTGCATATCCCACCTTTTCTCATTTTTATTGGCTCTAATAGCTTTTTTATGGCACATGAAAACCTAAACTAAAAAACTATTATCTATGTCAGTTTTATTTATCAAGCTCCCTTGATTGCGGTACACTACTTAGTCATTTTTAGGGAAAATCAGAGAAACAGATGAGCCTATTTAATAATAAAACATTAGCTAAACATATAAAAAGCCCAACCATACCTGAAGCTCATCAAGATGTAATTCAGAACTGGATAAACCAAATAGATTCAGGCACATTTAATAATCTTAACGAAGTGCAAGTACAAGGAGCTTTTACGCAGCAGATCATGTGTAAGGTATTAGGTTATACTGACGTTGGCTCGGCTGACACTTATACAATTGCCAGAGAATACCCGATTGCTAGAGGTCGAGTTGATTTAGCTTTAGGTCATTTTGTAGGTGAAAAAGATAATTCAAAAAATACTGTTATAGCACCTTTTGAACTGAAAGGTGCTGGTACTAAGAACTTAGATGCAATCATGTCAGGACGACACAAAACACCCGTACAGCAAGCCTATGAGTATGCTAGAGATATTAAAGGTGTTAAGTGGGTATTACTGTCTAACTATGTAGAATTGCGCCTGTACGCCATTAGTGAAACCAGCCTAGTTTATGAACGATTCCTTTTTAGAGACCTACTAGACCCAGCAGAGTACGCTAAGTTCTACCTACTACTTAGTGCCGATAATTTTCTTTCTGGGCATACCGAAGACTTACTTAAAGAAAGTAATAGCGCTGATAAAGATATTAGTGAAAAGCTTTACGAAGACTATAAGTTACTACGCGAGAACATGCTATCGCACATGATAGCCGACAACCCAGATAAAACGCCTAAAGATTTAATACAACCAGCACAAAAGCTGTTAGATCGCATTCTATTTATCTCCTTTGCAGAAGATAAAGGCTTAATTCCTGATAACAGCATTAGAAAAGCCTATGAACATCAAGATCCCTACAACCCCCGTCCTACCTATCAAAACTTTATTGGGCTGTTTAACTCGGTTGATAAAGGTAACACCACGCTAGGTATTCCTGCCTATAACGGTGGGCTTTTTGCTAAAGATGAAGCTTTAGATCAACTGGCTATTAGTAATGAGCTTTGCGAAGGGTTCAAAGACTTAGCTGAATACGACTTTGACTCGGAAGTTTCAGTCACAGTGCTAGGGCGTATTTTTGAGCAGTCGATAGCTGACTTAGAAATTCTTATAGAGACAATAGCTGCTGGCACGCTACCTAAAGCCAAGAGCAAAGCAACGTCTGTTACTGGCAAACGTAAAAAAGATGGCGTTGTATATACACCAGATAATATTACACAGTTTATTGTGGCTAACACTTTAGGTAGCTATATAAGTGAGCAGTTTGATCTGATGTTTGCTGACTACGGTAAGTACAAACCTGATGGAACAATACAGTGGAAAAGAGGTAGCAAGGTAGAACAGCAGTTTTGGTACGAGTGGCAAGAAAAGCTAATGACGATCAAAGTAGTTGATCCAGCCGTTGGCTCAGGTGCTTTTATGGTAGCAGCCTTTGATTATCTTCATCTTGAATATGAAAAGATTAATGAAAAACTGGCAGAGCTAACAGGACAGCGCAGCGTACTAGACCTGAACAAAGAGATCTTGAACAATAATTTGTTTGGTGTAGATATTAACGAGGAATCTATAGAAATAACCAAACTTTCTTTGTGGCTGAAGACGGCTGAAAAGGGCAAGCCTTTAGAATCGCTCGATGCTAACTTTATTGCTGGTAACAGTCTAGGCTTTGATGAACCAGTACCGAACAATACCTTTTCATGGCAAACAGCTTTCCCACAAATATTCGCTGAAGGTGGATTTGACGTTGTACTGGGCAATCCACCTTACGTGAGACAAGAGCTTTTTTCCGATATTAAGCCATGGTTAGAAACACATTATGCTGTTTATCATGGCGTGTTAGATTTATACGGTTATTTCTTTGAATTGGGAACTAAGCTGCTTAAAGAAAATGGAAAGATGGGCTATATCTCAAGCTCAACTTTTTTCAAGACTGGTTCAGGTCAGAAACTAAGAGAATACTTAAGTACTAATATACGTATTAGCAAACTTGTTGACTTCAATGATTTACAGATATTTGAAGGAGTGACTACCTATCCAGTAATAATTATCTTAGAAAAAAATAAACCAGCAGCTGACAGCTTAATCCAAGCATTAGTTTTAGGTGATCTCATACCTGAAAACTTACAGATAGAGTTTGTTATTAAAAGCAGTGATAGTGCACAAAGTCAGTTATCAGTAGATAGTTGGAAAATAGAACCTCAAGATTTATATGATTTAAGATCAAAGCTTACAAACGGATATGATAATTTAAAGCAGTCCTACGGCTCTCCTTACTATGGTATAAAAACAGGCTGCAATGAAGCTTTCGTTATTGATAAAAAAACAAGAGACCAAATAGTAAGCAAAGACCCTATCTCTGAAGAAATAATCTTCCCTTATCTTGAAGGTAAAGATTTGAAAAAATGGATCTATAACGACAGGTCTTTGTTCCTTATCTTTTCTCGTAAAGGCATAGAGATTGAAAAATATAGAGGTGCATTAGAACACCTTTCCAAATTTAGAGAGAAATTAGAAGGAAGATCTGCTAAGGGGATTGAGTGGTATGAGCTAGCAAGCACTATTTCTTATCATAAAGAATTTCATAAATCTAAGTTAGTATGGCCTGATATCTCAAAAAGTAATCAAGTATCAGTTTCGAATAACTCTGAACTTCTTGCAGATACATGCTTTTTCATTTCTTCATATGATTTTTATTTATATGGCCTTTTGAACAGTAGCGTTTTGGAGTTTGTTTTTAAAGCTACTAGTACTATAGCTAGAGGTGGTTTTTACAGATATAAGTCTCAATACGTTGAAAAACTACCCATACCAAAAAAGCCTGAGCAAGAAATTATTTCTCAGATAGCTACCCAATGCCAAGCTAATACTGAAGCTAAACACAAATGTGAAATTAGCTTTGCTCGACGCCTTAAAGACCTAGTACCAGAGCAAGGTGTGTTTAAGCTCAATAACAAACTTAACAGCTGGTGGGAGCTGGATTTTGCTGGTCTGCAAACAGAGATTAAAAAAGCCTTTAAAGGTAGCATTCCACTTGCAGAAAGAAATGATTGGCAAGATTACTTTGAATCAGAGCAAACCAAGCACCAAGAGCTACAGGCAAAAGCAACATTGCTTGAAGATGAGCTAAATCAGGAAGTGTATAAGCTGTTTAATTTAACTACTGATGAGATTGCCTTGATAGAAGCAGAAGTTAAATAGTCGTGACCAGTAGATAAACCATTATAAATATAAAAGGTAGGCGTTCATCGTCTGCCTTTTTTTGTTCTGCTAAACATGACTGTACTGTCAAACTGATAGTTCCGATAAAATCCAGCACGTGCAGCTGACGTAATTATGACTTGGCTATATTTCAATAATCACAATGCGCGTTACTTGCGCAGTAAACGCTTAACCAAAATCGGCACTATCTGAGTAAATGCACGATATTTGAACGATTTTGCGCGACTGGAAACGCTATGTCAATCGCGCAAAACAACAGTAATACTGACACCTTTACACCCACCAGCTGCGACCGATGCACGATAAACGCAAGCTAATCACAGTTAGAAATGCGCGAAATGTGCGCTTTTGTGCGCGTGGAAACGGGTGTTTATGCGCACATATTGCGTGTATTGTGCAGGTTAGAGTTGTACGGGCGCTCATATTTCGCTCGTTCTCGCGCGCCCTTTGAGGCTTGTTGAGCGAAAAAAAATACACCGTAACATTGGTATTACGGGGCTTTACAGGAAACACGCGCAAAAAAACGCGCGATAAACGCTTAATTTTAGCAATATGGTGAGCGAAGTTAAGTATGTCGAGCGAAGTTAGGCGTGACCTTAAACATGAGCACATGAGCACAATAGGTTACAAATAATATCTAAATAAAATAGTAAGTATTCAACAATAGCAAAATCAAAAACGATTGTTGGTATTATGGTTGGTATCGTCTTATTTTAATTTTTATATGTTTATATAAATCAATGATTTACGTCTGTAGTTTAGTTTCCGCCATCTCCACCAAATATTAAAAATCCGATCACTCAATGTGGTCGGATTTTTTTTGGTTTAATTTTAAATGTAGATAGTTGAAATAAAAGTTAAAAGGGACAATCAACTGGTTCTTCATTAGCCAAAAAAGACATATGATAGTTGTAGGTATTATTAACACAGATTTCTGCGTCGTCAACGGTATCAAATTGCTCTGCAGTTCTATCAATAGAGGACGTAAAATCGATCACTTGCTGTGGCGATCTCAAATCTTTAGTTAAGTCACTAGCAGTAAAGTGAATCTTAGCGATGTGGTTCTCAATTTTCACTGTAAAATTTTCATTGCCAAAATTACTAGACTCAAACCCTAGTTTTTTCTCTTCTGGTGTTAAACCGTTCAAGTATTCTTGAATAGTGTTCTTTAGTGGTGAATCTTTATCTACATGTCGAATAACATAGCTTGAATCATCTAAATTTGGGTTTTCAAAATAGACTTTGACTGCTAGTTTGTCTTTGACTGATTGGCTGCTCGTTTTTTTAAGGTAGGTGTTGTAGTTATAGGTATATATAGATGATATCTTAGTCATCATTGCATCAGCTAATTCAGGATTATCTCTTATAGTTGACTCTGTAGCAAAACCCCATAGAAATGGCTTAGAGCAACTATCTTTATTACAGATTAGATTGATAACTTCATTTCCATTTGATAGTTGAACTCTAGAATTTGGAAAAATATTGGCCTTATAATTCTTGTTTTTATAATAGATATTTGTAGTTGTAAAAAAATTATACTCAGTTGGAGATAATTCATGGACTTCTATAAGCGAAGGATAAATTTCATATTCTTGAATTTTTATCTCTTTCTCAAATTTCTTAGAGTTGTTCCAGTAGGTGCAGACTATATTATCTTCTACATCTAGATTAAACTGTTCGCATTTTAATTGAGGTTCAGATGTTTTTAGTGATTGTATTTTTGGTTTATCTAAAAAAAAATCTTCTTTATCAGTCTGAGGTAGCACTGATTTATTTTTATTCTCCGCATTACTGCAACCTGCTAATGCAATAGATAATATTGTTAGGAAAATCCTGTAAATATTTTTTTTCATTTCTCATCCCTCAGGAAATCTTGGATCAAGTATAAGCTTGCTATTGCGATAAGGTGTGGGTTTGTTTCCAGAAGGAGGATTTGGTAAATATTTTTTCATAGCTATCCAAACTAAGCGCCCTTCATATCTTTGTTTGTTACATAAGTCTTCATGAAAATGAACTTTCTCATATGTGAAATTATATTTTTTCACTAAAGCAACCAGTAAGCAAGCTACTGATCTAGCTTGTTTATCCGTTACATCCTCCCAATGATCAACATCTACCCAAGTTTGCTTACCGTTTTTGTCATACGAAAGACCAGCAACTTCAATTGATACTGAATAAGGATTTGCATTACCAGCATGTATGGTAAGTTTATTTAAGTTTGCTGTTTGATAAATTTTACCATC
>NZ_PJBY01000075.1:0-41362 GCF_002836005.1 Psychrobacter sp. Sarcosine-3u-12
GGTCATTTTCAGAATGAACACATTCTCAAAATAGAGATACGCCCTAAATAGTGGTTACTTTAATAGTAAGAATGCCTTGAATAGTCGCTGTGCCATTAATAATCATCAAAGATTATAGCATTCAAAAAATGAGCATGGCGAAAGAAAACCAGACCAATTACTGACGTAAATAAAGCACTGCTTGGTTAAAGCAATTTTGACCAACCAAAGGTATTGTTGGCCTCGGTATTTTTTGGCCTCGGTATTTTTTGGACTTAATGCTTTTCGAATACGCTATTCCGTTGGAATGCCCATTATCCATAAATTTGTACTGACCAATAATTAAGGCTGAGCATAATAATACGCTCAGCCTTAATTATTGGTCACAGTAAACCTAACACCATAGGCTTAGCGCATTTCTGCATTACCATCGGTTTGTGGCAAAACATCAAGCTTGACGCTTGAGCCGATACCCGCGCCCAACTTAACTGCAAAGCGATCCATAAATAAACTGAACGGATCGGTTGGGGTATAATTGACGACATTATCGAGCTTTAATTGCTTTTCTAAGCTAGAAATACTGCCTTTTTTATCAGCGAGACCTAAGGCAATCGATTGCTCACCAGTCCAGAACAATCCTGAGAACAGTTTATTCTCTTCTGGGTTTTTTAGACGAGCGCCGCGTCCTTCTTTTACCGCATTGATAAAGTGCTTATGAGTATTGGCCAGCACTTTTTCGACATGCTTTTCTTCATAATCGGTAAGCGGGCGCGATAAGCTTAAGATGTCTTTATATTCACCAGCAGTGATAGTGCGATCTTCAACACCGACTTTATCCATCAAGCCTTCGACATTGTAGCTTGGCATAATCACGCCAATAGAACCAACCAAACTTGATGGGTTCACATAAATCTCGTCTGCCGCTGAGGCAATATAATAAGCACCAGAAGCGCCGATATCACCGATCACCGCATAGAGTTTTTTATCTGGATACTCTTGGCGTAGATCCCTCATTGTCTGCCAAATCTCATCAGACTGTACAGGTGAGCCACCAGGTGAGTTGATATCTAGCGCCACTGCTTTTGAGTTATTATTTTCAAAAGCACGCGTCAATGCTTCGTTGACATCATAAGCATTGGCGACATCACCACTACTGATAGTGCCTTGCAACTCAACCACGGCCAAATGTGGCTTGCTGGTATCCATACCGTCAAGAGCCGTTGGCGCTTTACTGCTACAGCCACGACCAATGGTCAAAAATATCAATAGGATATAACCAAAGGTCAAGAGTTTGAAAAAGATACTCCAGCGGCGCGCACGGCGTTGCTCTACCACACTAGCGAGCAAGGTATTTTCAATCAAGCGCCATTCTTGTCCGCTCGGCTGGCTTGACTGCGGCATCGGCGCTGGCTGATTTGCCGAATTGTCAGGACGTTTGTTAGGGTCTGGTGGCCAGTTGGGCATATAACTTCCTAAGTCAGAAACAATCTAAAACGATAAAAGAGATGATATAGAAAATGAGGTCAGTAAGAAATCAAATTTTCTCACTGTCTCGGTCATCTATATTAATAGGTTACTAAGTATGGTGCCATTTTGGTTGTGGTTCAATAGTGTAACCGTGAAATATCACCTTATTATAACGCTGCTAGGATGAGGACAATTTTTATGGAGTGGTCTCAAAAGCTAATGCTGCTTCTAAGGCGTTATTATCATAGGTTATTGCTTCACTTATTTGCTGACGGCTGATGACCTCCGTCGTTATTTGCGAGGTACTGTGTCCAAGCCAAGTAACATGACTGTCGGTTCTATTATCCTCAAACGACTCAGCTTGGCAGATCAATGCCCACAGTTGCCAAAGACGCTTATGAGTATCCGCATTAACAATAATACGTGATGGCAGTGACTGATCTTGCGCAGTAAGGTGTTGATTGTCTGTTTGCGTACTTTTTGATATAGAAGGTATTGCCTTTATCATTTGCGCGCTAGCAAGCGGTGAATTTAGGGGATCGGCTGCATTATACTGCCGTATATTAATAGGTAACTTGCTATCAATGACAAGCGTGCACTCCCACACACTGGCATCGTCTATCTCACTCCAGCCCGTGATAGCCTCTAATGATAAAGCGCCGTTGGCGAGCTGCCATGAGTCACCTTGCTCACAGCCTTTCGGGCTGATATACGTTTTGTTAGTGATCTGAGCTGAATCATCAGCTTGGCTTGCTTTTCTATAAAACTTCTCTCGATCGAACCATCGATTACTGCGCCCTGCCTGCCAATACTGGCTAATCGGTAGGCGTTGACTTATTTGAGCAACCGTCATCGGCAACAGCTCAGAGGCATTAGGTTTAAATGTATTGCTTGCCTCATGAGTCGTGAGCGTATCCGTCAGTCCTGTACTGGCTGTCTGCACTATGAGCCCTTCTAAACGTTTAATCGACAAGGTGCGCAACTGCTGTTCTAGTGTTGCGGACAGCTTCTCTGCCGTCAAATTACTTGGCATGGTACGCGTAGCATTAGGCCTATGGTCTGCCAAAAATAACCAACTCACGCTATCCTTTGCTGACTGCGCCTTATTATACTTGCCTCCAATGCCCCCAACCTCATTCATTATAGGATATTGCAGCACAGCAGCGCTTATATAGCGATCTCCAGTGGGCAAGACATATAAAGTTGGTGACGTAGATAATGACTGCTGGTTGGCATATACCGTCATCATTAATAGCGTTAGAGGCGGTAGTGCCAGCCAACGACTGATAAATCCACGCGGTAATAACCAAGGCAATATTGCCAGCAATACCATCAGTAATATCGCCATATTTACTGGCGTATACAACCACGCCTCTGACAGCGCTGGTAATGAAGTCAGCCACCTAATCAAATCATGTAAGCTAGCGACAATGGTACTGACCAGCGCCCAAATACTATCGGCAAGTGCAGGCCATAATAAATAACAAAGCCCTGCTAATAGATTGAGCGGTACGATAACCCAGCCAAATAAACCAATCGCAAATAAATTAATGACCAATCCCCATAGCGAGGCTTTGCCAAACAACAGCAAGGTAATGGGCAGCAGGGCGATAAATAGCCAGCATTGCAGTTTAAAGACACGCTTGCCTGTGAGCCATGCCTTTCTAAGTAAAATACGGCTATATTTACTATCACCATGAGAGAAAGGTATATCTGATTGCGATAATGCTGAGTTGTTTTGCGCCTGTGAGCCACTATCGTACTTTAGCAAGAGCGCCACAGCGATAAAAGACAGCCAATAACCAGCCTGCCACAGCACATAAGGATCAAGCCATGCCATCAAGACTGCTAGCGCTAACAATACTCGCATCGTACTAATCGGTAGTAAGGTTAATCGTACCAGACCTATCGCCAGTAACATCCATGCGGTTCGCGCTGCCGGCACATCAAAGCCAGTAAATAGCGCATAAATAAAAGCGGCACTGATCATCACCCACCAGCGCACTTGCCAGCGTGGTATGCGACGATATAGGGCTGGATACAGACGATTGAACGATAATACAACTGCTCCTGCCAGCATAATCGCTAAAAACAACACATGAGTGCCAGAGATAGCCAGCAAATGTGAAATACCAGCCAACTGATACAGATCCTTGGTATCACGATTGATCAAGCTGCGATCACCTGTGAGCAAACTTAAAGTGACCGCTTTTGCTTGCTGCGCAGCGGTAGTCTGTCCCGCCCAATCTTGATAAAAATGCTGCCGCAATTGCCAACGCCCTTGGTCAATCCGAGTACGAAAACGCTTAAGATAGGAATGAGAATTAGCGTCCAATGCAGACGACTCATCGAGCGCAAAAGGCAAGGTGCTAGTCGCCACTATATTGGCTACCCCATCGATATGACGACCTCGTAACCAGCGATAACTGTCAAAACCAGAAGGGTTATTAATCGCTTGCTCAGAGGTAGCAAGCGCTGCGAGTGTTAGCGTCATAAA
The DNA here is from genome assembly GCF_002836005.1 of Psychrobacter sp. Sarcosine-3u-12. Taxonomy (NCBI): domain Bacteria; kingdom Pseudomonadati; phylum Pseudomonadota; class Gammaproteobacteria; order Moraxellales; family Moraxellaceae; genus Psychrobacter; species Psychrobacter sp. Sarcosine-3u-12. The sequence goes on from NZ_PJBY01000075.1 coordinate 3,944, forward strand.
TAACTGATCACCCGGCTGCAGCTGGTTTACGTCAATCATCTGCGAGCTTTTAGAGCCGCTTTTTGGATAAGCATTGAGTAGCACGCGGTATTTGATGTCGTTAGCAATGTTTTCAGCTTTTTCGTTCAAATCAGCGCCAGTTAAACTATTATTGCTTAGGCTATTATCAATATTTGCAACATAATCGGCCGCAATGCTATCTAATTCCTGAGCCGTTAGCTCAGAGATCAATGGCGACATATGACTAATGGTAGCGATTTGTCGATAGCCGCTATTGGTGACGTCATCATAAACGCTATCGCTAATACCCTCGATAGTAACCAACGCTTGCACACGTATAGGCTCAATAATTTTTGTTGCTTCTGCCCGCTGGTAACCCATCAAAGCTTGTAATGCACTACCAATCACTAACCCTATTGCCAGTATCATTATCAGCAAATAGTTGATCATTCGAATGGGGAGTTTAGAGGGAGAAGAACCGTATGGAGAGGTATTTTGAGGAACAGAAGGCTGAGAGAAGTCGCCTTGAGAAGAAAGCTTATGGACGTCCACTGAGCTTATAGACAGAGCTTGACGCTGGTTAATAGCTATCAAAATAATAGCGACGATGACTAATAGTAGCGCTAACAACGTAGTGGCGCCGCTCATAGCTATTAACGAGTTAAATGGTATCGCCATACTATCTGCGACTGCCAACACCCCCATCATAGCGATAATCACTAAACTGCCAAGTAACCAGTACACCAGCGCTCCTTGCTTGATGAGCTGAACGTTAAAATACGACCAATTTTGCTTGAGTGTTGCCAGTCAAAAACGGGCGGGAATCTATAGCTTCACGCTAGCAATAAAGACTGTCGTTAGAGCGTGTACTCATGTTGAAAATAGTGATAAAAATGAGATAAATGGTAACAAAATAAGAAAAGTAGCGCGGATAATATCAGGATATTGTCCAGCTATTTAACGCCATTTGGCAAGATTTGGCCATTTTTTAACCCTTTAGTCGCTACCATTCAGATCGAGGCCACGCCCTCGTCCAGCAATAGCATTTATTTTTTTATTACCCTATACTCACGGGACATATTGCAATACTGATTATTCAATACCATTACTTTGTTTTTCTGATACTATTCCTACCCGTATTTTATTCCTAATATCTCTTTATATCAGCCCATCAATGTGATTGAACCAGCGGTTGATAACGATTAAAGGCGATGCTGTGTCCCAAAAACGTCTTAAAAACTTGCTGCCCACACCAGAGAAAATTCTAGAAAGCCGCATTTTAAAATTATTTGCACCGCATTTGGCTGATCCGCGCTTATGGCATTTTAACCGGCACAGCTTAAATAAAGCGGTCTATATCGGCGTGCTCAGTGCATTTTTTCCGCTACCCGGACAGATGTTATTAGCATTAATTGGCTCGCTAATTTTTCGTGCCAATGTCCCTATGGCGCTTGGTTTAACTTGGATTACCAACCCTGTCACTAGCCTACCTATCTTTTACGCTGGTTACTACATCGGTGCCAAAATTCTTGACGTGCCGATGATCAGTTTACGGCTTATTGGCAGAATGATTGCTGACTTTAGCTTGTGGGCACTATCTGATGGTGCCAACCCCTTTATCACATATCAAGGCACTGTATCGTTAACCGCATTCTGTGTGGGTATCACTATCCTTGCCGTCATTACTAGCATCGTTTGTGGCTTGGCATTTAAGGCAATTTGGCGTTATAAAACCGTCACCAGCTGGCAAAAACGCCAACACAAACCTATCGACAAGACACCTAAACGCTGATTGATGCTTTCAATACAGCGCTTAGGCATTTTGATCAATCGTCTTCTTTCTCTTTCTCTATTGCCGCAATGACATTGTCTGTAAATCTGCTATCCATCTCAAATATATCGATCACTTGTTCATCTTTGAGCAGCGTATAGCGTTTGCCAGTGGCGCTGTCTTGTGCTTTTAGATCATAATCAACGCCCGCAAGCGTAATAGCATCAAAAACTGGGGTAAGCAGTTCAATCTGCGCCTGCCTATCAATGGTGTCAAATAGGGTTGGATCCATATAGGGTTTTAATGGTTCATTGCCCTCTTCCGCACTGCCGAAAGCAGCGATTGGATCTTCATCTTCGTTCATTGTATTTATCCTTGTAACGTGAGACAGGACTACTGTCGTCAATGTTATATAAATCGACTACATTAGGGCGTGTCCTCATTTTAAAAATGGTCATAAAAATAAGATAAATTGCCGTCAAACGAGGAAAATAGCGCAAATAATATCGAGATATTAATCAGCTATTTGACAATGTTTGGCAAAATTTAGCCATTTTTAGTCCATTTAGATACAAGCGTTTGAATTGAGGACACGCTCTAGGCAAATGGTACGGTTAAACAGTTTCGACGCATTAATACTGTTCCCAATGACCATTACGTAGCAACATTTGGCGATCTGCCAGCGCCGCCAAGTTACGGTCATGGGTCACCATCAATAGTGCTGTTTGCATGGTACTTTGCAGCTCTGATAACAAGCCAAAAACACTTTGTGCATTGTCATAATCCAAGTTGCCTGTTGGCTCATCTGCCAATATGAGCGAGGGTTTGGTGACGAGGGCACGGGCAATGGCCACGCGTTGACGCTCACCGCCTGACAGCTCGCCTGGCCTGTGCGCCAAACGATGCTCCAGACCAACGCTTTCTAGGATGGCAATCGCTTGGTCTCTTGCCTCAGTCGTCGATACTTTAGGGCGCAGCAGCAGTGGCATCGCGACGTTTTCAATCGCTGTAAACTCTGCTAACAGATGATGAAATTGATAAATAAACCCTAGGTGCTTGTTACGCATCGCCCCGCGTTCAGTCTCATTCATGCTGTTTAACAACTGACCATGCAGCCAGACTTCACCACTGGTTGGCGTATCCAATCCGCCCAGCAAGTGTAGCAAGGTGCTTTTTCCTGAGCCACTGGTGCCAACGATAGCGATGCGCTCGCCAGCATTGACGGTCAAATCCAAGCCTGTCAATACTTGGGTACTAACCGCGCCTTCATCATATATCTTATTGATATTGGTCGCCTTTAAAATGGCAGACATAGCACTTCCTTTATTTTATTGATACCGATATTCATGATTTTTTAATCTGGCTAACACTTATCACCTGCAGCATAGTTGCTTAAAACGAGGCTATTCTCACTTTAATGGCTTCTCATTTTAATGATAACTACGCCTCGCTTGAGTATCAATTACTCATAACGCAACGTTTGCGCAGGTTGAATTTTAGCCGCTCGGCGCGCTGGATAAATAGTGGCCAAAAAGCTCAATACAAATGACGCACCAGTGATCAATATCACATCCGTTAAGCGCAGCTGTGATGGTAGATAATTAACGAAGTAAGCATCGAAGAGATTGAGACCGAAGGCTTGATTAATGAAGCCTAAGATATCGCTCACTGTCAACGCAAATATCACACCCAAAATCGTACCTGCAATCGTACCAATAAAGCCGATGACCACGCCTTGTACCATAAAGACCTGTGTAATCAGACGAGGAGATGCCCCAAAAGTCTTTAGAATCGCAATATCAGCTTTTTTATCGGTGACCAGCATGACCAGACTTGAGACAATATTAAATGCTGCCACTAGGATAATTAAGAACAGTAGCAACCCGACCATGGCTTTTTCCATTTGGATCGCCCCAAATAGATTGCCGTGCGTTTGCGTCCAGTCATTTGGATAGAGGCGATCAGGAGCAATCGCAGCCGCTTTTTGGGCAGCAATGGGCGCGGTAAAGATATCGTTTAGCTTCATACGGATACCTTGAGCGCCATCGGGGAGGCGGAGCAACTTACCGGCATCACTCATCGGGATAAAGGCCATGAGGCTGTCCACTTCTGGGCTGATACTGAAAATACCCGTCAAGGTAAAACGCTTAAAGCGCGGTATCACACCAGCCGGTGATGGCGATGCTTCTGGCAACACCAAAGTCACCTTATCACCGATGCTCAAGCCCAACGATTGCACCATCTCTTCACCCAGCACAATACTGAAATCACCCGCTTGTAGAGTATCGATACTGCCTTCAGTCATGTGATCGTTAATGATCGAGACATTTTTTTCGTACTGAGGATCGACACCTGTGACCATGATACCTGCCACTTGACCATTCGAGGTCAGCATGCCTTGCAGCTGAATAAAGGGCGCGACGGCAGCGACTTCTGGATCTTCTTTAATACGATCAGCCAATTGCTCCCAATCACCAATCACCTCGGTTGAGATAACGGTTGCTTGCGGCACCATGCCCAAAATACGGGTCTTTAACTCACGGTCAAAACCATTCATCACCGACAAAACCGTAATCAATACGGCAACCCCAAGGGTCAAACCTATCATCGAGATCAGCGATATAAAGGAGATAAAGCCATTACTACGCTCTGCTCGGGTGTATCGTAAGCCGATAAATAACGCTAAAGGACGAAACATATTCAAACTCTTTATCTTATCTACGTGCGACTTTTATATGCGCCAAAACGAGCAGCGACAAACGCCCTATAGAGTGCGCCTGCCATACCAACATATAAATTGAACACAAAAATAGGGTTTAAAACAGGCCAAATTTGGCCATCAAAAGGGAGCTAGTTTGACACAATTTGGCGGATATGTGCCAGTCATTAGCAAAAACTGCGCGTATTTTTTGCCAAAAAACCGGGTTTTGTTATTATTTTTTATGAGGGGCTTGCTATTACTTGCGTCTATACCTATATATTGTATGCTAAGGACAATTGTCAATAACCCCTCCTTGTTGTTTGCTGACCCTATACTGCCGACATTGCTAGCTATCTTAGACCAATGATTATAAATATTGGATGCTAGATGAGCAATGTCAGCGTTAGGTCCAAACCTCATCGCTGACTTAAGTTTGAGTATTTTCATGACCATTAATTATCAATATAAAAACATCCAATCTCCTACCAAAATCACCTTATCTGACGAGCAAGCTGCCGGTCATGCCGATCATTGGCGTATTTTAACCGATGATATGAGTCATGATGTGCCAGAGTGGCTGCAAAAGATGATCGAAAAGGCGGCCATGCCGAAAGGTCTCAACCCCAACGTCAGCGCCAAAGACAGTTGCTTGTTGCTATCTGAAGACCAACCTTGCCACATCAACCAAGTGCTGGCGATGAAAGACGGTAAGCCCGAATGCTTTATCAACGCCTATCCATGTGTCGACAGTCCTTATGGGCTACATTGCAAAATCGAGCGTATCATTGCCAACGACAACTCACACGACGCAGTACTGCGTTTGCGCACGGCTGACGGCAGTATTATTTATGCCTTTGACCAGCTTTATACCGCCAACCGTCATTTGTATCAACGCGATACGTCTTACTTCGTGAATTTTAGTGCTTGGGCACATGAAATCAAGCTAAGCGAGCAGCACGAAGTTATTATGGTAGAAGATCAAGAAGCCATTCGCTACCATCGTGCCTTTAACGATATCGTCGCCGCCAATGATGGTCAAATACCGGATGATCTACAAGAGCAAATCAAAGAGTGGAAGCCTGAGACCAAAGAACAAATGGCGCCAGTCGAGATTAACCTAGGTCATATGTGTGCTTATTTGTTCGGTGATACTCTGGGACAAGAAGACGAGGCATGGTGCCAAGGTCAAGTACTTGGCAAGCAAGAAACCCTCTTTAATGGCAAGCCCATTATCTTGTTTGATGTGGTAATACTACGTGAACAAGACGCCGATCCATTCGTGGTGCGTATTGGTGCGCTCAATACGACAGAGACTGCTTCTATTAACGTACATGACTATGTACAAGCGAATGTCTGGCTACAGGCAGCGATGTATAAAGAAAACCAAAAGTCACAAGATGCGACGGCGGCATCAAAAGCCAGCTAAACATTCAAGAAACTTAAGTCGTTTAATTAATTTAAATAGTCTAAGTAAGCAGCATCGCTAGGCATTCATTGCGACAATTACTTCTTCTTACTCATATTATCATTCGTAAAAAAGCTCCTAATATAAAATTAGGAGCTTTTTTGTGCTTTGCTTAGACAATATCGATAAAAAAAATCAATTGAAAAAGTGAAAGATATAGACTTAAGCCGTTAAGCCATCGTCGTCATAGATTTGACACGTTTGTACAATTCTTTTTGCTCAGCACTTGGACGTGCCGTTTGTACCGCCATCAATTGTGACATATCGCCTTCAACGCGAATTTTACCACTCATAAATGCGCCCATGATTTCGTTGGTATCAAAGTCGGTAATGATTGATTGCAAGATACTACGGTCAAGCAATAATGTGGTGGTCGCATTATCATTTAAGCCGCGATGCAATAGGCCATCAGCAAAGTTGGCTTCGATATCTCCATCGGTGTCAGACACTTTTAGGTTGATAACCATATTAGCCAGCGCGGGTGGCAAATTTAGCTCACCAGCTTCGCTACCTAACTTCTCAACGTCATCAAACCATGCATCTGTCAAAAAAACTGCCATATTATTGTCCTTAATGAATAGGGTGCTAGGCTAACCGTATCAATTACTGCTTACTGCCGCCCAATCGTATTCAAATGATTAAAATCGTTATTGTGTCATCGTTATTATAACAATGCGTAGGAAACTACTGTCGATACTTTTCAATCTCATTATAAGGGGCGATTTACCGATAAGTAAAACCTATTTATAAGGCTAATGTTGCCATTGTTACAAAAACTTCTCTATATTTTGTACTTATACCCTATGATTCATAGGATTCTGCCCTCTAGAATAGTCTTAAAATTGGGTATAAAATAGGCTGATAGCGTAGCAATAATAAGTTGCCTACGCAGATTTTTACCAAAGAGTTTGTATTTTGCCGCATAGTTCTGATGATATTTAATTAGGATTGCGTTACAATACCCTTAAACAGAGTCGGGAGTTTTAACTAAACATTACGTTAACCTGTTTTTTTGTCAGCCACCGCTAGCATACATCAATGGTCCATGCTGTTTTACGACCAGATGGATATCAGTGTCTATCTTCGTTATTGCTGTTGTTTTCAGTAATAATTAAGATAAATCCTTAATATCACTAGATGTTTGATGCTTCTATACGGTGTCACTCCTTATTTACCTTAACGAGTTATTAACAATCCTACTATCAACTGGCTGTAAGCGCTGCATGTTCCTAGCGCTACCCTCTTCCTCTTTGCATCAACTGATACTGAGTGGAAGCTTAGCTTGATAGTTAATAACCTTAAGATAATAATTGAGTCAAGAGACAGCATGTACCGCGATGACTATCTGCCTGCACCAGTATGGTTGCTGCAGATAATGCGGAGAGTTAGTTAATTCTGTTGATAATTCGGGCTGTAAAGGAATCATCCAATGAGTTTACAAAACACAGCAGTCGCCCCAGTTGACCGTGAGTATGAAATTACCATCGTAAGATTTTTTACGATAATGGCCGTGGTATGGGGCATCGTCGGCATGAGCCTTGGCGTGTTCATTGCTTCACAGTTGGCATGGCCAGCGCTTAACTTTGACATCCCATGGCTGACATTTAGTCGTTTAAGACCGCTACATACCAATGCAGTGATTTTTGCTTTCGGTGGCTCTGCCCTGTTCGCAACGTCTTACTATATTGTTCAGCGCACCTGTAAGACAAGGCTATTTGCCCCTTATTTGGCTTGGTTTACCTTTTGGGGTTGGCAAGCGGTTATCGTCTCTGCCGTTATCACCCTTCCTCTAGGCTTGACCTCGACTAAGGAATACGCTGAGCTTGAGTGGCCAATCGATATTTTGATTGCTCTGGTATGGATATCTTATGCCATTGTTTTCTTCGGGACACTCATCAAACGCAAAACCTCACATATTTATGTGGCCAACTGGTTCTTTGCCGCTTTTATTATTACGATTGCATTACTACATATCGTAAACAGCATGGCGATTCCGGTTAGCGCGTTCAAATCTTATTCGCTATTTGGCGGTGCAACTGATGCGATGGTGCAATGGTGGTACGGACATAACGCGGTAGGTTTTTACTTGACGGCAGCCTTCCTTGGAATGATGTATTACTTCGTTCCAGTACAGATTGGTCGTCCTATTTATTCGTATCGTTTGTCTATCGTTCACTTTTGGGCATTGATTGCATCTTATATGTGGGCTGGTGGTCACCATTTGCATTATTCAGCGCTTCCTGATTGGACGCAGTCATTAGCAATGGTATTCTCAATCATCTTATTTGCACCCTCTTGGGGTGGTATGATTAACGGTGTATTGACGCTATCTGGTAGTTGGGATAAGTTACGTACCGATCCAATCATTCGCTTTATGATCGTAGCATTGTCATTCTACGCAATGTCGACGTTCGAAGGCCCAATGATGTCTATTAAAACCGTTAATGCGCTATCGCATAATACGGATTGGACAGTCGGTCACGTACACTCAGGCGCGCTTGGTTGGGTAGGTATGATTACCATTGGTTCGCTATATGTACTATTACCACGTATTTATAACAAACCAAAAATGTACTCTATCAGCTTAATCACCACCCATTTCTGGCTAGCGACTGCAGGTACTATCTTTTACATCGTATCAATGTGGATCTCAGGTATTGGTCAAGGCATGATGTGGTTGGCTACTAATCCAGATGGTACTTTGGTATACAGCTTCGTTGATACAGTTGAGTTCTCGCATTTCCCATATATCGGGCGTGCTTTTGGTGGATTCTTGTATGTGTCAGGTATGTTTGTGATGGCATATAACGTTTATCAAACGCTCAAAATGCCAGAGGGTAAGCCTGTAGATGTCGCTGATCCTACGGATCACGAACCTAGTGTCGATACCTCGACAGCTAAAGTATAAGGAGCGATCATGGCTGGTACACCGCATGAAATTATTGAAAAAAATACAGGCCTGTTGGTCATCGGTATCGTTATTGCGATTAGTTTTGCAACACTCGTTGAAATCGTACCGCTGATTTATGATAACAAGGGTCCAGAAGACGGTGGTGTGAACGCGCCGCTACCTGCTATGGAGCCATGGACTGCGCTTGAATTCGAAGGTCGTGATATTTATATTCGTGAAGGTTGTCACGTTTGTCACACGCAGATGGTTCGCCCACTACGTGCTGAGGTTGAACGTTATGGACCTTATTCACGCGCTGCTGAATCTACGTGGGATCACCCATTCTTATGGGGCTCAAAACGTACTGGACCAGATCTAGCACGTGTTGGTGGACGCTATTCAGAAGACTGGCAAAAGCAGCATCTTATTGCGCCACGTTCATTAGTTCCTGAGTCTGTGATGCCTGGTTTCCCGTGGCTTGCGACCAATGAAGTGAATGGTACAAACGTTCAAACTAAGATGCGTCTATTCCGTGATCGCTTTGGTGTACCTTACACTGAAGAAGATATCGAAGGTGCTCCTGATGCGGTGCTTGGTGCCACTGAGCTTGATGCTTTGGTCGCCTATCTCCAACAGTTGGGTACTGCAATGGAAGGACAGCGCTAATGGGTATTGGTGAATTACAAACAATTGCGACCGTTTCTGCCTTTGTTGCCTTTGTAGGCGTTGCATGGTGGGCGTATTCGCCAAAAAACAAAAAACGCTTCGAAGAAGATGCACAACTTGCGCTTGATGACGAGGATATAAAGTCTCTGTCTGAAGAGCAGCGCAATAAGGATAAACGATGACATTTTTTTGGAGTTCTTGGATCACTGTATTTAGTTTTGCTTGTTGGCTATTTATTCTTGGCGTCCTTTTGATGGTTCTAAAGTACAAGCCAGAAGTAGAAGAAGACGGTACAACAGGTCATGAATATGATGGCATCCGAGAATACGACAAACCCCTGCCCAAGTGGTGGTTAGTGATATTTTTTGGCTCAATCGTCTGGGGCATCGCTTACTGGGTGTTTTTCCCAGCCATGTTTCCTAAGCATTGGGACGGTATTGCCACAGTAAAAGTCGATGGCGAAACGGTACCTTGGACCTCGCACAATGAGCTAAACAGTGAACTTGAACAGAACAACAAAGTATTTACGGATAACTTTGAAAAAAGTATTTTGGTTAAAGCAAACGCTGCCGGAGCTGCTCAAACGCTAGGTACACTCAATGATTTGCAAGCAACAATGCGCCGTAGTGAAACACCACCTGCAGATTTGCAAACGCAGATCGATGGAAAAATTGCAGAGCTTGCGCCTTATGTTGAAAAGCTCTCTGAAAACCCAAATGCGTTGAAAGTTGGTAGCCGTTTGTTCTTACAGAACTGCTCGGTATGCCATGGTTCTAATGCGAAAGGTGCAACGGGTTATCCGAACTTGACTGATAACGACTGGCTGTACGGTGGTGAAGCACAAAACATCTTGACGACGCTACACAATGGCCGCGTTGGTGGTATGCCAGCATGGCGCGATCAGATCGGTGAAGATGGCGTGCGTGCAGCATCAGAGTATGTACTATCACTATCTGCTAACAACGGTAGCAAAGATAACGGCAAGCTCGATCAAACTTTGGTCGCTCAAGGCAGTGCAATCTTTCAGCAAAATTGTGCCTTGTGCCATGATAAAGATGGTAAAGGAATGATCTCAGCAGGTGCACCTAACTTGACTGATAATATCTGGCTGTATGGCGGCGATCGCGAAACGGTACGAAATACACTACGTTATGGTCGTGCTGGTGTTATGCCGCAGTGGGAAACCAAGCTAGGTAATGAGCGTATCATGCTACTTGCTGCTTATATTTACTCTTTATCAGACAAGCCCGCTAAAGCCGCTCAAGCGCTACCTGTTACTGCTACTGCGCCAAACGCAGCACCAGCAGCAGCTACTGTTAACTAAGATTGCTTTAGTCATTCTTGATACGATAAATGGATAAGATAGAAAAAAGGGAGGACTGTTATTGCAGTTCTCCCTTTTGTTTGGCTGTTGTGCTAAAGGTGTTGAGTTAATGACCTCATTATCCTTGTCATGATATTCGCTTTATTTGGCCAATTAATTGCACTTGCACCTCTATGCCGACCAGTTTATTTTATATCACTACATGACATTTATTATTCTTATATAATGATTGTTTTTTAACATTATCACCCCATTTATAGTAGGGAGAATGTTAAAATAGCAAAACTTAAACACCACTTATCTGTCGCTATTTTTAGTATGAGTGGTTCAATCGTAATTGGCTATTTACAATCGCTCATTTGGTAGCAGGGTTCGCTGTTTTTTACAGTGATTATCCTACTCAGCTACTTACTGACATTGATAACATCGCACATTCCAACATCTTTTTATTATAGGTGTTTGTTCATCATGCCAGCAGACTGATTCTTTTTTTAAAGAGGCACGTTTATGTCAGCACCACAACCCAATAAAATCCCTGTACAGCAGATTGATCTTGATGCCACCAAGCATCGTATTCATCCTCGATTTATCACGGGTTTTTATCAAAATATCCGCGTCGTTAGTATGTATGCCTTTTTGGCGCTGTTTTTGTTACTGCCATGGCTGCGTTATAATGATAGGCAGGCAATATGGTTTGATGTGCCCTCGCAGCATTACTATATTTTTGGTATGACCTTTTTGACTCAGGATTTTTATTTCATTGCTGCGTTCGCGCTGATCGCCGCTTTTACCTTGTTTATGGTAACGGTGTACGCCGGTCGGGTATGGTGTGGCTATGCGTGTCCCCAAACGATCTGGACACATCTATATCAGTATGTTGAAAAATGGGTGATTGGTGACCGTAATAAGCGCATGAAGTTCGATAAAGAACCAATGAGTGCAAAAAAAGCTTTTAAACGTGGTTTGGTATATTCTATTTGGTTTGTTTTTTCAATGATTACGGCGACTACTTTCGTCAGCTACGTCTCTGGCACCGACAGCTTATATCATAGCTGGCAGATGATAGGCGCCATTCCCTTCCCTGATTGGCCCACGTGGATTTGGGTATCGGTCTTTATCTTTGCCTTTTCTACCTATGTAAATGCCGGCTACATGCGTGAGCAGATGTGTGTTCAGATCTGCCCTTATGGTCGCTTTCAAAGCGTCATGTTTGATAAAGATACACTCATTGTCTCCTATGATTATGAGCGCGGTGAGCCTCGCGGTGCACGAAAAAAAGGGACCAATCCTGAGCATTTAGGGGATTGTATCGAATGTCAAATGTGTGTACAGGTCTGCCCGACTGGTATTGATATTCGTGATGGCTTACAAGTGGCTTGTATTCAGTGTGCTGCGTGCGTCGATGCCTGTAATGAAGTCATGGATAAGGTCGGTTATCCTCGTGGTTTGATTCGCTATACCACAGAACGGCAACTGGCAGAGAAAGAGAAAAGTCGAGTGCTACGCCCACGCTTTTTTGCCTATTTAACCTTACTGACTGTACTTTGTGGTGGTGTTGTTTATGCCTTGACCGATCGCGTACCTCTAGAGATTGACATTCGCCGTGACCGCAACCAGTTATCGTCGATCAACACTCAAGGTATGATTGAAAACAGCTATATCGTCAAGCTGACCAATAAAACCCAAGAACCGCATACCTATAAGATAACCCTTGCCCCGCAAGAAGGCCTGAGTTTAGAATTGCGTTTTAACGATGTACCATTAGAAGCGGGTGAAAGCTTTGACATGCCTGTCAGTATTTATGGTGATCCTGATGTCGTTGAATCTGGTCAAACACCGGTTACCCTAAATGTGAATAGTAATGATGGCAAGTATATGGTCAGCAAACAAAACGTCTTTACTACCCAAGGTCAGTAAACACTTGAGTCTGTTACGTCTAGACTTATATATTTTACCCGTTCGTCATCGGCAAGCGGGTTGTACATTATCATTAAACTGACAGGCATTAGCCGTCAATTTATCTGTCGATACCACTGTATAGCTATCTGATAACCAGATGTCTATGAACAGCTATTTGATTAATAGGTATTTTATGTCTACTCCAGCACCGAACTTTAAGCATCAAGATAGCCAGCCATGGTATAAAAACTATATGGTGGTTATCTTTGTGATTGGCATGCCAGCCTTTGTGGTGATTGCTTGCCTCTGGTTTGTTTATTACTCCTACCAGATTCGTGACAGTGTGGTTCGTGACGACTGGTATATGGATGGCAAGACGCTCTATCATGACGTGTCACGTGATAAGCTAACTTATGATTTGGACCTGCATGGCAAAATGCAATTTGCCGATAATGGCAATATTGTGTTTTATTTAAATTATCCTGAACAGAGCCTGCAGTCAGGTAAGTTGCTTAATGGCACACCAATTACTTATCCAGCTACCTTGGATTTATCGATTTCGCATGCCACCGACATTAAAAAAGATCGTGATGTGGTGCTACAGCATCAAGAAGGCAATAAATACACTGCCAAAGCAGATATTGATCCGGTAAAAGCCAAGTATTATTTGCAAGTGAGTAATGAAGGCAAAGACGATTGGCGTATGCAAGATGTGGCGAAATTACCACGTTCAGAGGTTAGTTTTGACCCGCTACCGGTCTTTGCAGAAAGTTAATTTATATAAATTAGATTTCGTATATTCAGCGAATAATCACCTTATTAAGACATAAAAAAACCAGCCATTAATCAATAATGAGCTGGTTTTTTTATTGTTATCATTTAGCTATAGTCAATGAAAAGTAATATCGAACCATAACGCACTGCTGATATCCATTTTTCTGACTTGCTGTGCCTGCGCAGATAGAGGCTACGAAACACTGATATCAGCAATATCTTCGCGCTTTTAGGATATTTTGACCATAGTCAGCAATCTTTCCAAATTCCCTTCAATAAAACAGACCACTAGATAACAGGGTTGATCGTTGGAATCTTCTGTGTTGGTCGACTGCTTTCTATCGCTTTGTCTGTCTGTTGCTTACTAGCAAACTTTGGATTAAAAGTTTGCGTTTTTGGCGCGACTGGTAGGCCGATGTCAGCCAAGCTATCTGTCTGCCCTGCTTGAATATTATCCCCTTCAAATAAGCGCTCATTGTCGTCACGGTCGAGACTTAAGTGTTCAAAATCGAATAACTCACGGTCTGCTAATTGTGAAGGAGCAACGTTTTGCATGGCCTTAAAGATAGAGGCCAAACGCTGCGGATGAGCATTATCCCATTCGCGTAGCATGTCATTAATAATAGCGCGCTGTAGATTGGTCTGGCTACCACATAAGTTGCACGGGATAATCGGAAACGCTTTGAGGCGTGCGTATTCAATGATGTCTTTTTCTTCAACGTATGCCAAAGGGCGAATGAGCATGTTTTGCTTGTCGTCGCTGAGCAATTTTGGCGGCATCGATTTTAGCGCGCCGCCATGAAATAAGTTCAAAAAGAAAGTCGCGAGCATGTCGTCACGGTGATGACCAAGGGCAATTTTGGTCGCGCCAATCTGCTTGGCAAAACCGTATAACGAGCCACGACGCAAACGCGAACATGCTGAGCAATAAGTCTTGCCTTCTGGCACCACGCTTTTGACGATACTATAAGTATCTTTTTCTAAAATATAATGAGCAATGCCCTGCTCGTTCAGATACGCTGGCAAAATATCCTCAGGATAACCGGGCTGCTTTTGATCAAGGTTGACCGCGACGATATCAAAGTTGATCGGCGCAATACGTTTTAGCAGCAATAAAATATCAAGCAATGTATAACTGTCCTTACCACCTGACACGCAAACCATCACCACATCGCCATCTTCAATCATATTGAAGTCACGAATCGCCCAAGATACTTGGCGGCGCAGCTTTTTTTGTAGTTTGCGAAATATCGCTGTTTCTGTCAGTGCTTGTTCGTCAGCCAATTGCTCAGCACTGCCATAGTCAACACCAGCATGCTCACTATCAGCTGCCACGTCCATAGCATCATTGAGCTCGTCGTTCACCTCATCGTATTCCATACTATGTCTATCAGTCTCTAAAGAATGATTATCGAAGTCAGCATTGGTAGACACCTCGTTAAATTGAGGAGGGAATGTTGGTGTAAACAAGGTCGCTGCGGTCATAAATTACTCAATATCTTTGCAAGGATGATGTGACTATAATGATGTGACTATAAAGCAAGCTATAAAACAGAAGGCGTCTCAATATTAATAGTGACACACGAGTGAGACGCTAAAAGCCGCAGCGATTATAACAAAAATCACTAAGGTATTGAAAAGATGAGGCTAAATTATTAGCATAAATGCTATCGTTGTGGGCAAACAATCATAGAATGTAGTGAAAATCGATGCGAGGGACAAAATCTTATCGCCTTTATGGTTCTGTAATAGCCGTATTTTTGCTAAAATAGCCGTTTTTCGCCAATCAATAATAGACAACACTATGACTAACGCTACCACACCAGCCAACGCCCAAAATCAAACAGCCGATGAGCGCTTAACAACACTGCATAAAAGCCAAAATGCTGTTGTGCTACTGTCTGGTGGTCTCGATTCAGTGACTTGCTTATATTGGGCCAAGGCGCGTTATGCGTCGGTTACTGCGGTCAGCTTCAACTATGGTCAGCGTCACAATAGTGAGCTTGTCGCCGCAAAAAGTATCGCAGAAACAGCCGCGGTCAATCATCGTATTATCGATATTGATATCGCTCAGTTGGGCGGCTCATCATTGACCGATCACAGCATGATCGTTCCTGACGGAGATGCAGAGAAGTTCCCTAATAAGAAACGCGATGAGATTGATAACGATGCCATTCCAAACACTTATGTGCCTGCACGCAATACCATATTCTTATCTTATGCCCTAGCCGTCGCTGAAGTCATCGATGCCAACCATATTGTCATTGGCGTCAGCTCAGTCGACTATTCTGGCTATCCAGATTGTCGCCCTGAATACATCGCCGCTTTCGAGCACATGGCGAATCTAGCGACTAAAGCGGGTGTGACTGGTCATCATCTAACCATTCAGACGCCATTGCAGCAGTTATCCAAAGCGAAGACCATTGAGCTTGGGCTGTCATTGGGTGTCGATTATGGCCAGACGATTTCTTGCTACCAAGCCGATGCCAACGGTCTTGCCTGCGGCGTTTGCGACAGCTGCACCTTACGTCGTCAAGGGTTTGCCCAAGCAGGTGTCGCTGATCCCACCCATTATCAATCTTAGCGCTTGGATTGGTTATATGGGTTATAGCAGGTCAATATAAAAAAGATACAGCGTGACCGATATAAATTTTTTGCCGCCTCTGTCTGCGTAGGCACAGCAAGCAAGAAAAATTTGTAACAGTCACGCACCTTCATGTTGTGTCTCTACTCTATTTAGTATCGACTATATATAACCAAAGCATTTGTAAATTGGTACGGTGATAACCTCGCATGATTTACTATTGTCATATCTGTGCTCAGTTGCTTTGTACTGACTCAAAATTGCCTCGACTATAGCAGCGGACGCCATGACTAAACATTAGCGAAACATTCGCTTGCATTAACACAGCACGCCGCCGTTGTATTTTAATTGTGATACTTGCTATGGTATGAACGATTATATTTGTCATTAAATAGACAAATGGTAGAGAAAAAGTGCTATTTATCTCCATTTTTTATCTACCGTCATTTTATTTTGCTCTGCGTAAAAATCTACAAAATTGCTGCCACCTTTGAGAGGATATTTATGAAGTTATTGCCCGTATTACCCCTAGCCCTCGCTGCGCTGTTTGCCATGCCACAAGCCAATGCTATCGATATTAAGCAAAACAATATCAATACTTGCGTGAGCGGTGCCGTCAAGTATAAAGTCGCTGACAAGAGCAACGCGACCAAGCTATGCAATTGCACTATTGATGTCCGTAGCAACATGACAATCGGTCAAATGTGGGAAATTGAGAGCTATGCCCAAGACAAAAAAGACCCGTCAGGCCTACCCTATGTAAAGAAAATGCAAAAAGACTTGCAGCAATGCACTGTTGGCCTAGACTTAAAGCAACCACAAAAACCTGCATAAGCAATAAATGGGTTAATACAAAAAAGACTGGCAATGACCAGTCTTTTTTGTTGCGAATGAATAAGTGAAGTGTAAAACTGAGTATTTATTTCTGCTAATCTGCCTATAATAAGACCACCATAATCTAAAAAAACCATAAAACAACTAAGGATTTTACCATGGCTAAGCCAACCACAGAGACTATTGCCCTGCCCGACTTTCCAGTGACGATGGTACGTGAGTTAGATGGTCATTTTATTCATGACGATATTAGCTTAAAAGACTTGGTTGCGCATACTAACAAAGGACTGATTCTTTATTTTTATCCAAAAGACAATACCCCAGGTTGCACCACGCAAGCGACAGAGTTCACAGCGCACCTTAGTGAGTTCGATGGCTTAGGCTATGATATCGTTGGGGTATCGCGCGATAGTGTGGAATCTCATGAAAAATTTATCGCAAAATATGATTTACAGATTCCACTGATCAGTGATAACGACGAAAAACTATGCCAGTACTTTGACGTCATTAAAGAAAAAAACATGTACGGTAAGATTACCTTAGGTCTGGTACGCTCAGCCTTCGTATTTGATAAAGACGGCAATCTTACTCATGCGCAACGCAATATACGTGCCAAGGACTATACCGAGCGCTTACTGACGACGTTAGCGCCATAACTTTTATTATGGTTATTGGCACTAATTATTGATCATAAAATAGCGCTTATTGAGTCGTTAAGCGCAAACGATTAAAAGCCAACGCCTTATCGGTATCAGTCACTCACATCCTATAAAATATAACCATTTGAGAATAATATGAATAACCAGTCAGACAGCACTGCCGCTAGTACATACCATCAAGTCACGCGCAAGGTATCGGTTGCCGTCATTGGCGCAGGGACAGCAGGACAGAATGCCTTTCGCCAAGCCAGTAAAACCAAAGATGATATCGTCATTATTAATGATGGTTTTTGGACGACCACCTGTATTGCGGTCGGTTGTATGCCCAGCAAACTGCTCATTGCCGCAGCCGACCGCGCTCATGATGCCAATCACTCTGCGGAATTTGGGATTCATAGCAGCGCTCAAATAGATGGCAAACAAGTCATGGAACGCGTCCGTACTGAGCGCAGTCATTTTGAAAGCTATATTGAAAAGCAAGTCGATAGCTGGCCTGACCACAAAAAAATAGCAGGTCGCGCTCATATCAATGAGCAAGGTCTCATTGAGGTCAATGACGAGGTGATTGAAGCAGATAAAATCATCGTGGCCACTGGCAGCTCTCCTTTTATTCCAGAAGATTGGACCGATAAACTGGGCGAGACTTTACTGACGTCTGATACCGTTTTTGAGCTGCCAGATTTACCAAAATCTATGGCGGTGGTTGGCGCCGGTGCTATTGGTTTAGAGCTTGCGCAAGCATTTAATCGCTTGGGTGTAGAGGTGACACTATTTAACCGTGTTAAAAAGGTAGCCGGACTGAAAGACTCAGACATTAGTAATAAAGCCATCGACTGCTTAAGCCGTGAGTTGACGATGCACTTGGGCAGTAAAATCAACGATATTGGCACGCAAGCGGCTAAAGGTAGTCAAGGAGCGCTCGCCTTTATTGATTATGAAGACAGCGCAGGTGAGACACAGCAGTGGCAAGGTGAATATGTACTGGTTGCGACGGGTCGCCGTAATAATATTGAGCAGTTAGGCGTTGAAAACCTAGGGGTTGAGCTCGATGACAAAAATCGTCCAAAGAATCTGAGTAAAAAGACCGGTCAAATTGGTGATTTAAATGTCTTTATCGTTGGCGATGCCAATGCCCATATTCCACTGCTGCATGTGGCCAGTGATGAAGGATTTAGTGCGGGCAATATGGTCTGTGACAATGTAAAAAATGCTTATATTCGCCCACCAGCTGTACCCTTCTCTATCGTATTTTGTTCGCCACAAATCATCAACGTCGGTAAGTCTCTCCCCGAAATAGAAGAGGATGAAGAGCTAGAACACGTGGTTGGCAGCGTGAGTTTCGACAACCAAGGACGCAGCAGAGTCATGGGCGTCAACTGTGGCCTGCTACATATCTATGGCTGCAAAAAAACAGACAGAATCCTAGGTGCGAGCATGGTCGGTCCCGATGCCGAATATATCGGTCATATATTGGCGGTTGCTATCACCAATGACTTAAGTATTAAGCAATTACTGGACACGCCTTTTTATCATCCGACTATCCTAGAAGGTTTGCGTACCGCGCTACGCGATGTCCAACACAAAATGAAGATACCTTTTCAGTCTCAGGACACTCAAGAAAGCACTTCTTAATAACCTAAATAGTAGCGCTTTTAAACATTATGCTTAGTACCAATCTTCGCTCATGTCGTGTTGTATTGATTGTCACGACTTGAGGTCATCTAAAAACACTTTGCATGGACGACACAATGGCAATCGCTAGTATTACCGAGTTTTTTCAAGAGATCATTCGTGACTTACATACTAGCCTTTACCTTGCTCTCGGCGGCTCAGTCGATGAGGAGTCATTCGATTGGACGTCGCAAGCGGTAGAGCTGACCAGCACGGGTATTAAAATCCTGATACTGCTTGCGGTATTAGGGTTTTTTTATTGGTTGGCTATTTATATTGTCAAAAAAAGCAAATCCCGAATCCGTCTGAATGAACGCCGGTCAAAAATAGTGCGCTCAGTTTTGCGTTATATTTGGATCGTTGCCAGCTTGATTGCCATTATGAGTCAGATTAGCTTTGAACCAGAGACGATCAAAGCCACGGCTAAGGCCAGTACTTGGGCGGGCATCTATTACGTGTTGTGGACGTCTTCTGGACAAATCATTCACAAAGTATTGCAGCATTACGGCCTCAATGCCTCTATTGAGCAGCTGCTTAAAAACATCTTGTCGGTATTATTGTTGGTATTGGGGCTTGCCAGCGTCATGGCGCAGTTTGGCTTTGATATTGTGTCTTTAGTAGCAGGTCTCGGTATCGCTGGTTTAGCAGTTGGTTTTGCTGCCCAATCGACGCTTGCCAACTTTATCGCTGGCATTACGATCTTGCTTGAGCAGTCCTTTCAAGTAGGCGACTGGGTTAATATCAATGATAATGAAGGTCGTGTGGTGGTGATTGCCCTACGTACCACTCACGTTTTGACTCGAGACAACATCACTGTCATTATTCCAAACTCTAACGTTGCCTCCTCTGAGGTAACCAATCTAACCTCAAAAAACTTTATCCGCTTTGATGTCCGTGTGCGTATTGCGTTTGAAGATGACATTGATAACGCCCGCAAAGAGATTTTGCAGGTACTTACCGACAATGACGTGGTGCTTAATCGTCCTGAAACCTCAGCAACCGTCGATGAAATTGGCGAATATGGGGTATTCTTTATCGTGCGTTTTTGGGTAAAACCGGCCGCTGTTGCGCGTATGCCCAAGATTAAAGAAGGTCTAAGAGAAGATATCAAGCGTGCCTTTGATGCGGCCAATATATCCACCCCTTATCCGCATATGCGCCTGCTGATGCCAAAAGACGTGGATTATCCTATCGCGACCAAACCTTTTGCGACTACAACGCAGGTAGTATCAGAAAAACTACCGCTAACCAAGGGTAATAAATAACGTTTATTAGGGATGTCCCTAATCTAGAGAAGCAAGTGCAAAAGCCTTAAACGACAGAGACTACTTCAAACATAGCTCTCTAGGATAGGGCCTAAGCAGCTCACATAGCTTGTAAGGTCTAGAAAAATCTCATATAGTTTGATACCTTATATAGCAAATATCAGCTTAAAGATTTGCTTATGGATTGCTATAACTATTATCATATAAATGAAGTGTTTTAAAAACAAAAGACAATAACCTAAATAGGAGTAAATAATGATTACCCATGTACCTGATGTGACTTTCAAAACCCGTGTTCGTGATGACTCTATCGAAGGAGACAACCCATTTAAATGGCAAGACTTAACCACAGATGAGCTATTTGCCAATAAAAAAGTGGTCGTGTTCTCACTACCAGGTGCCTTTACACCAACCTGTTCGACCAGCCATCTACCTCGTTATGAAGCGCTTTACGATGAGTTTAAGGCGTTAGGCGTAGATGAAATCGTTTGCATTTCTGTCAATGACGCCTTTGTCATGTATCAATGGGGCCTAAAGCAAAACCGTGAAAATGTTTTCTTGCTTCCTGATGGTAATGGTGAGTTCACTCGTAAAATGGGCATGCTTGTTGATAAGAGTAATCTAGGCTTTGGTATGCGCTCATGGCGTTATTCGATGTACGTCGATAATAAAGCCATCAAAAAAGTGTTTAAGGAACCTAATTTTGGTGACAACTGCCCAATAGACCCATTTGAAGTATCAGATGCAGACACCATGTTAGATTATTTAAAAAGTAATGCTTAATCACAACACTTAAGTACATTGGGTCTTGAATAGTATTATCAGGCGTCTATAAAGGCTCAAATACTAAGGCTCGAATACTGTCGAACTGCGTAGTCCTTGAACATAAGGGCTACGCAGTTTTTTTATGGTTCTTTACAAGAACCTCTATCGCTGAGCGGTGTTATTTTCCTCGTTTGACTGTGGTTTATCTCATTTTTATTAATATTTTTAAAATGAGGACACGCCCTGCATTAAAACCCAATAATGAACCCTTTTTTAATCTGACGCTATAGCCAAAATATCCTAAAAACGCGACAGTATTGCTGCTATCAATTGTGTGTAGCCTCTGTCTGCGCAGGCATAGCAAGTAATAAAAATTGATATCAGTAGTGCGTGGTGTATCTGTATTACTTTTCACTCACTATAGATAATAATGATTTTAATAATACCTTAACGCCAAAATTTTAAACGCCGTCTTTTAATCAAAGCCACTTAAACCATCCATAGCGTAATTATGGTAAAATTGGCGGTTAAACATCTTATTTTATGATGTGCCTTATTTATCATTATTTATCAATTTAGCCCACAGGTATCCGTATGACCGAAACAACCGCGCCAGCCCTTGCCGCCGCCTCTTCACCAGCGTTGTCAGAAGCACCTTCACCAGCGATCTCAGCAGAGTTATCACTTGAGCTGGTTATCACTTGTGCCGATGGGCTTGAGGCACCACTACAGACTGAGCTGACGAGTTTTGGTATTGCAAGCGACATCAAAAGTACCGGTCGTCTAACCGTTACGGGTACGTTGCGTGATCTCTATACGATTTGTCTGTGGTCGCGAGTGGCATCACGGGTGTTGATGCTGATTAAACGCAGAAATATTAATGCCGAATATGATGTGGCAGAGCAGCTTTATGGTTTGGCAAAGTCGGTCAATTGGACAGAGCAGTTTAAACTTGAGCAAACCTTTGCCATTCGTCTGTCTGTCGACAAACGCGTCGCTGTTAGCCAGCAGTTTGCCATGCTACGTATCAAAGATGCCATTGCTGATACCTTTAATGAAGTTTATGACAGCCGCCCTAACGTCGATAGCAAGCACCCAGATTTTGCTATTTTTGCGACCGTTAATGACAAGCAAGCCGAATTGTATTTAGATTTATCAGGTACCAGCTTGCATCGCCGTGGTTATCGCGTGGCAATGACCGAAGCGCCCCTCAAAGAAAACTTGGCGGCAGCCCTACTGTATAGCGCAGGCTGGCATAAGAAGAACGACGCTGGCGATGCACCTTTTTATAATGCGTTAATCGACCCAATGTGTGGCTCAGGCACCTTTATTATTGAAGCACTACTCATGCATTGTGATTATGCTGTGGGTATCGACAAAGCCGCCAATCAATTTGGTTTTTATCAATGGCAACATCATGACGAGACGCTATGGCAGCAGATGATTGATGATGCACAGATACGTTTCCGTGAAGGCTTAGCCATCGCTAATGAGCAGCCAGACACCCTACCGCTGATTTTGGGATTTGATGCAGATAGTGGCGCGATTATCGCCACAGAAAAAAACCTGATTGCCGCTGGCCTACAAGACTTGCTACCGCTACTCGACATTGAAACGCGCGCCCTTGACCGGCTAAGCAGTGTGCTAAAGCCTTTGGTCGATGATGGTCGATTGAGCAACCCTCTAATTATCACCAACCCACCTTATGGTGAGCGTTTGGGCGATGAGGAGATGATTAAACCATTGTATCAAGCGATTGGGCTTATTCTGCAAGACAGCTTTGCCGGTAGCGGCATTGATCCGATGCTTGGTATATTGGCCTCTCATGTCGAGCAAGTCGATATCTTGCCGATTAGAGAGCCAAAAACCTTACGCTGTCATAATGGTGCCATTACCGTTTATTTCCGCTATGGCACATTGATTGCTGGGCAAACAGGCAATCTTGTGAGCCGCTTTGAGAAACGTGAGATTGAAGTAGAAGACGGTCAAGACTTTATTAACCGCCTGCAAAAGAATCTTGCCAAGCTGAAAAAACTGGCTAAAAAAGACAATGTCAGTAATATACGTGTCTATGACGCTGACCTGCCTGATTTTAAAGTGGCTATCGACTTATATGGTGACTACGCGCATGTGCAAGAATATGCGCCGCCGAAAACCATACCACCCGAGACCGCCAAAAAACGCTTTAATCTAGCTTTGATGGGTATTCGTGAAGTGTTCGATATTAACCGCGAACAAATCTTTATCAAAACTCGGGCACGCCAATCTGGTAATGATCAATATAGCAAACAGAACACCACAGAAAAGCGCGGCAAGTTTCATGTCGCTCGCGAAGATGGTGCATATTTCTACGTCAACTTTACCGATTATCTCGATACCGGTTTGTTTATTGACCATCGTAATATGCGCGCACGGATTAAAGACAACAGTCGTAATAAATCAGTACTGAATTTATTTGCTTATACCTGTACGGCAAGTGTGCATGCGGCATTGGCGGGTGCCAAAAAAGTCACCAGCGTTGACTTGTCACAGAACTATCTCGATTGGGGCAAGCAAAACTTTGTGCTCAACGGTTTGGACGTCAGCCGCAATAAATATCAATTCGTTGCTGCCGATATCTTTGAGTGGATTAAGGAAAATACCGAGCAATTCGATATTATCTTTATCGATCCACCGACCTTTTCAAACTCGAAAAAGTTCCAAGGTACTTTTGATGTGCAGCGAGATCATGCTGCTATTATTAATCGCGCGATGAATCGCTTAACCGCTGATGGCGTCTTATATTTCTCAAACAACTTTACCCGTTTTGAGCTCGATGAGCAGTTAATCGAGCGCTATGACATCGTTGATATCACACAAAAAACCATTGGCTTCGATTTTAATATCAAAAAGCCGATTCATCAAAGTTTTGAGATTCGTCATCGTCAAGGGTAAATGAAAGCCTTGCAACCCTTCTAACGCTCAGTAAAATGACCAAATTTTACTTAAAAACAATAATGACTCAATCTACTTTGATTGGGTCATTTTTTGTTGTTATGATAGAGCGTGATTAAGCGTTGGTCTCGGGATAATTCTGACTCTAGCAACGCTTTTACTTCTATAAAATTAGGGTTTGTTGAACATTCAAATATTAGGACTGCTGATCGCTAAAATCGTCCCAAACTAGGCGTAAACCGACGATAATGTCGAGATCTTAGCTAGGTTTACAACAACGTTTGGGGTGATTTCAGTATCAGCCTTTCAGGGCAGGGCTATTTTTTGCCAATACATGGCGAAATTGTCTAACCTAGAATGACTAGGCGTCAAAAATTTCACTGCGTATTGTCTAAAAAATAGCCACTGCCAGTGCCACATTTGAATGTTCAACAAACCCTAATATCAAACTTTTAAAAAAAACGTTTAATTTACTCTAATAACTTTAATTTACTCTAATAACAAGGACAGCCCCATGGCTTTATCACTTAATAAAGGCGGTAACTTATCGCTAACGAAAACTGACCCAAATTTAACCAAGTTGCTTATTGGTCTTGGTTGGGATGAGCGCGCAACCTCTGGTGCTGAGTTTGATCTTGATGCCAGTGTATTTTTGCTTAGCACCGCAGGCAAAGTGCGCGGCGATCATGACTTTATCTTTTACAACCAACTCAAATCTGACAATGGCGCGGTTGAGCATACTGGTGATAACCGTACGGGCGAAGGCGACGGTGATGATGAAGTCGTCAAAGTAAACCTCACCCAAGTACCTGCTGATGTCGACAAAATCGTCGTCACTGTCACTATCCATGATGCAGTGGCTCGCAGTCAAAACTTTGGTCAAGTAGCCAACGCTTTTATTCGCGTCGTTAATGAAGAAACCGGCACCGAGGTGGTACGTTTTGATTTGGCAGAAGATTACTCTGTTGAGACCGCGATGGTATTTGGTGAAGTCTATCGCCATAACGGTGAGTGGAAATTCCGCGCCGTTGGTCAAGGCTACTCTGGTGGCTTGCAAGCCATGTGTCAGCAATACGGCGTTGATATCTAAAGCCGTATTTAGGTTGGTATCGTCATCATGGTTGGGATGATTAGCAAGACTAAAACCAGCGTTTAAAGCAGCTTTATTAGCCAGTTATACAAAATAATTTTATGGGCGAATTATCGAGTAACTTTACAACGTACTTTTAGTTGCAAAATAGCCACAATTATTGATAGCCAAACGACCAATAATGCTTTATGTTTCGTTTAAAATTATGCACTAAGAAGTGGTTAGCAATAGCCACTTTTTTTGTGGTTTGAGTCTATAATAGACCGACCTTAGCTTTACGCAACCAGACAGGATGTGTCATGAGACATTTTTATTTAGACTTTATCTTCACGGCCATTGCCTTAGCGGTCGCGGCGTGGTGGGGATATTCACATGGTGGTATGGGCGGCTTGATAACCACCCTATCTATTACTGCTATTTTGGCCGTCATGGAGATTTCATTATCATTTGATAATGCGGTGGTCAACGCCTCAGTCCTCAAAGGCTGGGATGAGTTTTGGAAAAAGATATTTTTAACGGTTGGTATTTTAGTTGCTGTATTTGGTATGCGCTTGGTATTCCCTATCGTTATCGTTGCGGTTACTGCTGACTTGGGTATTATGCAAGTGGTCGACCTAGCGTTAAACGATCCTAAAGAATATTCAGCCAGATTATTGGCGCATCATGCTGAAATCTCAGCATTTGGTGGTATCTTCTTATTACTGGTGTTCTTGAACTTTATCTTTGACGATAAAGAAGTACATTGGTTTGATTGGCTTGAGAGCCGTTTGGCAAAACTGGGTAAAGTCGATGCCATGAGTGTGTTTGTGGCGCTTATCGTGTTGATGATTGCGGTATCATTTGCTAACCCTGAGCAGTCAGCAGCGGTATTGATTGCAGGCGTATGGGGTATCTTGGTATACCTTGGCGTACAAGTGGTTTCGGGTATGCTTGAAGGTGACCTTGAAGCAGATTTAGAAAATGAAGAAAATGGCTCGGGCGCTGCGGCGACCAGCGCGATTATGAAAGGCGGTATTATCGGCTTCTTATATCTAGAAGTTCTTGATGCTTCATTCAGTTTCGATGGCGTGATTGGCGCATTTGCGATTACCAATGACGTTATCGTTATTATGCTGGGTCTAGCAATCGGTGCGATGTTTGTGCGTTCGATGACGATATTCTTAGTCGATAAAGGCACGCTTGATGAGTTTGTTTACCTTGAGCATGGCGCGCATTATGCTATCGGTGCTTTAGCGATTATCATGCTATTGTCAGTGAAATTCCATGTGCCAGAAATTATCACTGGTCTGATTGGTATTGCCTTTATTGGTTGGGCGTTCGTGGCCTCACTCAATTATCGCAAGCAAGAAGCAAAATCGATTAGCTGATAAACTGCAAGTTTGAAGCGTAGTAAGCATCATATTGTTTTAATGACAGGTTATACCAAAAAGTTGGTATAACCTGTTTTCGTTTATGAGCATTTTTTATTTACGGCATGCAACTTTTACAAAGTATTTTAGCTGCTTATCGCCCTGCTCTTTGGTTAATTACTGGCGATTGGTAAAATACTTTGCGATAACAATATCTTAACCACTGTTGCTCAGTTTGTTAAAAAGTATCAGAGTTACAGCACTGATATGTCCCTTAGTAACCATCTAGTAAGCGCACAAAATAGACCTTGCTTAGTGAGCACTCGCTTAGTATAGTAAAACGTAATGATATGCAGGACGTGGCATACAGGTATATTCATTTAACTTTTATACTAACACTACCATAACTGCATAATTTTTAATTCGTTCGTTCGAAAACCCAATCCACTTAATTATTAATCTAAAGGATATCTATATGGCTATTAGCTTAACGAAAGGCGGCAACGTAAACTTATCAAAAGAAGCGCCTGGTTTAACCAATATTACGGTCGGTCTTGGCTGGGATCCACGCGCCACTGACGGTCAAGAGTTTGACTTAGACGCGATTGGCTTTTTGGTCAATGAAGCCGGCAAAGTACGTAACGATCAAGATTTTATCTTTTTTAACAATCTAAAGTCAGACAATGGCGCGGTCGAGCATACTGGCGATAACCGCACTGGTGAAGGTGATGGCGATGATGAAAAAATCAAAATCAACCTTGCTAGCATCCCAGCTGACGTCAGCAAAGTCGCTATTTGCGCCATCATTTATGAAGGTCAAAGCCGTAACCAAAACTTCGGTCAAGTAGGCGAAGCTTATATCCGTGTCGTAAACGACAATGGCGATACTGAAATTGCTCGTTATGACCTATCAGAAGACGGTAGCACTGAAACAGCAATGATCTTTGGCGAATTGTATCGTCATAGCGGCGATTGGAAATTCCGCGCCGTTGGTCAAGGCTTCAGCGGTGGTCTTGGACCATTAGCTGCCTCTTATGGCGTAAACGTCTAATTTAAATCGTTTAGATCGTTAACAGCGGCAGTCAGCTAGCTGATTGCCCGCTATATAAGCTATCAAGTGTGCCTTTTTAAAGCATTTGATGGCTTTAAATTTAATAGCTCCTCTAAAATTGAAAAACAACGTATCAAAAGAATATCTATCGAATTTCAAAGTATATGTCAAAGCATTAGAATAAGGATTTGCACCCATGGCCGCAACATTTAGCTTAATCGGTACCATTGAGCCTTTTTTACATTGCAACCTCAAAAAGGGTGACTCGATCTATTGTGAAGCCAATGCCATGGTCATGATGGAATCTAACCTTGAGCTAAAAGGTAAGCTGCAAGGTGGCCTTATGCAGTCATTGATGCGCCGCTTTGCTAATGACGAATCACTGTTTCAGCAGCAGATTGAGGCGACGGGCGGTGAAGGCGATTGTTTGCTAGCACCGACGCTCGATGGTGATATGCAAATTATCGATTGCGGCGCTCAGCAATATACCTTGAGCGATGGCGCTTTCGTCGCTGCACAAACGGGTGTCGATATCAGAGCCAATATTCAGCGTAACCTCGGCGGCGCGGTGTTTGGTGATACTGGTGGCTTTATGGTTATGCAGACGCAAGGTCAAGGTCAGGTCGTGGTATCTGGCTTTGGCTCGTTGTTTGAGATTGATGTCACCCCAGACAAAGACGTCATCATCGATAATGGTCATGTGGTCTGCTGGGACTCAAATCTTGAGTACAAGCTGTCGGTCTCAACCAGCAAGAAGAAAGGTATCATGAGCAGCATCATTAACTCGGTCACCAGTGGCGAAGGTATGGTGTTGAACTTCTCTGGCACTGGTAAAGTCATTATCTGTTCGCGCAATCGTGACAGCTATCAAGGCTGGCTACAAAGCATCTTGGGCAGTAGCTCCGGAGGTCGTGGTGGCGGTGGCGGCTTTTTAGATAATATTTTATAGCTCGATTTTTAACCAAAATGAACAACTGAAAATATCACTGAACGTTGCAGTATTCCACTCACAATTATTATCATATCATTTACGAAAATTCGAGTAGCAAGTAAAACAAGTGCAAGTACTACGCTCTGTAGACTAAGCTAGTTTGACACCACTAACCGTATTTTTTGAGAGTGATATAAGGATTTTATCATGGCAGTTAGTTTACAAAAGGGACAAAAGATATCCCTAAGCAAAGAAGCCGGTGGCGATCTGACTCAAGTAAAATTGGGTTTAGGTTGGGACGTAGCACAAGGACCGCAAGAGAAAAAAGGGGGCTTCTTAGGCAAGTTGTTTGGAGGTGGCAGCGGCGGCGATTCTATCGATTTAGACGCTTCGTGCATCATGTTTGATGCCAATAAACAAGCAGTCGATGCCATTTGGTTCAACCAGCTTAAATCAAAAGATGGCAGTATCGTCCACACTGGCGATAACCGTACTGGCGACGGTGATGGCGATGACGAAGTTATCAACGTCGATCTTTCAAGAATCCCTGCTGATGTCGTCTCGCTGGTATTTACCGTCAATAGCTTCACTGGTCAAACGTTTGAAACAGTAGAAAACGCTTTTTGCCGTATCGTGAACGCCAATAATAATCAAGAGGTCGCGCGCTATAACCTATCAGCGCAAGGCAGTCATACAGCGATGGTGATGGCAAAAGTCTATCGTCATAACAATGAATGGAAAATGCATGCCATTGGCGAAACTGCCTCAGGTCGTACTTTCCATGATTTGATGCCTGCTATTACGCCACATGCTTAAAGGCCTATAAAGTCTAAACAGTTTTTACTTGTAACGCTTTAAAACGTTAACACTTAAAAGCAATCAGCCCGTCTATTATTAATAATAGACGGGCTGATTTTTTGTATTAATGGATGCTATTCAAGCACTTACTTACTACCACGTTTCCAGCTAAAGCCCCAATTAAAGGCTTTATCCATTTCTTGATGGCCTTTAAAGTATTGATTGATACGTTCAACATTGATACTGCCTTGTTGGTTGACCAAACGCGCAATGGCACACATTGGCAAGTTGCCTGTGCCTTCTGTTAAACGCGTCTCAATCGGCGACTGATCGGGCACATGAATGGTCACTACCCCATCCGTTTTTGCCCAATTCGGCGCACCTTCGTAGATGAAAGCAAAGATAAATACTTCCTCAATTTGCGACCACTGCTGACCATTGATATCGAGCCACTCCCCGCCACTCACTTGTCCTGTCCTATCATCAGCACGCAGACAGACGTAAGGTGCTGACTGCAAACTACCAAAGCGATTGCCCAAGGCTTGAATCAAAGTTTTTTCGCCGTTTTTTAGATGAATCATTGCCCCGACGTCAAGGTCAATACCGCCCGCTTTATGCTGTTTGAACAGGTCACCTAACAAGCCTTTTTTCGGTGCTTGCTTGTCCATATCCGGACGTTGGTTCCAGTTTAGGTTGACAGAAATTTTACCAAAATCATCACGTTTCTTTAGATTGATACTGGATTGGTTTTTGGTTAAGGTAATTTTGCTCAAGTTGATCGAAGGGCTGGCTGGAATCGGTGGCGGCGCGCTTGCTTGAGTGGCACTGCCCGCCTTTTGCGTATTGATTGGACGTTGAGTATTGATAGGTTGAGCCTGATTGCTATTTTGAGATGGGGGCTGCGCTGGTGCTTCATCGGCAATCTCTACACCGAAATGTTCGGACAAAGGCTTTAAGCCACCTTCAAAACCTTGGGCAATAAAGCGAAACTTCCAGCTGCCCTGCCGACGATAGCATTCTGCTAAAATAATGGCTTTTTCATTACGCCCAGCACTACTAAGCTGACAAGTCATCAGCACTTGGCTGCCTTGCAATACTTGGATATCTACATCGCCAACTTGCGCCAATGTCTGCGTACTAGAAAATGCCAAGGCAATTTTATCAATATTCGCCGGTTGCGCTGCTAAATTAATGTCGAAAAACCCATCACTGTCGTGACCTCGGAAGCTGACATTGCCGTCATCACTACGCGTCTGCCCATAAAATATCATATCGCCATCACCGCGCACTTTACCATCAGTAGTCAGACGATAAGCGGCACAATCGATGGCGTTTTGACTTAAAATTCGGATGCTGATACTGTCAGTCGGTAGTGGCGCATTGGCACCAGCAATCAGCTTTTGTGGTTCGGTTTGGCTCATCTTATATCCTTTAAATTTATTATATTAGCGTTTTTTATGTTCACTATCGTTATATAGTAGCATGGATAATGCCAGACTTTTAATCAGCACACTAAGGCGTGCTCTCAACTCAATCGATGGTCATCTAAATGGATTAAAAATGGCTAAATCTTGCCAAACAATATCAAATAGTTGACTAATATCTCGATATCATCTGCGCTGTTTTCCTTGTCTGACTACAACTTATCTCATTTTTATCGCCATTTTTTAAATGCGGACACGCCCTAGAGCGTAGCATTTCTATATAATAGACTTTGCTATCAACGACGGCGCAGCGTGGCTTTTTTGGCAACAGATAAGTATTGACCATCTTGATATGAAACGTGCGACAATCACACCCAGTTATCCAATACCTATAACCCTTATCTATAACATTGATAATAATGCTGAGAGAATTATGAGTAACCTTGCTAACGATAGCCTTGCCAATGACAACCTTATAACGCCAGCTGCTTGGTTGGCCGAAGGTCAGTCTAGCCAACGCGATATGTTAGCCAGCTTGCAAGCCCTAAAAGCACAAACGCACTCGCCCTTTAATATCATCGCCTCACACCGCCATGACAGACCCGAGATTTTTGAATTTGCCGACAGCGTATATATTGAGCCGTCTGCAACGGCGCTCGACAGCGATGAGCAAGTCATATCTGAACCCGTCACACCGCGTTGGCAGTTTGTACTGGAGCAAGCCAAGCAACACAATGTAAAAGTATTATTGACTGGTCGTAATGGTATCGATTATGAAGCACAGCGTGAAGCATTTGATGCTGTTGGTATTCGCTTATTAACAGGAGCAACCAGCGTCGCAGCCCTAGAGTGTATCGATGACAAATTTGCCTTTATGCAGCAATGTCATCGCCACGATATTCCAGTGGCAGACGCGTGGCGCTTTGACAATACTGCTGAGCTTGAGGCCCTACTTAGCGAGCATGGTCATCAGCCTTTATGTGTCAAACCGGTCACGGGTATTTTTGCACAAGGCTTTTGGCGGCTTGATTTGGCCAAAGACGATGGCGAGCAGTACGATAGCTTTGAGCATTTATACTTTACCGAAGAGAAAAAAATTAATACAGCGCAGTTTGTCAATGCTTACACAAACAGCCAAATGATACGTGAGCGCCCTATTCCCATGTTATTGATGCCTTATTTATCAGGGCAAGAGTACTCTATCGATGTGGTCTGTGAATATGGTGAAGTACTGGCAGCCGTTACTCGTCATAAAACGGGAAAAATCCAGCATGTCGGTTACGAGCAGGACGTCATGGAGGTGGTGATACCATTAATCAAAGTCTTTGGCTGCGATGGTATCGTCAGTGTTCAAACTAAAGCAGATGATGATGGTCAGCACCGTGTGCTTGAAATTAACAGTCGCCCTTCTGGTGGCATCGGTTATACGGCGCATAGCGGGATCGATCTCACACAACTGGGGTTTGCCTATTGGCTGGGCTTAACGGACAAGCCACAGTTAGAAAACATTGCTCAAAAAATTAAACCTTGTCAGGTGCGCTCGCTAATGGTAAGTGTAAAAATTGAAGAAGACATCGTTGAATAAGTAAAATATCTTAGGATAATAAAAATATACTGAGCCATTATAAAGTCAATGAGGGGGCGGGTGATGACAGCACAGACCACATTAGTATTAGGCGCAAACACGGTGATCACTCAAGAGCGCTGTATTGTTGCTTTTACGACCTCAAATTCGCTTAGGTTTGGGCAGCAGCTTGGACTATTATGGCTACCTTTAAATGAGCAGCGCAAGGCAGTCTGTAGCCCCGCCTATTTGCATGAGCCTAAAGACTGGGCAAAGCTAGACGATGATGACAGTCCCAGCGAATGGCAGCTGGATTTACTCACGTTATTTGACACGCAAGGGGTGAGCTTCTTACAACTAATCGCTTATACTTATCAGGAGCCGACACTTAATTTGCCCGCTGTCGAATTAAAAAATATAAGCCTAACTTTAAACAATGGTGCTATTCACTATGACTTCATAGCAAGCGAGCGCCATGTCAAAGCCGCTATTGTTTTTGAGATTTACAAGCGTAATGGGCAGTTTAAATGTCGCGCTCTTGGTGAAAGCTCGACCCAAGGACTGACAAGCCTTGAGCAACGAGTGCAAGTCAGTCTTGATATTCGTCCGCCAGATACTCATGCACTCATTCAAGCGGCGCAGCAGCAGCAGCGTGGTTACCCAGATAGCGACTCTCGCCCGCCCCGCCAAGTCCAAGCTGGTGAAACATGGACAGGCACGGCTTTTGCTATTGACCCTTATCATCTATTGACTTGCTATCATGTCATTGAGTCGGCGGCGATGATTGGTGTGCGCCAGCAGGGCCAGCCTGACCGTGAGGCGCAAGTGGTACTTAGTGATATCGGTAGCGATTCTGCCATTATCAGAGTAAACGATCCTTTGGCTTGCCACCTACCATTAGCGCAGCAGTGTTCGGATATCTTGGGCGAGACCATTACCACTTTGGGCTTTCCGCTATCAGGACTCAGTAGCCAGCTACAAGTCACACAAGGCTGTATCTCAGGATTAACAGGCTTAAGTGATGATATTCGTTATATGCAATTTACCGCACCGATTCAGCCCGGCTCTAGTGGCAGTCCGCTGCTCTTGCCGACAGGTGAAGTCATCGGCATGGTGACTGCTAGCCTCGTCCATGAGCATGCGCAAAACATGAATTATGCGGTGAAGTTCCAGTTATTATCGGCCCTACTCGCGAGCGCTGGCATTAGTTTGGCTAGCTCGTCTACCACATCTAGCTCTACAACTGCTGCACTGACTACCCCGCAGCTTAGTAAACAAAGTCGCGGAGCGCTTTGGCTGGTCGGCTGTCAGGGTTAAAATATCTAAGCAACGCAAGTTAATATAAAATCAAGTTAATATAAAAATAGCCACTTTAACAAAGTGTGTTAAGGAAAATAGATGACCGCTAAACTCAAAAGTATAGCCGTACTTATTGATGCCGATAACGCCTCAGCAAAAAATATTGGTCATATTCTGCAAGAGATAGAGAATATTGGACATGTCACTTGTAAAAAAATCTATGGCGACTGGGGCAATGCGCATATCCAGAGTTGGCAAGAAGCATTGCTTAAATACGCCATCGACCCTATGCAACATTTCGCTTATGTGAAAGGCAAAAACGCCACTGATATCGGCATGGTTATAGAAGCAATGGACTTGCTATACAGTGATAATTACGATGGGTTTTGTTTGATCTCAAGTGATAGTGATTTTACTTCATTAGCGCTACGTATCCGCAAAAACCATGTAAAAGTATTTGGCTTTGGAAAGCGTAATACGGTTAGCGCGTTTTCACAGGCTTGTGATAAATTCTTTTATGTAGAGGATTTATTAACTGCTAAAAACGACTCCATTACAGTCAGTCCTACACCGAATAAGAATGATACCCCATCTTCAAACATTGCATCAGAACGTTGGACGACTAAGCAATTACATACCCAAAATCATCTTATTGGCGTAATAAATAAACTAATCAATGAAAATCCTAATGCTAAAGATGGTTGGTCAAACCTATCTTATATTGCTAGCCAAATTCATAAAAACCATGAAAATATCAAACTAGATAAATATGGCTATAAAAAATTCTCTGATCTTATTACGACACTACGTCTATACGATGTGCGCCGTGAAAATAAGGTTATGTTAATTAAATTAAAAAGTAAAAAAATTACACAATCTCCTGTGATGACTAACAGTAAATCAGCGTTAGACTTACAAACTAATAATACCATTCATGAAAAACAAATTTCTAAATCAGCATCCAACCTCTTTGCCGCTGCGCCCATTATTGTCAAAATAACAACGGCACCTACTATCAATGCTGTATTGTTTAGAGTAGATGCCACTGCAAAAGTACGGGGCGATGAAGACATGATATTTTACGGACAGACCCATAGTGAAGATGGTGCAGTCGAACTGGATCAACAACTTGAATCTGAGAAGTCCATATCTGAATTTAGTTGTGATCTAAACCTTCAGCCTGCCAATATTGAACAACTTAACTTTGCTTTATCAAGTGAGCTTGAGAACTTAGCGACTGATCCTCCACAAACACCTATTCAGCTGAGCATCCTTGACAAGCAACAGAATGCATTATTATTTTCAGGTGAATTTGACATAAAAGATAAGTCAGGCAAAAGTTTGATTCTATTTACATTAAACCGAGCAGGCAAACAATGGCAATTTATGCCAAGGCATCAAAATATAGATGGCGACCTACGTTATCTTTGTGAAAAATATGGGATAGAAATAAGCGATGACTGATCTTAAAAATAACACAATACTTAATACCATGATATCTAATACTATGTATAAACGCAGCATCACCCTACCACGCGGCACTCTTGATTTAACTTATCAAACCAATTCAGCCACTGCAAAAGATGGAACAAAAACAAGCAATCACTATCAATTAGAAGACTTGCTTGGCTTTGCGCAGCGCATTAATCCTAAACGCGCATTTTTGTTTGTGTCAAAAGTCTTAGGTCGCCATATTCCAGTCGCCCCTAACACCATGCGACATGCTTTTACTGATTTGGCAAGCCTAGTGCCGAGCGATTTGCCCGAGCCAATTTTGGTCATCGGTATGGCAGAGACTGCCGTTGGGTTATCTGCTGGGGTGCATCAAGCGCTACAAACGCGTTATCCCAATGCCTTACTACTGAACTCTACCCGTCACGCACAACATAACGACGATAATTCTGAAACCTTGCTAACAACTTTTAGCGAAGATCACAGTCACGCTAGCCAGCATCTGATTTATCAAAGTGCAGATAAAGCTATCCAAGCACAGCTACTAGCGAGCAAAACATTGATTATGGTTGATGACGAAGCATCAACGGGCAATACTTGCGTCAATGTAGTTACCGCCCTTCGTAACGCAGGGCTTGATCAATTAGAGCAAGTACATCTGACCACTTTGGTTGATTGGTCTCTAAATCAGAACCAAGCTCAAGTTGACGTAGACGACAATATATCTGCACGTTTGCCTAACATTGACTTTCATCGTCATCACCTATTATCTGGTGCGTGGCAATGGGCGGATGCGCCCAACCCTGAGCCAAT
Organism: Psychrobacter sp. Sarcosine-3u-12; assembly: GCF_002836005.1. Classification (NCBI taxonomy): domain Bacteria; kingdom Pseudomonadati; phylum Pseudomonadota; class Gammaproteobacteria; order Moraxellales; family Moraxellaceae; genus Psychrobacter; species Psychrobacter sp. Sarcosine-3u-12. The sequence continues at coordinate 39,917 of NZ_PJBY01000075.1, forward strand.
TACCATGCCATCTGTCGGTACGACGGAAGCTGGCAGTCAGGCGCTAGGAGACACGGGAAATTGGGGGCGCTTTCCGACACTTGATAGCACCGATGGTTTTGATAATTATCTGATGAGGTTTCAAGCAGCATTTACCAATTTTAATGAACAAGCAAAGTTTAATGAAGTGCAGTTGCCTGAGCGTATTTTAGTATTGGGTAGTAATGAGTTTGTGTGGTTGCCGTTTTTATTGGCGGAATGGCTTGAGACGCAAACTCAAAACGCTACCGTTAATTTTAGTGCGTTAACACGTTCACCGATCGCCCTTGGTGGCGCAATTACCACTATGCTAAGTTTTAGCGATAACTATGGGCTTGGTATGACCAACTTTGCTTATAATGTTGAGCCTAGCGATTGGGATGTGATTGTCTTGTGTGTAGAGACATCAGCGGATAGCGTTGATGACATGTGGAAAGGTTTGGATAATGTATTGGTGGTGAGTCCTTCGATTTAACTTAGCCTCTAAGCCACTATTTGATTTTCAAATCTATTACTACGGACACTTTTATGACCATCCCATTCTTCAAGAGCGACTCCAACATTATCAAACCTTACGCGCTAATGGATCTAGACGATACCCTATTTCAAACCCAACGCAAAATTGATGCATGGGACTTGCCAACGGCTGAATCTGAAAGCTTAGTCTGCGCCACGGTAAATAAACAAGCCGAGCCGTTAAGTTTTATGAGCCAACGTCAAGCGACGTTTTTTAATTGGTTGCTTGCTAGCACTGAATTAATAGTGGTTACCGCGCGCGACCGTAGCGAAATCAAACGTGTAAAGCTGCCTTTTGACAGTTGGCAAGTTTTGACTCACGGTGCAATTATTTTGACAGCTAATGGCGAGCTGTTAAGCGCATGGCAACAGCGTATGTATGAACAGCTGAGTCCTTTGCAAGACAAACTTAACCAACTGAGCCAATTATTCGCGGGTCACAGTAGAAACGATAACAGTCAGCTAGTATTTACACCGCATATTGATAGTTTTAATAATGGTTCTGTTAATGAAGAGCTAACCATTTATCTGGCTATTAAACACGCGCAAAAAGATCATCAAGCATTGGCAGAATTAGCTGCACATTTACCCAATCTAATACGTGATTTTGATCAGGATTTCTATGTCCATGTTAACGCTAACAATCTAGCGATACTGCCACATGCGGTTCATAAGCATCATGCGGTACAGTTTTTATTAGACCATCATTTAGACAGTCAGCGTCCAAGTTTTGGCTTTGGTGACAGCCTGGCAGATTTGCCGTTTCTGCAACTGCTAGACTGGTATGGCATGCCCAATCATGGTCAACTGCACGACAATCTTAATTCTTAATAGTTCTCGATTCTTAATAGTTCTCGGCTTTCAAAAACTCTCAAATATTAATAATTATAACAACGACAGCCGCTTATATGA
>NZ_PJBY01000080.1:0-36077 GCF_002836005.1 Psychrobacter sp. Sarcosine-3u-12
GTATTTAATAGAGAGATACAGGCAGTTTTAGAGTCAATGCTCTGCGTCATGTCTTACTTTATTCAACAATTGAGACGCCTAGCTATGCTATTATAAGCCAGACAATAACCCTAGGTAGGTAGCTATCCTAGCTATAGATTAGGGCTATTACCCACCCTTTTATTTTCATTAATATGACTATTAATTATGACCAGTACCCCTTTAGATAACATCTCTCCTACTTCTCAATCTACGCTGACCTATGCTGATATCCAAAATATCGTGGCGGATGATTTTGAAATTATGGACAAGCAAGTATTCGGTAGTCTGAACTCAAAAGTCCAATTGGTGATGAGCGTCTCACAGCATGTGATTAATGCAGGTGGTAAGCGGATGCGCCCGTTGATTACCTTGTTATGTGCGCGCATGCTCAATGATGCACCATCACAGCAGGCCATGCATTTGGCAGCCATTACTGAGATGCTGCATACGGCAACTTTAGTGCATGACGATGTGATTGATGAGTCAGGGCAGCGCCGTGGTAAGCCAACGGCGAATGCCACTTGGGACAATGCCACAGCAGTACTGGTCGGTGACTATCTGATTGCCCGCGCCTTTAACTTGTTGGTTGGTTTTCAAAGCTTGCCACTACTGCAGGTATTCTCAGACGGGACTTGTGATATTGCCGAAGGTGAAGTATTGCAGCTGCAACATCAGCATAACCCTGCCGCGACTGAAACCGATTATCTCAATATTATCGATGGCAAAACCTCTCGTCTGTTTATGATGGCGACCCAAGGCGCAGCTATCTTGCAAGACAAAACAGAATATATGACCGCGCTGGGCGATTTTGGTCAGCACTTCGGTAATGCCTTCCAGATTATCGACGATGTACTCGATTACAGCGGTGATAGTGAGCTAATGGGTAAAAACTTGGGTGATGATTTAGCCGAAGGCAAACCGACCCTACCGACTATTAAAGCGCTTGAATTATTAAAAGACAGTGATAAAGCAGGCTATGAGCAATTACGTGTCGCTGTACAAACGGGCAAAACACCCAATGCAGAGCAGCTTATCGAATTGGTACGCACCTCTGGCTCATTAGACTATTGTAAGCTGCGCGCTTTGGAAGAAACGAAGCTGGCACAACAAGCGCTAAGTACCCTGCCTGACAATCGTTATCGCCAAGGGCTGCACCAATTAACAGAGCTTGCCAGCGCACGTTTATTATAGTCTGACTGCTAACATTTACGCTGTGCCCATATCTGTGTCTATAAAAGTCGTCTTCGATACAGGTTTTGGCTCATTTATTTAATGGTCACATTTAACGGTTGCTAAAATAAAGGTTTTGGTTGCACATGGGATTTTTGAGGTCAAACAGGTAGGAATAACCGTCTCATATGACTTTTATAACAAAAGTTAACATTTTTTGTCATCGAAGCCTCTAGATGATTTTTTTGGTTATTCGTTGGTGTGTCGCTTGTAACCACGGCACTTAGCGCAAGATTCACAACTAAAGTCGCTGTTTTTTCTGGCAAACCCTATTCTAAAGTACTTGACTATGGGGTAACCCCATTAGTTTATAATATGCGATTAAATTTACTAATCAACTTTATGGTTTGCCTACATCTATGACGCTAAAAATCTTGCCTCATTATTGCGCATACAACCTTAGCGACCGAATATTTTGGTCATAATCCGCTACTAAAATTGGTGCTATTAAAACTGATTTTATTAACAATGCGATGAGCAAAATATGCCGAGGCACATAGCCTCAAGACTACCCATATATTTACTCTTTAAAGAATTTAATACGTTAAGATTTATTTATAAACTTTTTATACTGTCATTATTTATTTTATATTGCCGAGGACATTGATGAAGCACTCTTATCTTGCGCTTGTAATAGCATCTGTACTATCTGGAGCTGTACTGGTTGGCTGTGACAAAAACGAGGACGCCGCTGGCGCTGATGCCGCCGCACAGCAGCAGATGCCGCCTGCCGTCGTCAACGTCCAAACTGTCACTTTCGATACGGTACCTCAAGTACAAACATTTTCTGGACGTACAGCGGCTTATCAAACCGCTGACGTTCGTCCACAGGTCAACGGCGTCATTGACGAAGTACTGTTCCGTGAGGGCGGTAATGTCAAAAAAGACCAACCGATGTATCGTATCAATACGGACAACTACGCTACCTCTATTACTAGTGGAGAAGCAGCGGTCGCTCAAGCACAAGCCAATTATCAGACAGCACTGGCTAATAATGCCAATGCCAAAGCTGAATTGGGCAGTCGCCAAGCGTCATTAGCTCAAGCGGTTAATGACTTCCAGCGCCTACAAGGGCTTGTGGAGATTGATGCTATCTCGAAGCAACAATACGATCAAGCACAAACGCAAGTCCGTACTGCACAAGCTGCATTAGACAGTGCACGGGCGACTGTCGGTCAAACGCAAGCAGGTATCGAAAGCGCAAAAGCGGGCATTCAAACCGCGAAAGCAGGTTTAGAGTCCAGTACCCTTGATCTGAATCGTACCATCGTACGGGCACCAATCTCAGGGCGCACAGAGCGCTCAAATGTGACGGCTGGTACTTTGGTTAGTGCCAGTCAAGCCAATCCGTTGGTGACTATCTCGCGCTTAGATCCTATCTATGTCGACATCAGTCAGTCTTCGTCTGAGCTGTTGAAATTGCGCCAGCAAATATCGGAAGGCAAAGCGCAGCCCGGTATGAACTCGGTTGAATTGGTACTAGAGGATGGCTCGGTCTATCCGGTACGCGGTAAGCTTGCGCTATCTGAAGCAAAAGTGGATGAGTCAACTGGCGCGGTTACCTTACGTGCCATCTTCCCAAACAGCAACAACATCTTGCTGCCAGGTATGTATGTGACTGCCCGCTTGACCCAAAGTGTCATTACCAATGCGGCATTAGTCCCGCAAAGCGCAGTGACACGTACATCTAAGAGTGAGACGCAAGTCTATATCGTCGATGAAAACAACAAAATCCAAGTACGTCCAGTTACTATTAATGGTACTTACAACGGACAGTGGGTTGTCACTGACGGTCTAAAAGCAGGTGATAAAGTGGTGGTGATTGGCGGCTCAAAAGTCAAACCTGAACAAGAGGTAGTCGCTAAGCCACTCGAAAACGCCAATCCAGCACCATCTGCAAAAGGACAAGGCACGCCAAACGCCAAAACGCCTCAGCAAGCTGCAAAAACGGTGGATAAGCCAGCTGGTAACGAAACTTCTGCTAAGAAACCTACAGAAACCGCTGCTAACTAATTCCATTCAAAGATAGGAAGACTTAGGGATATACTATGTCACGTTTTTTTATTAATCGCCCTATTTTTGCATGGGTTATGGCTATTTTGGTCATGCTCATCGGGGTGATATCGGTTATTAATCTACCGATCGAACAGTATCCACGTATTGCACCGCCGACTATTTCGGTCAGTGCAAGCTATCCTGGTGCTAACGCACAAACCGTCGAAAACTCAGTCGTACAGATCATTGAGCAACGTATGAAAGGCCTCGATGGTCTGATGTATATGTCGTCATCGAGCTCGTCAAATGGTAGCGCTTCAGTGACGCTTACCTTTGAAAACGGCACAGATCCTGACACAGCTCAAGTACAAGTACAGAACAAACTGCAAGCAGCGATGAGCTCCTTGCCTGAGTCTGTTCAGCGTCAAGGTGTCAACGTCAATAAATCGTCTAGCAGCTTTTTGATGGTGCAAGCATTTATTTCTGAAGATGGCACCATGGATCGGGCAGATATTGCCGATTATATTAACTCTAATGTCGTCGATTCGATCAGTCGTGTAGAGGGTGTGGGTGAAGTTCAAGTCTTTGGCTCTACCTATGCGATGCGTGTATGGCTTGACCCTTCACGCCTACGTAGCTATAACATGGTGCCCTCTGATGTGGTCAATGCGATACGAGCGCAGAACGCGCAAGTATCTGCCGGTCAGTTAGGTCAAGCCCCTGCTGATACCGACCAACAGGTTATCAATGCTACGGTCACGGTGCAAAGCTATCTTCAAACGCCTGAAGAATTCCGAAACATTCTACTAAAAACAGATACCTCAGGCGCACAAGTGCGCTTAGGCGATGTGGCAGATGTCGAGATTGGCAGTGAAAACTATAGCGTTGTCTCTCTCTACAATGGACAAGAAGCCGCCGGTCTTGGTATTTCGCTTGCGGGCGGTGCTAACGCGCTTGAAACTCGCGAAGCTGTTGGCGCACGTATGGCTGAGCTGGAGCAAAACTTCCCAATTGGTCTAGCCTCAGTCGTTCCGTATGACACCACACCCTTTGTACGCTTGTCTATCGAACAAGTCGTTATGACCCTCATTGAAGCGATTGTGTTGGTATTTATCGTTATGTTTATTTTTTTACAGAACTGGCGTGCCACCATTATCCCGACCCTTGCCGTACCTGTCGTACTCTTGGGTACCTTTGCAGTGTTGTATATTGCAGGCTTTAGTATCAACGTCTTGACCATGTTTGCTATGGTTCTCTCCATCGGTCTGCTGGTCGATGATGCGATCGTCGTGGTAGAGAACGTTGAGCGTATCTTGGAGGAAGACCCCGATATCTCCATCAAAGACGCGACCACTCAATCGATGGGGGAAATCAGTAAGATCGTTATTGGTATTGCGCTTATCTTGTCCGCCGTATTCGTACCAATGGCCTTCTTTGGTGGCTCAACAGGTGTGATTTATCGCCAGTTCTCCATCACTTTGATTACCGCTATGGTACTCTCGGCATTGGTTGCCCTTGTCTTTACCCCTGCGCTATGCGTGACCTTACTAAAACGTGGCAAGAGCCATGAAAAGGGCAAGGACGAAAAGCAAAAAGGCTTCTTTGGCTGGTTTAACCGCTCGTTCTTTAAGCTTAGTCGTTCATACGAGGGCTTTGTTGGTAAAAGCATTCGTTTCAAATGGCTATATTTGATTGGTTATGCGGCCATTATCGGCGTCATGGTGGTGGTATTCTTACGTATTCCCGGCTCGTTTTTACCAGAAGAAGATCAGGGTATTATGTTTACCTTGGTTCAGCTTCCTGCTGGTTCGACATTAGATGAAACGCAAGAAGTGCTCGATAAAGTCAGAAACTATTACGACACTCAAGAAACCGATAACATTGCCTCTGTCTTTACCATTGCAGGCTTCAGCTTTGCTGGTCAAGGCCAAAACATGGGACTCGCATTCGTTCGCTTGTCAGATTGGGACAAGCGTTCCGGTGATGAAAATACGGCCCAAGCTGTTGCTGGTCGGGCAATGGGTTATTTCTTTACTCAGATAAATGAAGCACAAGTATTTGCCATTGTACCACCAGCCATTACTGAGCTTGGTAATGCCAGTGGTTTTGATTTAATGATTCAAGATAATGGTAACCTTGGTCACGATGGCCTACTTGAAGCACGTAATATGCTCTTAGGTATGGCAGGACAGAATGATCAAGTCGCTGGTGTACGTCCAAACGGTCAAGAAGACTCACCGCAGTTAAAGGTGAACATCAACCAAGAGCAAGCCGCTGCTTATGGCTTGTCGCTAGGTAATATCAATAGCGTCATCTCGACTGCATGGGGCTCAAGCTACGTCAACGACTTTATCGATCGTGGCCGTATCAAACGTGTCTATGTACAAGGTGAAGCCAGCAGCCGTACCAACCCTGATGACATTGGTAAGTGGTATGTACGAAACGAGACGAATGATATGATTTCATTTGATGCCTTTTCGACCAGTGAATGGCAGTCAGGCTCACCGCGTCTGACCCGCTATAACAGCTTACCATCAATGAATATCCAAGGTAGTGCAGCCCCAGGTTTGAGTACTGGTGAAGCCATGAGCTCAATGGAAGCCATGATAGACAAATTACCTGAAGGCATCAGTTACGAGTGGACGGGTATGTCATTGGAAGAGCAAAAATCAGGTGCCCAGGCGCCGATGCTTTACGCGCTTTCAATCTTAGTCGTATTCTTGTGCTTGGCGGCACTATATGAGAGCTGGTCTATCCCCTTCTCTGTCCTATTGGTTATTCCACTTGGGGTATTGGGTGCGGTGATATTTACGTGGTTACGAGGCTTCGCCAACGATATCTACTTGCAAGTAGGTCTACTGACGGTGGTTGGTCTATCGGCTAAAAACGCCATCTTGATTATCGAGTTTGCTAAAGACCATCAAGAGGAAGGCTATAGTCTAAAAGATGCGGTCATGACGGCGGCACGCCAACGTCTGCGTCCAATTATCATGACCTCACTTGCCTTTGGTCTGGGTGTTGTGCCATTATTCTTGGCGACTGGTCCAGGTTCAGGCAGTCAAAATGCTATTGGTACCAGTGTGGTTGGCGGTGTCGTAACGGCAACCTTGTTAGGCATCTTCTTTATCCCGATGTTCTACATTTGGGTACGCAGTGCGTTCCCGTACAAATATGCCAACAACAAGCCAAATGATAAAGGCGATGGCGGCGATGACAATGGTACGCCTGGTCCGCAGAACCCAACTCCCTCTGAGAGTTATCAGCCTGCAAGCTTTGGAGATAATACACAATGAGTTCACAACCTTTTACTACTAACTCAGCAGCGGTAGTCACAACTACTGCTCATGTGCGCCCAATGTCAGGCGAACAGGCAGCGCTGGTTGCTAGATTTGCGAGCCCAACTATTGCACGAGTGCGCAGAAATAGTGTTCGCTTAATCAGCTTAACGGCTTTAGCGATGAGCATGGCGGCTTGTAATACCATTCCAAAAGCCGATAGCCGTCCTGTACTTGCCGAGCCTAACATCCCTATCGAACAAAGCTACGGTGCCTTTGATAAGGAAACGGCCAGTAACGCAGCCCAGCCTAGTATTGCGGGACAACGCTGGCAGAACTTCTATAGTGATGAGCGCCTAAAAGGGCTAATTGCATTAGGATTAGAGAACAATAAAGACTTTGAGAGCGCACGCCTAGCTATCGAAAAAGCACGAGCGCAATATCAAATCACCGATATTAACGATCTGCCGACCATCAATGGTAGTGGTGGTTACACGCGCCAAGCACAGAACAGAACGGACAAAAACCCCAATAGTAGTTATAACGTCAACCTAGGGTTGGCCAATTATGAGCTGGATTTTTGGGGTAAGATTGCTAGTCTAAAAGACCAAGCTTTGCAAAATTTCTTGGCGACCACCGCAGCCAAAGATTCGACGCAGATCAGTCTGATCAGTAACATTGCCCAAAGCTATGCCAATCTAAGCTATAGCTTAGCGCAGCTTAAGTTGGCAGAAGCCACGGTTGAGAGTCGTGAACGATCGTTATTCATTGCGACCAAACGGTTTGAGGCAGGGATTGATCCTAGACTGCCTTCGTTGCAAGCCAGTGCTTCTTTAGAGAATGCTAAACTTGCCGTATTGCGGGCGCAGAGCAGTATCTTGACCTCGCGTAATGCCCTGCAATATTTGATTGGTGCTCCGATTCCTAACGAGCTGATTCCAACGCCTGCCGTTAGCAATATCACTAGCCAGAAAATCTTTAATGCTGGCCTACCAAGTGAGTTGTTGCGCTATCGTCCTGACGTCCTGCAAGCGGAATACAACCTAAAAGCCGCTGGTGCCAATATAGAAGTGGCACGTGCCTCTTACTTCCCCTCTATTAGCCTAGCGAGTAGTATTGGTGTCAGTAGCGGTAGCTTAGATGACTTATTCAAGAGCGGCGCTGTCGGCTGGTCATTCGGCCCAAGTATTAGTGTCCCAATCTTTGATGCAGGTCGTTTAGATGCAGAATATGATGTGGCCAGAATTGAACGTGAGCAAACGCTTGCCAACTATGAAGGCTCTATTCAAACGGCATTCCGTGAAGTCTCGGATGTACTAGCGACACGCGCCACCTTGGGTGAGCAGCTAGAAGCACAGTATCGTCTACAAGATAACTTTGAGCAGACTTATCAAATTGCCGATGCACGCTTTAAAGCCGGTATCTCAAACTATCTAGATGTACTCGATGCCCAGCGTTCGCTATTCTCGACCCAACAAGGAATTTTGGATCTAGAACTACAAAAACTCGTCAGCCAAATTGAGTTATACCAAGCGCTCGGTGGCGGTGCCAACCTTGATGTGCCAACGGTGATTCCTGTGCCGCAACACACCAACTTGGTGCAAGCGGTCAATTTCCCTGCGTATAGCAACAAAACCAAAGCAGCCAACGCGATTGATGCAGCTAGCTCTGCACGAGTAGCTTCTGTGCAAGAAGCTCAAGCGATTAAGCAGTCACAACCATCAGAAATCACTACCTTTAACCCCACGGCTGTCGTTGATGTCAATAACGATGGCAAAACAGACGCGGCAGTGGGTGTGATTACTGAGGAGACGACTTTTAAAGAAGCTGGCGTTGAACAAGTTCCTGTGACTCAGATTAATGAGCCTTAGGCTATTCTGAAACCTTTGTTTGATGACGTTGCTTACGCATTACGTTGACAGTCGATAAATACAATCAGCCCTGCCGACTTGGTAGGGCTTTTTGCTTTCGCCAGCTGTCTTTGGTTATAGTAGTGGCACGATATGAGCAGCAAATATAGTCAGTGAAAAGTAATATCAATACATCACGCACTATATAACAAAATCTATTTTTAGTGATTTACAACAATAATGAGTAAAACAACCATAAGTAAGGAGTGATTATGAGCTATACCTTTAACCGCCAATACCCTGCCACTCGCTTGCGCCGCTTGCGTTATAACGATAATGTGCGAGCGATGATTCGCGAAGTAGAGTTACATCCCAAGCATTTTATTGCCCCTGTGTTTGTACTAGAAGGCAACAACCAGCGCGAGACGATCGCCAGTATGCCGGGTGTCGAACGCTTGTCAATTGATTTGCTAATTGATTATGCCAAAGAGCTGTTAGCAGAAGGGGTCACGACCCTTGATATCTTCCCTGTCATTGATAACGCCTTAAAAACACCTGATGGCAAATCAGCCTATGATGAAAATGGCCTCGCTGCGCGCGCAGTAACAGCCATCAAAGATGCATTGCCAGAAATGGTGGTGATGACCGATGTGGCCTTAGACCCTTACACCTCACACGGTCAAGATGGTCTGCTCGATGACAGCGGCTATGTCATGAACGATTCGACCATCGAAGTATTGGTCAAGCAAGCGCTTGTCCACGCTCGTGCTGGCGCTGATATTATCTCACCCAGCGATATGATGGATGGCCGTATCAAAGTCATGCGTGAGGCGCTTGAGTCAGAAGGCTTTGTCAATACAGCCATCATGGCTTACTCAGCCAAATACGCCTCCGCCTATTACGGCCCGTTCCGTGATGCCGTTGGTAGTGCTGGCAACTTAAAAGGTGGTCATAAAAAGCAATATCAAATGGACTTCGGCAATCGCGCTGAAGCTTTACATGAAGTCGCCATGGACATCAATGAAGGCGCTGATATGGTGATGATTAAACCCGGTCAGCCGTATTTAGACCTTATTCGTGAAGTCAAAGATACCTTTGGTGTACCGACATTTGCTTATCAGGTCTCTGGCGAATATGCCATGCACATGGCCGCCATTCAAAATGGCTGGTTAAGTGATGATGTTATCCTAGAATCTCTGATTGGCTTCCGCCGTGCTGGTGCTGATGGTATCTTGACTTATTTTGCGCTAGAGGCAGCACGCCAGCTAAACAACGCTTAAGCGCTGTTAGGTACCATTATGTAGGCTTAGACATTTTTAGCTCAAGCTCAAGCTCAAGCTCAAGCTCAAGAAAAATGATAAGCCGATTCAATGCCTTTCAACACAAAATCGCCCCAGCTGGCTTAAGTCAGCTGGGGCGATTTTTTTATGACCTTTCCGTAGCGGGTAAATGGCTTTTGCTCACGTTACTTGTCACTTAACGCAACAGTCAGCTATAGTCAAACTATCCTAAAAAAGCGACAGTATTGCTGATATATCTGTATTACTTTTCAGTCACGATAGCTGCTCACGATTATGTGGTGCATTAAAATCAGTAATGGGACCAACCGGTACGATACCAGTCGGGTTAATATTGGCATGACTGGTGTAATAATGCTGCTTAATATGCGTCATATTGACCGTTTCAGCAATACCTGGTACTTGGTATAAATCACGCAGATAGCCCCAGAGATTTGGGTAATCAACGATGCGGCGCAGATTACATTTGAAATGCCCAACATACACGGCATCAAAACGTATCAAAGTCGTGAACAAGCGCCAGTCCGCCTCGGTTATCGTACTTCCTACCAAATAACGTTGATTTGCCAAACGCGCCTCTAAGGTATCTAGCGCAGCAAACAGCTCAGTCACCGCTTCTTCATAAGCCTCTTGCGTGCTTGCAAATCCTGATTTGTAGACACCATTATTAACGGTAGAATAAACAAAGGCATTAATCTCATCAATCTCTGCTAATAATTCTGACGGTAGAAAATTACCTGCTAGTGCGCCAACCTCATCGAAGGCTGAATTGAGCATACGAATGATTTCAGACGATTCATTGCTAACGATCGTTTTGGTTTTTTTATCCCATAATATTGGCACTGTCACGCGCCCGGTGTAGTCGGACTTTGCCGCGACATAGATCTCATAAGCATGGGTTGCATTGTTCAATGGATCGGCAATCACGCCCTCACCCTCAGCAAACGTCCAGCCCTCCTCACCCATAAACGGATGAACGACAGACAGTGAAATCATGTCTTCTAAACCTTTGAGCTTGCGATAAATCGTGGTGCGATGCGCCCATGGGCAAGCCAAAGAGACATAGAGATGGTAACGATCAGGCTCAGCTTCAAAGCCACCTACAGCAGATGGACCTGCACGACCATCTGCCGTTATCCAATTCCTAAATCTAGCATCTTCGCGCTGAAAGCGACCACCGCTAGCTTTGGTGTCATACCATTGATCTTGCCATTGACCATCGACTAACAAGCCCATATCAAACTCCTAATTACCTGTATTTTTATGACTATGCTCATTTAAAAACTATCCCAATAACTACCGCTTATACCGACTTCATTATGGGATAAACATTTTTAACGTAAATCAGTCTATTCATAGTAAAGCATCACTCCTATTGAGGCACAACAAAAAATGATGCAAGTTATATTGCATCACTCTAGTCTGTTTTAATTTTAGTAGTTCTGACAGCAAAAAGCTGTTGTAGCATAGTACATGCGCCAACAGCTCAGCAGATATTAGGCTGCACCAACCGCTACTTTAGTCATCCAAATCTCTCCCTCACGCGCTTGAGTACGTTTATGCTCTTCAAAATCTGGTGCCACACATAAGAACAAGGTCTTGCCATCTACGCCGCCCAATTCACAAGCGAACGTACCTACATTAAAGGGTGATAAATCAATGGTCTCTACGATTTTGTTATCTTTGACTCGCACTGCTTGCTGACCCAAGCAGTCTGATATCCATACCGCTCCTTCAGCATCGATACACGCGCCATCTGGAGCAACCACTGAAGCCTGCGCATAATCACCGAAGTTAGGTCCGGTAGCAAGGGGGCCAAATACCGCCCAGTCTTTGCGCTCGCCAAGGGTACCATCGTCTTGAATAGCAAAGGCGGACACTCTATTACCGAAAGATTCGTTGATGATTAAGGTGCGTTTATCCGGCGTTCTGACCGTGCCATTAGGAAAGTATAATTCATCTGCGACGACTTTTAGCGTGCTATCGATATCAATCATAATCAGACAAGCAGTATCCATATCGCCGCCGTTCATCAAGTCAAAACCAAAGTTGCCCACATAGCAGCGACCGTGGTCATCGACGTACATATCGTTGCAATAGCCTTTGGCAATACTAGATAAGTCTGCGTACTCTTCTAGACTGCCATCTTCTTTAATTTTCATGACTTTTTTGTCTTTCATAGACACCACCAACAAGGTACCATTTGGTAGCCAGCCCAAGCCAGAGGGTTGATTGGGTACTTCGGCAATGGTCGTTACCGTGCCATCCAAATCTATCGAGTATACGCACTTGGTATAAAAATCTGATATCCAAAGCTTACCATCCTGCCATCGTGGGGCCTCGGTATAGGTAAAACCTGTGGCTAGCGTAGTGAATTCACATTGACTCATAAAGAGTACTCCTTGTGGTTGATGAGGCTAATAAGGTAAGCGGCCTTGCTTACTCAAAGGTCTAACTGATCAAAAGTGTCATTAATCAAAGGTATATCGGTTTAAGGGTTGAAATAGATAAGAAGCTATAGGACACTCTGGTACATCTGCCGTACCTCTTCTATGCTCATATCACGCGGGTTTGTAGCGATCAGCCGAGCAATTTTTTCTACCACTTCGGTCGCCATCGGCAATAAATCAGCTTCCGTCACTCCCACTTCACTTAGCCTCGTAGGCAAGCCACTTTTGTTTAAATAGCCTTCTATCTCATCGACGGACGCATGCGCCGCTGCTTGCTCATCTGCGAACTGACGCTGCGGCATAATGACACTGGCAAGCTCAGCATAATGGCGACTTGCGGCCTCGATATTAAAACGAAAGACTGGCCGCATCACTAAGGCATTAGAATGACCATGGGGCACATGAAACTTGGCACCCAACGGATAAGATAAGCCATGCACCGCTGCGACCGACGCATTGACAAAGGCCATGCCCGCTAAGGTTGAGCCTAACAACATGTTTTCCCGCGCTGTTATATCGTTGCCGTCCTCTAGCACCGTCATAAAGTTTTGCGTTAAAAGCTGTAGACCTTTGACTGCGAGGGCATCAGATATGGGGTTTTTCTTGGTACGGCTGGTATAGGCTTCGATACAATGCACCATCGCATCCAATGCTGGGGCAGCCGTTACATGTCTTGGCATGCCCAAGGTAAGCGCAGCATCGAGCAGTGCTATATCAGGCAACAATTTAGAAGAATAAATGGCTTTTTTGTCGCCTTTATCACCAGTCAACACCGAGACAAAGGTCATCTCTGAGCCAGTACCTGCCGTGGTCGGAATAGCAATAAGGGGCAATCGAGTGCCTGTTGCTTGCTCGTTACCCACCATGTCATCTAACGACTGGGTCGAATGAATAGCGAGCGCAACGATTTTTGCAGTATCCATCGAGCTGCCACCCCCAAGCCCTATCACCACAGTTGCGTCCGACTCTTTGCCAATTTTGGCGGCTTGCCGAACAACTTCGTAAGGAGGGTCTGCCTGCACACCATCAAATACAGTGACTTGAAAACCTGCTAGCTCTAATGACGCACAAGCTTGCTTGGCATAGCCGAACTGGACGATGCCAGGGTCTGTCACCAATAGTGCCATCGGTAGATTGCCATTCATACTTGCGGCATCGTCAGTTAAGTTATCACCCAATAATGATTTTGCTAACTGACCGAGCTCACTCGTTAATCCGCCTGACTTACAAACGATTTTCGGAGTGGTTAAAAACGTTAAATCTACCATTGAACATTCCTTGTTCTATTACGAAATTTTATGCAGTCATTAAAATAAGTACGGCGCATATCACCACAGTCTATCGGCTGTGGTTGTACAACAAAAACCTCAAAAATAGAGCGCTTCAGTGCAACGCATAGAAAATACTGCTGAGTTGATAATGCCACATATCATAGGAAATGACTGCTTATTTTGTGCTCATTTACTCAATAAAACTGGCTAATATCATTCAAATAAAGCTATATTGGACTAAGTCACGACAGACAATAGCTCGCTATTAAAATAATAACTTAACATTGTTATAAAAAAGACTTGCAAAGTCTGAAAAACTTGCTAAAATGCTCAACCTAAATAGGCGTATAGCTCAGTTGGTTAGAGCGCTACCTTGACATGGTAGAGGTCAGCAGTTCGAATCTGCTTATGCCTACCAAATTTAGAAAGCCCCAATCTTCAGATTGGGGCTTTTTTTTGTCCGTAAAATATGGGCTGTATCGGAAAAGAACGTTGACACCAATTAGAATACTCACTTTTCCAACCCTAATTAAACGGTATCAAAAACTCTGTGTGCCCAAGTTGTGCCCAAAATGTGCCTCCTCTTAATTTGCACTATTCATCAAAACAGCCTATTTAACCTCTACTCTAGTCTTTCTAAAACCACTTAAAATCTGATTTATTTCTTTTCATCTATTAGTTCGTTTGGCACATAAGTAAATAAATCACCTACTCCAATATCTAATGCCTCACAAATCTTATCCATAGTTTCAAAATCAATTCTTGAAGTCTGTTCATTATAGATCTTGTGCATTGTCGACTTACTAATTCCCGTCGTTCTTATCAAATCAGCTACTTTCATACGTCGTTCAGCCAGTAGCACTGGTAGGTTACATAAAATCATCAATAATTCCTTAATAGACTAAAAAAGTACTTGCATCGACTAACGTTAGCTAGTAAAGCACTTCTATCGAATAACAAATTACTTTCATAAAATTATTTGTTATATCGATAAAACAATCTAGTTGTTTAATTGGCTTACAAGGAATTTATTATGTCACACACCTACCTGACAACCCAAGAGCTTTCTGAGCTTATCAAGTATAACCCTCGTACTATTCGCAATGAGCTTAAAGATACGGTGCTTATCGAAGGTATTCATTACATTCGTCCTTTCGGCGGCCGTAAGATTCTATACGTTTGGGAAGAGATCGAAAAAGATATGCGTACTGGCATCGCTGGCAGCATTAACGCTATGGCATTGCAATAAGGAGAAGCATTATGGCTAGTATCAGAACACGTCGGGGTAGCAATATGCTATTTGTTGATTTTCGCTATATGAACAAGCGTTGTAGGGAGACGACAAACCTTACAGACAATCCAGCCAACCGCAAGAAGCTTGAGAAGGTGATTGAGAAAATGGAAGCAGAAATCACATTAGGTATCTTTAGTTACGCTAAATATTTTCCTAAAAGTGATAAGTGCGATGAGATGATGGCGTTAAGTGATCGTAAGGAATGCATTCAAAGTGACACCCCTTCATTTAAACAATTTGCCACATTATGGTTTTCTGAAAAGGAGATCGAGTGGCGTGATACCTATAAACGCAAAATACAGGAGATCATTGATATGTATTTATTGCCTAGTTTTGGGACTAGACCCATTCATATCATAAAAAAGACAGATGTATTAGCCTTCCGTTCATCGCTCGCCAAAGTAACGTACGGAAAAGCTAACAAACATCTGTCAGCGGCACGCATCAATTCGATAATGGTACCTTTAGGTATGATACTAAAGGAAGCGGCAAAACGCTATCAGTTTGACAACCCTTATTACGATATCAATGCGCTCAAACAGCCTAAAACGGATATTCAACCATTCACACTGAATGAGGTTTGGACGTTTATTAATGGTGTGAGAGCGGACTATCGCAATTATTATCTGGTACGTTTTTTTACTGGTATGCGTACGAGTGAGATTGACGGGCTGACGTGGGAGAACATTGACTTTAATCGACGTGAGATTGTGATCAAGCAGGCTCTAGTTAAAGGCAAAATGGTTCCTCCTAAGACTCAGGAGTCTTATCGTGCGATTCAAATGTCACCTTGGGTCTATGACGCTCTGAAGGAACAGCAGACCATTACTTATAAACGATCTGACTATGTGTTTTGCGCGCATACAGGTGAACCACTTGATTATAACAACGTAAATAAGCGTGTTTGGCACCCTACTCTTAAGATTTTGGGTCTCAAAAAGCGTAATGCCTATCAGTCTCGTCACACTGCAGCCACGCTTTGGCTAGCAGCAGGTGAGAGTCCTGAATGGATAGCGAGTCAAATGGGACACTCTACGACTAAGATGCTATTCAATACGTATAGCCGTTACGTACCGAATATGACTAGGCAAGATGGTAGTGCATTTGAAGCATTGGTCAATCGGAGTCAGATTGCTCAGGTATCTACTGACAAGGAGACGTCACAATGAAAATGATTGATTACGATAAACTGCATGCGACGTTTAAACCTAGTAGCTATGTCAGTAATGACGCAAATCATATGGCTAACTCTCTCATTTGTGAGCTCTGTATTCAATCAGGTACTGGTTTGGCTCGTTTCTTGACCATTAACAGCTGCTTCGATAATCATATGGCAATGCGGGTATGGGTACAGAAGCGCTTAGATGCCAATCCTGACTATGTACTTGATGAGATGCGTGGTCAGCTGAAGAGTGAGCTTTACGAGCTACTACCACACACTGGCTATGGGTACTAAGGAGGATATTATGAGCTTAAGACTTGAGCCTAATATAACGCAGAACTCACGGGATCTGAAAATCTGTAGCGATTACTGGGCATACGATAATGAATGTGGCTTCATTGAGCATGTAGAAGGGGTTTGTCAGAAGTATGACATCAGTCCTCATATTATGTTTGTTACGGTAGGCCAGTGTTTTGCTTATCTAGATGATGTACTTTGCGAGTACTGTGGTTATGTTTGCCCTTTAGAGGTGCCAGCAGACATTTCTTATATGCGTGCAAAACATAGTTGGTGTTGTGAAGTATGTGAGCACGCTGTGTGGCGTGAGCATAACAACCGATAAATTTTTTTAAACATTCAAAGCCAAACAGCTTAGGTTGTTTGGCTTTTTATTGTTTCTAATTGACTGACGACATCTGTTGTCGTAAAGACTTTTTTATACGTTGTTTTACCGACATAGTTCCGTTAAAGTAAATTTGTATTAAACTTTATAATGCTTTCAATGGACGGAACTACTATGGCAAAATCTAGCAACGCTTATACAGATAATAGTTTTGCCTCATCAGATCTAAAAACTATTCTGCACTCTAAACGTGCCAATATTTACTACCTTTCCCATTGTAGGGTAATGCAAAAAGATGGAAGGATTCTCTATCTAACTGAAGAAGATAAAGCCAATCTGTTCTATAACATTCCTATCGCTAATACCACCTCAATCCTGCTCGGTACAGGAACTTCCATCACTCAAGCGGCGATGCGACTGCTATCACAAGCAGGTGTCTTAGTTGGCTTTTGTGGTGGTGGTGGCTCGCCATTATTTATGGGTGCGGAGCGTGAAGTCTATGTCGAGTGGATGACGCCACAAAGCGAGTATCGTCCAACAGAATACATTCAAGGGTGGATGAGCTGGTGGTGGGATGATGACAAGCGTTTGATGGCAGCGAAACTTTTGCAACACGCACGATTGGCTTATCTACAAACGGTATGGAATAAAGACAGTGAGCTAAAACGTTGGGGCTTTGATAGCAGTAATGACGCAGTGCAAGCCCTGCTCACAGATAACAGTCGGCAAATCAATCAGCAAATGGAGGTCATGCACTTATTGCAATTAGAAGCGCGTTTGACTAAGCAGCTCTATAAACTGGCCGCCAAAAATACGGGCTATGATGGCTTTACAAGGGAACATGAAGGTATCGATAAGGCCAATGATTTCCTTAATCACGGCAACTATTTGGCTTATGGTTTAGGTGCGACCACAGCATGGACATTAGGTATTCCACATGGCTTTGCGGTAATGCACGGCAAGACTCGGCGCGGTGCATTGGTATTTGATATCGCCGATATTATCAAAGATGCACTGGTACTACCCCTCGCCTTTATCTGTGCCAGCGAAAACATGAGCGAGCAAGAGTTTCGTCAAGAATGTCTGAATATGTTTACTAAGCATAAGGCACTGGATTATCAGTTCGAAGTCGTAAAGCAGATTGCTATGACCAAAAGCTGGGAGGCATAAATGATTGTCACTTTAGTCTCGCAATGTGAAAAGAAGGCTCTAGGTCGAACTAGGCGTATTTTGGACGCTTTCGCTAATCGGATTGGTGATAATGTTTGGCAAACGGCTATTACTGAGGAAGGTCTAAAAACCGTCAAGCAGCTATTACGCAGCTCAGCGACTAAGTCGACGGCGGTAAGCTGTCATCGTAATAAGACACGCCAGCTGACTGAACTGGTATGGGTAGTGGGCAATAAGCGTAAGTTTAATGAGGTTGGAATTGTTCCTGTGAACCGTACCAAAAGAAACATCTTGCACAGTGAATGGGAAAATGAGTGGAGCTATGCCAGTAGTATTCAGATTATTGCCACTATATCTGCCCTGCTTCATGATATCGGTAAATCAACCATTGGCTTTCAAAACAAGCTCCTTGTCGGTAGCAAACAAGGCGACTCTTATCGGCATGAGTGGATATCATTAAAACTGTTTGAGCTGATGATTATTGATTGCGCTACTGATGAGGCATGGCTTGAACGTTTGATGCAGTTAGATGATTGGCTGAAAAATAACGATATAGAAAGATTACTGTCTAAAGCCAATCAAGATACCGTCAACATAGAAGCAATGCCGCCCCTTGCCCAGTGGGTCGCGTGGTTAATTGTCACCCACCATCGATTGCCACCTGCGGATAAAGTATTTCATTCCTTTACCGCCATTCAACGTATGCAGCAGCCCAAAGAAACACTAGCTTATAAGCAAAATTTGCAACAGTTTTATAGCAAGTTAACGCCTTTTGACTTTTGGGTCAAAAATCCAAAATCGTTAGAGGAAATGAGTAAAGCTCAACTAAAAAGCTTTTGGCAATTTGAGCATTTAGTGATTAATAGCCGTGCATGGCAAAAAAATATCAGACGCTGGTCTAAAAAAGCACTCAATGATCCTGCATTAATGCAAATTAGTCAGCAAGCAATTGATAACAAAAAGGCTATTAGTGATCCGTTTTTACTCCATTTATCGCGTTTATGTTTAATGGTAGGTGATCATAATTATTCCAGTCTAAAAGAAAATGACTCACGTTGTATAACTGTTAATAGCCAGTTTAAAAAATTAGCTGCCAACACTGACCGAACCGCTAGCACGCCCACTGTAAAACAGTCATTAGAGGAGCATTTATTGGGCGTGGGTGCTTTTACCGCTCATTTCTGCCGCGCGCTACCTATTATTGCTAGCGAAATGCCTACCCTACGCAATCACGATCCATTGGCTAAGCCGACTGGCATAGAGCGTTTTAAATGGCAAAACCAAGCATTTAAAATGAGCTATGGTTTGCAAGAAGCGACACGTGAGCATGGATTTTTCGGGGTAAATATGGCCTCGACAGGCGCAGGTAAAACCATCGGTAATGCTCGTATTATGTATGCTTTAGCTGACCCTAAAAAAGGTGCGCGTTTTACCATTGCATTAGGACTGCGGATTTTAACTTTACAGACAGGGCTAAGCTTTCGTAAAGACTTGAAGTTACAAGGCGACCAATTAGCCATATTAGTTGGCGGCAGCGCGAATAAAAAACTGTTTGAGCTGGTATACGACAATAAGACTAATGATATTACAGATATTATCAGCGAATATAAAAAAGACGACGAGCCTGATAATGAATCAGAGACCTTTGGTAGTGAGTCTAGCGAGGATTTATTAGATGAGTTTGTTGATAGCGATATCGATTATCAGGACTATGAGACGCTGAATCTCGATACTGTCATTGCCAGTCCTAAAGCGCGCGATTTAATATTTGCGCCGATTGTGACTTGTACCGTTGACCATATTATCCAAGCAAGCGAGTGCAAACGTGGCGGTAAATACATTGCACCAATGCTGCGTCTACTGAGTAGCGATTTGATACTTGATGAGCCTGATGATTTTGACCAAGCGGACTTGCCTGCGCTTTCGCGTTTGGTGCATCTTGCCGGACTCTTTGGCACACGTGTTCTGCTGTCTTCTGCCACTCTGACGCCTGACTTAGTAACAGGATTATTCGAAGCTTACATGGAAGGACGCAAACTGTTTAACCAAAGCCAAAATAAGCCTACTCCTAAAATAGTCTGTGCCTGGTTTGATGAACAACCTAAAGCGATGCTATCCGAGCAATGCGCTGATGTTGATGCCTTTCAAAATACCCATAAACAATTTTGTGATAAGCGTGCCAGCTATTTAGCCAAGCAGCCCGTTAAACGTCAGGCAGAAATATTGCCCTTTTCAGCTTCTTACACCAAAGATAATGCGACACAGTTTTATAGCGCTTTGGCACAAACTTTGGTCGATGCTGCCATAAGCTTGCATGATAAGCATCACGAGGTGCTGCCTAATTCTAATCAGAAAAAATCTAGTGATAATACGCAAGTGAGTATCGGGTTGGTGCGCGTCGCCAATATCAATAACATTACTAATATTGCCATGCAGTTATTTAAAGCAGACGACATAGCTGTACCAGATAATACGATAATACATGTGGTGTGCTATCACGCCAAGCAGCTATTGCTACTCCGTAATGCGTTAGAGAATAAACTCGATAGAATCTTAGATCGTAGCGACTCGAAAACCAATATCTTTAATCATCCTGAGATTGAACAAGCCATTGCTAATCAGCCTGCTAAAAAACATATCTTTATGGTTCTAGCCACCCCTGTTGCCGAAGTTGGTCGCGACCATGATTATGACTGGGCGATCGTCGAACCCTCTTCTATGCGCTCTATCATTCAGTTGGCAGGACGTGTCTGGCGGCATCGTCCTGAAAAGCTCGCCAATGAACCGAACATCTTACTGCTGCAATATAATATCCGCTACTTTAAACATGCAAATAGCAAGCGACCCATTTTCACGCATCCAGGGTTTGAGACCACGCTATTTAAGCCACCAAGCTACGATTTAAATAAATTGATGACTCAAGAGCAGCTAGCACAAGTCGATTCAAGACCTAGAATTTCAAGGTCTCAAAACAAAACCATAGAAACGTTAAGCGACCTTGAACATCGCGTCATGCAGCATTTATTAAACAACCATAAACTTAATTATGTCAACGCCTATTGGGATAGCAAGGCTACTGCCAATCGTACCCATACGCATTTGCAGCAAATCAGTCCTTTCAGAGCAGGAACGCCGCAAGACGATTGGTTATTGATTCCACGAATGGTCAATGATGACGAGGATACTGACATGCCGAGCATGGGCTTTGATACTTATTATAGCGAGGACGTCTTTGAAAAAGGCTTAGCCAAATCTAGCACCCACAATAAAACCATTCAACCGCTAGCCTTTAATTTTGAGCACGAACAAATAAAGCCATGGCTGACTGTCTCCTTGAATGACGTTTTACAAGACTTGCAAAAATCCCAGCCCGATAAGAGTTTGCGCTCGTTAGCCATCACTTATTCATCAGTGTCGCTTGATAGCATTAAGTCTAGCAATAGTAGTGGCTGGATGTTTCATGAATTTTTTGGTTTTGTTCGTGGATAGGTTTTAGCCCATTAATTGTCTGCATAAAAAAGCACGGCGTTAACCGTGCTTTTGCTAGAAGCCACCTGAGCGGTGGTGAAAGATAATACCAGTTATAACATTTTCTAAGCCACCTGAGCGGTGCAATCAAATTATAACAGAGCGTCTTTTATAAACATAACTGATATCTCTAATATTTTAATACTAGTTATAACATGGTTTACTTATTAATTATTACGTGCTTTAATATTGTAAATAAAAAATTTTTGTGCATTATAAAAGGAGAAAATTTTGATGGATATATCTTCAGAGCTAGCAAGCGGTGCTGTCAAAGCATTTCTTATTAGCCAATATGATAAAAAAACGGATACTGAGCAAAAACAGCTCTCTAAAGCAATTGAAAGTAGCGACCACGACAAGGTCACAGAACTAAAAGAAGCGTTAGTAAATGCCAAAGAAAAATATAGCATTGCAAACTGGATTGCTGATGCGGCTACTCGCATGGCAAAGCAACTAAACTTCGGTACGCATATCTCAAAGGGCGTTCATCCTGACGCTAAGGGCGATAATGTTAGCTTTGATACAGTAGACAATTTATCGCAAACTATCGTAGGTACGCACTCAATAGACAGCAGTTACATCGATGCTAACGGTAATGCCGCAGCCCTGCCCCTTGCCGCTTTCTTCGATTTTGAAGTAGATGAGACGACTAAAATTCGTGACCTTATTTTAGCGGATAATGTTGATTTTATTGCCTCACTTGCCAGCGATAAAATACTGGCTAATACCTATCAGCAGACTTTTAAAGAAGCATTGCAAAACTTTATTACAAACCCTGTCACCCATGAACGTAATAAACAAACGCTTTGGGTAACCAACGCCTACGAAGGCGCGGACATAGAAGAGCTTGATTATATTAATATTGTTCCGCTCTACCCCTCTGTACTCACTCACGAAGTCTATCAGCGTATCAATCATCTTAAATTTTCTGAGGACAATAAAGCTGCCCGTGATAATCGTTTTAAAAAAACCGCCGATCAACAGCCTTATATCACCTTGAATGATTTAGCGACCCTTCAGCTTGGCGGTACTAAGCCGCAAAACGTTAGCTTGTTAATGAGTAAACAAGGTGGTCGTAATTATCTCCTCCCTTCACTTCCACCCATTATCAAACAAGAACGCTCGTTTAAATTATCCAAATTTGCCAATAGTATTTTTGGCACAGCTATGGAATATAACGCGCGCGAAGCCATTCAAAGTATTTTTAAATCTATTAAAGACACTCGCAATATCATCGATGTCCGAGATGCGCGTAAAAGCGCTATTGATGAAGTTTTATATCAAATATTTGCAGCAGCAGAAGATATACGTATGACTATGCCTGCGGGCTGGTCAAAAGATTATGAGCTTGAGCGACACGAGAAGCTTTGGCTTGATCCAAAACGTGCTGATCTTGAGGGCGAGGAGGAATTCAAAGCTGAGCGTGAACTAACTGACGCGTGGCATGCTCAAATTATTCACAGTTTCGCTCGTTGGCTCAATACTTTGATGCAAACTGAATTTAAAGCCATTGCTAGCGACTTTGGCGATGCCGAGCATTTGAACTGGGAGCGTGAGATTGAAGATATGCAAAAACGCTATGAGCGAGCAGGCAAAGGAGTGTTTTTATGAGCCGTATAGATGATGACAACGATATCGGAGTGATTGGCTACTTGCTGTTCAAAAAGGTCGTTATTAGTGGCGCAAATACCATCTCAAGCCCGCTTACTTATGGCTTTCCAGCTATCACTGGATTCTTGGGTAGCTTTCATGCGATGTCGCGCAAAATGGCGGATGATGAGCAACTATCTAACGTATCGTTAGGTGGCGTATTACTGGCCTGTCATGACTGTCAGCCGCAGATGTATCGCCCAAACTCTTATAATAATTACACCTTTAATCAAACGCGTAACCCTATTAAAAAAGACGGTAAAACAGCTTCTATCATCGAAGAAGGCAAATGCCATTTAGTTATGAGTTTTGTGGTTGAAGTATTGGCAGACACTAAACTGACGACTGAGCAGCAAGAGTCTGCTATCCAAAAGACTAGTCAGTGGATTCAACAACAACGTATGGCTAGTGGTAGTGTGCGTGGATTGGCTCGATTTGAGCCCGTACAGTATTTTGATAGTAGCGATATTAGTGCGGTAATACCGCAGCTATTACCTGCTTTTGTACTGATGGACGCTCAAGATGAATTTGCTCAGATCATCAACGATGTACAAAAAGACGATCCAGATGCGACGCCTTTAGATGCCTTAATAGAGGTTTGCGCGCTGCATCAAATACCAGAAACTCAAAAAAATGGTGATACCAAATGGCTGACTACTTCACGTAAGAGTGGTCATGGTTGGCTTGTACCTATGCCTGTAGGGTATCAAGGAATTTCTGATCGTTATGATGCAGGTGTGATGCAAAACGTACGTAATCCCGAATACCCTAGCCAATATGTCGAAGCTATATATAGTCTTGGCAAATGGGTCTATCCACAGCGTTTAAATCGCATCGGCGGTGAGCATGATATTGCCAATGCATTTTGGCGTTACCACTATGACGCCGATGATTCTCTGTACTTGGTCACCCAGCAGCAAGACTTTTAATCACATTTTTAATTTTCTACATCCTTTAACTTTTACGATACATTCAATTTAACTTTTATTCTTATGGAGAAACTCATGTCAAAATCAGCCCTAAAAACTGCATCCGTCCTCGCTTTTGAGCGTAACCTTGACGTATCAGATGCTTACCTATGGCAGACTAATAGCCAAGCAGCTGATAACACAGCATCGCCATCGCCTGTTGTTATTAAAGAAAAATCAGTTCGCGGAACGATAAGCAATCGTCTAAAAAATGCTATTACTAATGACCCTGCCAAACTAGATGCCGAGACCGAAAAAGCTAATTTACAAAAGGTAGATTCTGCGTCATTAGATGAAAACAACGATACGCTAATCGTGCGCTTTAGCATGAAAGTATTGCCATTCACTGGTAAGCCTAACGTCTGTAACGATCAAGACTATCAACAAGCTTTAGAGCAAGTGGTTACTGATTATATCGACGCTCAAGGCGTAGATGAATTGGCACGGCGCTATGCGATTAACGTGCTAAATGCGCGTTGGTTATGGCGCAACCGTGTGGGTACTGAAAGCATCAAAGTTACCATTAAATGTAATGGAAAAACTATTATTATCGACGATGCAAAAGCTTATGGTCTTAAAGATTTTAACAGTGATGACGCTCATATCAAGCAAGTCGCAGACTGGATCAAAGCGGGGTTAAACGATGATGAATTTATTATTTTATACGTAGAAGCTCATGCCGTCATCGGTTATGGTCAAGAGGTCTATCCGTCACAAGAGCTCATCCTTGATACAGGTAGTAAAAAAAGTAAAGTGCTTTACCGTGTCAGTGACCGCAAAGGCTCTGAGGATAATGCAGGTATGCACTCACAAAAGGTCAGCAACGCTATTCGTACTATCGATGATTGGTATCCTGATGCCGAGTTCCCTATCGCGGTTGAGCCATATGGCGCAGTGACCACATTAGGCACAGCGTTCCGTCAGCCTAAAGCTAAAATGGACTTTTATAGCCTATTTGATAATTGGGTATTAAAAGACGATGCACCAGATGTTGAGCAACAACATTATGTGATGGGAGTACTTATCCGTGGCGGCGTGTTTGGTGCTAGTGGCAAGGAGTAAGTGATGACTGACTCAACTTCAAGCTTGACCCATTTCCAAGAAATAACTATTATCCCCGACCCTGATATTGCACCTTACTTTATCTGGAGTAAGCTATTTACTCAATTTCACATCGCGTTAGCTGAAATGAAGAATAAGCATGACATCGAATCCATCGGTGTCAGCTTCCCTGATTATCATTATGATGATAAAAATGAGAAGTCATCTAAGCTGGGAGTAAAGCTTCGCGTCTTTGCCCCTAACCAAAAAGATTTAGAAACGCTAAATCTTGATAACTGGCTATCGCGGCTTACTGACTACGTGCATATCAAAGGCATCAAAGACGTGCCTATAGATAAAATAACGGGCTACGTGAGTGTACACCGCTATCGTTTTAAACCGATAGAGGTACAAGTAGAATCTCTAGCCAAAAAAATGGAGATTAGCAATGACGAGGCAATGGCGATAGTTGTTAAACGCAAAGCTGAATTAAAACTGCCTTTTATCAGAATGTTTAGTGAAAGCAATAAAACCCATTATCCATTGCAAATTTTACAACAACCTAGTAAACAGGACGTAACTGGTGGTTTTAATGTATACGGTATGAATGGCATGCGCGATAACGTTACTGTGCCGCAGTGGTAGTAGATAAAGTTAAAGGGTAATGACGAATTACCCTTTAATTGGGTATAAAAACCCTTTTTTTTAATCTATTTAAAAACTTGCAATAAAAACAAACAGTTATGACAATATGAAAATTGGAGGGTAAATTAGGGTATTTTGCCTTCCAAGCCTTGCTGTAGCTGAATTTTTTGAGGTATAATTCCTCTTCATCACCGCTCAGGTGACTTAGAAATTGAGCAAGATTTATATCCCACTCAAGGCATTCTTCATCACCGCTCAGGTGACTTAGAAATCTATCGGCTGCCACGGTTTAATACCACTCATCTTCATCACCGCTCAGGTGACTTAGAAAACAAACAAGTAACAAAATAAAATGATATTTTCTTCATCACCGCTCAGGTGACTTAGAAACGTATATGAAACGTCCTGAAATGGCGATTGATCTTCATCACCGCTCAGGTGACTTAGAAATCTTGCAATTTGCGCTAGATTAGAAAAGCCATCTTCATCACCGCTCAGGTGACTTAGAAAAAAAAAGAAAAAAACGATTAATGCTCGTCAAGCTTCATCACCGCTCAGGTGACTTAGAAAAGCTGAAAACCAAACGACTGAAGAAGAGGTGTCTTCATCACCGCTCAGGTGACTTAGAAATATCAGCCCTTTCAAGTAAAGACCTTCAGAATCTTCATCACCGCTCAGGTGACTTAGAAAGTATGAGTGCATCAGCTCTGTTATTGATATATCTTCATCACCGCTCAGGTGACTTAGAAATCAGCCCATAGCGTTGCAGCATTAGCTCTATCCTTCATCACCGCTCAGGTGACTTAGAAAACAGCAATAAGTGCGTAGCGAATAAGTGGCGTCTTCATCACCGCTCAGGTGACTTAGAAAATCCAGCAGCCGTGAATAAATGAAACTATCCCCTTCATCACCGCTCAGGTGACTTAGAAATAGTTTACGCCTTACGCGAATACTTTATTAGTCTTCATCACCGCTCAGGTGACTTAGAAAGCGAGCTTCCATCTTTGAGCCAGCTTCTACGCCTTCATCACCGCTCAGGTGACTTAGAAAAATAGCTCTATCATGGTTCGGTTTAATGCCTTCTTCATCACCGCTCAGGTGACTTAGAAAACAAGATAAAAAAGTTAATCAGTCTGTCTGTTCTTCATCACCGCTCAGTTATTACTAGTACTAATAAGTGTATAAAACATATAAGAGACTCTCCTAAAGAGTCTCTTTTTAGGTAATAACAAGTATATTAGTTCTAGTAAAAAGTGTATAATATATATATTAGCTTAAAGCATGTAGAGTTGAATAAATGAAGACTGTCAGAGTTAGGGCAAAAGTAATTCAAGATGATTCGGGAGTCTATTCAGAGATTCCTGTTCTAATTAGTGACAGTAATGAAATCTTAAAACCACTAATGGACTATGCATTAAAGTTAAAAAGAGATGGTAAGAGTCATTCCACAATCAGTAATTATATAAAAGCTACTCAGCTTCTAATTGAATATATGACTGCTAATACAAGTGGCTTTGAGTCCCCTAAAAACTTATTTGAAATATTTAGTAGTCGCTTGTACACAGGAACTATTAATGAAGAAGGTTTAGATCCATCAGGCTTATATTGGTTACCTTGTAGTAAGCAGGTTGCAAGGTTACACATAAATGCTTTAAGCAGATTAACTGATTGGATGGTAGAAGAATATAATCTAAATTCAATCAACCCAATGGTTGAAGCAGATAGTGTTACGCAAAGGCTCAATTACGCAGCTTGGTTTCGTAAAAATCAATATGACTTTCTAGGTCATATTAAAGATAAGCAGATTAATTCCACCTCTAGAAATGCTCGTAGGGTACAAGGTAAACGTTCATTAGGTAAACAAAAACAAGAAGCGATAGAATTTCCAGAGCACTATTTCGAAAGTTTTTATATTGATGGCTTAGGAGGCACAAAAGACCTCAGGGTTGCTATTCGTGATCAGCTGATTCTATTACTCCTACACGGTGGTGGTTTAAGAGAGTCCGAAGCTTTACACCTTTGGATTGAAGATGTTCTTATAGATCCATTTGACTCTGATAATGTGAAAGTTCGTATTTATCATCCTGAAGATGGAAAAGCTCCTAATGGTTGGCGTGGACGCTCTGGAAAGACCACTAGAGCTGCTTATCTAAAAGAAAAATATGCTCTAAGTCCTCGTAATGAATTAATAGGTAAAAAACGTGTTGGATGGAAAGCAAGAGTTACAGATAGTAAAGACGAATACATTGAAGTACATTGGTTCCCTACAATTTTTGGTAAGGTGTTTGCAAAGCTCTGGCAAGATTATATTCGACTTCTAATAAGTGTTGATCGTCATCATCCTTACGCTTTCATAAGCTTTCACCACAGTCATCTTGGTAACCCTTATACTTTGAATGCTTTTCATGACAGTTATCGTCAAGGTCTTAAGCGAATTGGTCTTAGTCCTAGCAAACCTGATGGTTTATCACCACATTCTCATCGTCATAGTTACGGAAGACGTTTGCGTCGCGCAGGTGTACAAGAGATAGTCATTAAGAAATGTTTGCACCATGCGTCTATAGAATCACAAGCCGTCTACACTACACCAACATCTATGGAAATTACGGCAGATCTAAATGCTGCTACAGAGAAACTTATGCGTTCTAAAGAGGACTCTAAACAAAATAATAATTTGAACTGGAACGCACTAATGCGGCATGGTTTTGATGATATTGATCCTAGCGGATTATTCATAGGAAGGAATCCAAGGTTGGGAAAAAACAATGAGTGTAATTAATGAAAGTAAATATGATGGTAGAACCAGAGATCTAACTCTTAGTTGGATGACAGAGAAGCATGGTCAGACTTGGGAGCCATGGCGTCAGTTTGCAGAAGAATGGATGAGTACTCAGAATACAGCACAGCATATAAAATTAGATGCTTTATGTATATTTTTTGATGCTTACTTAATAAAAGATGTAGCTTGGGCGTCAGATATAACTATGTTTTTCGAAGCGAGACGAAGTGGCTTGCAAATTACGACTGATGATTTTAAGTTTTCCATATTAGAAAATACTAAACGCTCTGATAACTCGGCTACCGTAGTATTAATCAATCATATTTTTGATTTTATTGAGTGGATACTAGTAGAGCATTTCAGCGAAGAAAATGATAACGGATCTGCTATTAGACTATATAGTAATCCTTTTGAAAAACAACAAAGAAAAAAGCATTACAATGAAACCGTTCATAACCCCTTACCCTATCGTTATATATGTGATCTTCGCAATATTTTGTGTCCAAAGCCAAGAGGTCATTTTAGAGATTGGGTGTGGGCATATGAAGAAAAAACACCTGAAGGCCTAGTATCTAGTAGCAGTTGGTTTAGAGTTGAACAGAACCTGATAGATAAAAACGATAATGATTGTTTGTGGCGTCGTAGAAGTATTAGGGAAAATAAGAAAAACATTATTATTTATGAAATTTGGTCACCTGTTGTAGCCATGTGTTTATTCATCAAACTAAATTTACCTCTTCGAACATACCAAGTTAGAATGTTGGATTCAGGTGAAGCAGATGCTATGCGTTATGAAAATGGTAAATGGATAAAAAATACTAAGCACTTATTCGCATACAAAAATTATAAAAAGGGAGTTTTTCGTCAATTTAGGAACAATGCGATGGAAACAGAATCTACAGGACTGTACATTAGCACTAATAAGACGGCAGACCAAAATAAAGATGAAGTAGAGCGTGGCTATGAAATTCCATGGCAGAACGAAGATGTGTTGTACTGGTTGGAGAAGCTAAGAAACTGGCAAGAAAAATATAATCCTATTACAAAGCCTACAGATTGTACTGAGTTATTACCTAAGCATACGCAACGTAAAGTATCTGAAGCTTACCTTAAAGCAATGCAGCATAGTTGTTTTATAATGCGCGATGCGACTGCAACTCATATCGATGATAGGAGCAAACCAATTAATGATGCTTCAATTGCAACTCTTTGGTATAAGCTGCTAGCTCAACTTGAGCATAACCTTCGTGTATCCAATGACACTCTAGCAGATGGTACTAATTTTAAATTAGTTCATGATTATGGTAAAGGTTATAAAACTTCTAGAACTAAAACTGAGTTTCCTCTGCATAGCCTTAGAGTCTCTCTAATAACTTGTTATATCATGGATGCCAAATTACCTTTACCAGTAGTTTCTAAGCTATTAGCAGGCCATTCACGTCTACTTATGACCGTTTACTACGCCAAACTCACCCCAGCAGTCATGAAAGAAAAAATGCTTGAGGCGGATATTCGTCTTGAAGATGCTTCAGAAAAAAGTGTTCAAACTTTTCTTAAGAATGCTGAAATGAGTCAGATCGAATGTAAAATGGCTTACCATGATGACAAGTCGATTCAAGCTGCTTTGGTTAATCGTAATCCTATAGGATGGGAAAAACGACATCATGGTCTATGTCTGGTTGGTGGCAATACAGTTAAATCTGATGAAGTTGGAACTGTGGCAGGTTGCTGGAATGGTGGAGAACTTATTAAGGACTCAAGTGTTGTTTCGCGAAAAATTTACGGAGCTGTGCCTCATGGTCCTGAAAATTGCGTTCGCTGTCGCTGGTTTATTACTGATGCTCAATACCTACCTGCACTTACTGCACATTTAAACTTTATGAGTTACAAAGCCTCCGAAGCTGCAAAATTAGCTATAGAATTAGAGGGAGAGATAGAAAATATTGAGGAAATAAAGTACGAAGCAGAAGCTAAAGGTAAGCCTTTTACTGATCATAACAAATTACAAGAATTGAAGCGACGATGTGAAAAGCAATTGGTAGAAGCAGATGATTATACTAAAGACTTAATTGCAACTCTCAATCTCATTTATCGTTTGGTTGAAATTGAGCAAAAACGGGATAAAGAAGATCATAAAAGTAAAATAGTAGCAGTTGGTTCCAAGAACGATATCAGAGTTGGATTTATAGAAACAAAATCTGAGTTGCTACAACTATCCTTAATTTGCGATGATGCAGAAATTTATCCAGATATGCTTGATGATGTTAAGAAGACTTCAATCATTCAAGATATGACTCAAATTATCAGTCGAATGATGATACGTCAGGGTTATATGCCACCGTTTCTAAGTTTAGATAAGAATCAGCAACTTATTGCTGCGAACGCTATGGTTAGACAAATGGCATTACAAGTTAATTCAAAAGACAAGTTAGATGGCCTTAGTAAAGTGGCAAACTATATTGAGTTAGAAGAGTTTATGCAAGATAGTAAACTCTTAGATGACAGTATCAGTGTATTACAGGAAACCGTTAAGCAGCCTATTAATTATATCAATATTAAATCCCTAACCTGAGTAATTGAGAGGAGAAATATCTTATGGATATCAATATCGACATAATTTTAGATGATTTAAAGGAAGGTAAAAGTCAACGTACGAAAGATTCGTTAGACAATCTGAATACTTTACTAGAAACTGAATTCAATAAAGATGAGCACGATTATTCTATTGCTCATATTGGAAGACTGTCTAAAGCTAGTGGTGGTATCAGCACTGTTAGCATTCGTAATAAGTCAGGTAATCACTACAGGCTTCTGATTGACGCTTGGGCAACTAAAGCCAATACTACCATGAAAAAACCACCCTCTCCTCAATCTAGGAAATATGATGTCGCATCAGATATGGAGTTATTACAGTATCTGTCTGACCCTGCAATGCGAGCTGTTTTTGGTCAAATTATCGCAGAAAAAAATAAATTAAAGTCAGAAAATCGCATCCTCAAACAGAATATTGAGGTGAACATAGATATGCGTCCTAATAAGATAGCTCCTATAAATCAAAATTCACAAGTTGTGCAAGTATTACCTTCATTAAGTGGTATGCTGTTAGATAGTGACATTGAAGCCCTACAGGATGCTATTAAGGAGGAGAAAATCAATAAATTAGGCTGGACTGTATCAAAGTATGGTGCAATTAAAGATGAAGTCGGCCGAACACTATTTAAAACTGGTTTCGTTTTAGCTATAAAAAAAGTATTAGCTCAAGTTTAATAGTAAGTAAGTTTTTATATCTTCAAAATAAATCGTTTTATTCAGTGTCAGCTTTTATGGATAAAGCACAAAACGATATAGCTTTATCGAAATTGATAGAAGCTGAAAGACTTCTTATCGGGTTAACATTAGAAAATGAGAGATTGAAATCTAGACCTCCTTCGATTGACTCTTCAAGATTACAATAACTGCTTCTCCCATTTTGTATATCTATTTTCTTATAGTACTTTAGTTTGTAGCGGCATAATAAATATGTTCCAAACTTCTTATAAGCCTACACTAACCCTTACTTCAACTCTATGTTCTTAGTAGTCGAGTTATACCTATAATTTATAATCTGCCCATTCACTATCAAGTCAATCGCTGTATTTATCTGCTCTAAAGGCACACTGAACCATTCTTGAGGTTTGCACATATTACCTTGTAAATCTGCAATCTCCACATCAATGCAAACATCTCTAAATACGGTATGTACTAAGTTTTCAAACTTTTGAGTATTCATGTTATAGCATTCATAGATAGCAACAAGCTCTACTGGTGCCATTAAGTAAGTAGGTTCATTGGCTGCATTTGCAATGCGTTTTTTAACAGGTGTACGTGAATAGCCTATTTTAAATAGATTGGGTATAGAGTGAATGCGAGCATCTTGGCTTTGACTGCTTAAAATATAAATAAAACCAGCCGACTCATCATTCTCGTTGATATTTTTGATATCAGCAAAATATTCACCAACAGGAGAGACTATTTTACCGTCAGCATAAAGGGCCTTGGCAAGAGAGCGGTAAAGCATATTTGACTCTGTACCATTTTCAAATATACAGCGGGTTCTTCCGTCTTTTCTGAACCGCTTACCATCTACTGTTTTTGCATCACTACTGAAATCTACTTCCTCTAGATAAAGCAATACGCCGCTCAAGATATAAAACTCACCAACTGCTAAGTTTTCGCCTTTATCGTCAAACTCAATAATCTTACGTTGACCACTGTTTAGCTGTTGCTGAACAACAGGAAATAAGTCTTTGTATTTATCAAAATCCTTGCATGACTTACGTCGTGCAACAAAGTCAGTCTCAGCCCTTTTATCTGCTTTAATATGCTTGATATTGAAAATACTCTGATCAGAGTCCCCGAGTAAGCCAAAATCATCATCTGCAAAAATATCTTCAAATGAGGTGATTTCTTTTTCAACAATTTCAGGTTCTGGTGCAGCGACTTCATGAGTAAATGGCAACAGATTAAATTCATCAAAATCTACTAAAGCATGGCACTGCTCATTGTTATTCTTAATAGACTCTAAACGCTTAAACAGCATAAGCTCACTAATGTTCGCCATATTATTCTCAGGTAAGCGCTTATTAGTTTTGTAAAAGTCACTTATCTCTTGGAACTTAGCGACTAAGTGTTCATCTGCCGTAGGTGCCCGTGACTTTGCTTTAATTGTTGTAAGCCCTAAGTCGTCATCGCTATCAATGAAGCTTAGCCAGTCATCTAACTCCATAGACTTTAAAACTTGCCATTCTTCATTTTTCATTGTGCAGGTACTCTCTTGCGTTTCTGTTGCTTAATATAAATGACACACTCAGCCAGTCTCTTCTCAGTAAAGTCTGAGCTATTTAAGTCAGGCTCACGTCCCTTTTCATGCACAAACTGTTTAACCTTAGGCCATAGCAACTTCGCCTCCTCAAAATCCATTTGAATGCGCGTGGTTTCAATGGATTCTTGAATAAGTTTGAGCACATCAGTTGTGATAGATTTTGATAGAATCTCAAAAGCTTTTTGAAAGGGGTTAATTTGATCTATCAAGTCAATATGTAGCTCATCAATGTTGATAAACTTGTCGGCCATACGGATGAACTTCTTACCGCCTTGCTCAGTGACTTCTGCCGAGCTTACTGCGCAATCAACTACGACTTGTTGTCTGACTTCTTCAAGTTCAGCTTCAGTCAGATCAGGATATTTACGCTGAATTATTTTCGGTATTAGGATTTTATTCACTACCTCAGGATCGACTTTACCTGCCGAAGCTGCAATGACCTTATCATCTTGCAAGATAGCGGCTTTTAGATCAGCTAAATCGGACTCTATGATAGCTTTGGTGCGTTTGGTGCTAGGTTCTTTAAAACCACCTATTTTCATTGTTCCTGGTGGTGTCGGTTCAAAGTCGCCATCTTTTTTTGTTTTGAACTTAAAATTAGGGGCAAGCACTTGTTCCATTAGTAAAGAGCCAGTAATAGCCTTCAACATATTGTTTACTGCAATAGTCACGTTCTCATTTGCAGCGTCAGGTTGTGCGATAAGATTGGTGAATTGAGCGTGGCTTTTATTGGCGCTATCACGGGTACAGCGACCGATGATTTGAATGATTTCGGTTAGTGAGCTTCTATATCCAACAGTTAATGCGTGCTCGCACCATTCCCAGTCAAAACCCTCTTTTGCCATACCCAAAGCAATAATGACATCCATATCGTCTACGTGATTCATATTACGTAAATAGTTTTGGATAATATCTCGCTCGTTTTCTTCAACTAAATCTGCAACCTTAATGACCGTACCGTCAGGCCGTGTAACAGGAATAACGCCTGTTATAGGATCTCTCTTTCCTGCCTCACCCAGCACTTCAAGAATAGCATCTACTTCGTCATACTTTTCTTTGGTTGATTCACCTGAGTTGACGTTTGGTATATGAATAATGGTTTTCTTACCATAATTCTCTTCTGAGTTAAGCACTTCATGAATCACGTCAGTATATCGGCCCTGATAGAAGTGGTAGCCAATACCAAGCGACTTTAAATAGTTATAACCATTGAGCTGCTCATAATAGTTAAAAGAAACTTTATCAAACTGGGCTTCATCTTCAGGTGTCAGCACAGGAATACTATCGCCACGGAAGTATGAGCCTGTCATAGCAACAATATGGGCATTGGTATTTGCCATGATGCTACGCAACACACCACCTAAAATGTTAGCTTCATCAGCTGATAAATGATGAAATTCATCAATTGCGATTAAGCAATCATTAAATACATCATCTTCCATTGCTTGAAAGGCTGAACGCAGTGCGGCATGAGTACAAATCAATATCCTGTCGTTGCTTGCCATAAAACGCTTAAACGCTTTAGCTTTACTACTTTCGCCACCAGGAACACAAAGATCATTGTTGTCGTCAACTTCCCAATCATAGAAGAAACCATATTTAGTTAATTCTGTTGATCTAAAGGATCCGCCAATAGAACGCTCTGGCACTGCTACAATCGCTTTTTTGATGCCTTGATTATGTAGCTTATCCAGTGCCAAGAACATGAGGGCGCGTGATTTACCTGATGCAGGAGGCGCTTTTAGCAATAGGTACTGACTATTACGAGCGGCATAGGCTCGCGCTTGCATTGCTCGCATACCCATAGAGTTTTCGTTTGAGCTAGCACCAGTTTGAGCATATTCAAAGTGCATTAGATTAGGCATTACAGCGTTCCTGTTCGGTAAAATAAATAGCAAAAAGATTTTCTAACAACTGATCTTCTGTAAAACCAGAATAACCATAAATTCGCTCAACCAATTTATCATTCTCAATGTGAGCAATTAGTAAGTCTTCAGGCATCTTTCCTTTAGAGTAAAGTTGAAAAAGATTTTTATCAGAGTGCTTTTCTCGTGCTTCAAGTATATTTAATGCCGATAAACGAAGCTCATTTTTATCAGATTCTGAAAAAACTGGTGTAGGAAAAGAGTTATAGCAAACGCCTAATGAGTATCGGTAACCATCTCCTAAACGACCTGTAACAGTTCTTACCCATAATTGGTGCAAACTACTGTTAAGTATAGAAAACACATAGATATCAGGGTCTAAAATCATGAATGCGAGGTCTGTTACGATAGTTTCTGCATCAAGAAACCCCATAGGAATGTAGTCACGAGAGCACGCAGAGACTGCCGGAATAATCATCAAGTTTCTTTTTGCTTTATTTATTCCTTTAAACCTATAGGGAACATTAGCATAAGCTTGAGCTGTTTCTCCCGAATTCTCTCTCCATTTTTTTACCTTCTCTATTCTTTTATCTATGAACGGTATACTTTTTGCTTCACTCAAATCATTTTTATTAATCCAAATACACCATCTTTCAGTATTGCTTATAAACTCTTTCGAGCCTGTGACCTTTTTTAGAAACTTTGATGACCTAGGAAACTCAGATATTAAATCTTTTTTTTCTTCAGGAGTGAACATAAAATATCCTCCATCGTAAACTCCGTTTCCTTTCATAGCGATTGGTAAGTCAAACAGAGGGCGACTTACCTTGATAACAGCTTTAGACTCCCCTTCAACCAAGTAAGGACTTATAGATTTAACTATTCTAATATGCGTATCAGAAAATATTTTTTTAGGCGACTTAGATATAATACCAAGTCCCACAATTACACAGTAAACGCCAGCATTATCCTTAGCACTATTCTTCCATTCAAAAGGTTTATACGCGAATATAATTTCAGTTCCATTATTAAAACAGTGAGGCCACAACATACCAACTTGAATCCCTTGAGTTACGGAACTAGTTGAAACAAAGGCGGCTTT
>NZ_PJBY01000081.1:0-35310 GCF_002836005.1 Psychrobacter sp. Sarcosine-3u-12
ATATATTTTAAGATGAAAAATTGGCTTTAAAAACTCTGTCACTTATCTACTGCACTATAATTAAGAATTTGCTGGGTAAAACTGGTTTTTATATAGCAGAAAATTCGTCTATCAGTTACGCTTTAACGCTGGTGGCTGTTGGCGTTTTTTATTATGATAAATATCTTTTGCATGGCTATGAATCAATAGCAAACCTACCATCGTCAGGTGCTTGTGCGCTTTTGATAAAATAATTCATAAACTAAAAATAGCCCAGCAGACAAGATTGAAAAAGGCAACAGGACATATCTATGAGTTTATTACCAAAAAATCTTGAGACCCTAAAACGTAAGGCTAAAAAAAATATCATGCCGCTACTGGCACCGCATTTACTTAAACTGCGCATCAATACTTACGCGCCTTATGTTGGCGCGGGTATCAAGATTGAGCATATCAATCTCGATCAAGGGTTGTGCGTGGTAAGCATGGGGCTCAATGCTCTGAATAAGAATATCGTCGGTACCCAGTTCGGCGGCAGCTTATATTCGATGGTAGATCCCTTTTATATGCTCATGCTAATGCACCAGTTGGGCAGTAGTTATGTGGTGTGGGACAAAAGCTCACATATCGACTTTGTCGCGCCAGGTAACAGTAAAGTAATTACTCGGATGAAAATTCCTAGTACCGAACTCATCACTATTCAAGAACTGGCCAAAGACGGTGACGCTGTATTTCGTGAATATCAGGCGGATATCTTTGACGATCAGCAGAAGTTGATCGCTACTGTCACCAAGACTATTTATATACGCTTGCGCAAACACAGCAAATCAAAGAATCAAAGCAGCCGTATGGATGTGCTCGATACTTAGTCAGTTGTTAATTATTAGTTGCTTATTAGCTGAAGTGGTTGCTTAGAAGAATAGTTGACCGTTAAGCGGCTACTGATCATTTTTGTGAACCTTACATACATTTTTGAACCCTACATACAAAAACCCCAATCTAGCATGCGCATAGATTGGGGTTTTGTCTTTTTTGGTATGGCCCGCTTATTTATATGATAAACCTATGAATAAGGGCTTGTATCTACTATTACCTTACTTTAATCAACTGTAAATTATACAGCCAACTAAAGACGGCAAGCTTTTGCTTAAATACCCGGTGCAGTTTCAACTGCATCAGGAACGCGAGCGTCAGTTTTTGCTTTGACAACTTTAGGTGCACGCGGAGCAAGTTTTTCGCGGATACGGGCTGATTTACCAGAGCGCTCACGTAAATAGTACAGTTTTGCACGGCGAACCGCACCACGGCGTTTCACTTCAATGCTGTCAATAATTGGTGAATGCAATTGGAATGCACGCTCAACACCAACACCGCTTGAGATTTTACGTACGGTAAACGCTGAGTTTAGACCGCGGTTACGCTTAGCAATTACAATGCCTTCAAAAGCCTGTAGACGCTCACGCTCACCTTCACGTACTTTAACTTGAACCACAACGGTATCGCCGGGTGCAAAGCTTGGGCGCTCAATCAATTGAGCATTTTCGATGACCTGAACCAATGGATGCTTGTTGCTCATGAGAGTTATCTCCTCACATTAGATAATAGAGGCTTAACGCATATCACCTGTTTGTAATAATTAATCATAGCTATTATCAACATCTTGTATTAATAACAACTACAACGTAAATGGATTATAACCAACGGCCATTATGCTATGACTCGTTTTATTATTGCTCAAAATTTTATTGCTTAACTGTTTATGTTTTTGACCGCTATTAACGTGGCTTTTTATCTGCTTTTGCCAATGCTTTTAGCCATTTCGCTTGCTCTACTGTTGGGGTGAACGCTTGCCATAAGTCGGGACGACGCGCTTGCGTGCGACTGACTTGCTGATTAAAGCGCCACTTAGCGATATTGGCATGATGTCCTGAAAGTAATACTTCAGGAACCGCCATACCCGCAAATTCATGCGGCTTGGTATAGTGTGGACAATCAAGCAAGCCATCGACGAACGAGTCTTGCTCAGCTGATTGATCATCACCCATAATATCAGGCAGACGACGTATCACACTATCCATCATCACCATGGCTGGCAGCTCACCACCAGTCAATACGTAATCACCCAACGACACTTCCAAGTCGACATACTGCACCAGTAAGCGCTCGTCAATACCTTCGTAACGACCACATAATATAATCATGCCATCATACTCAGTCATACTGACCACACTACTTTCGCTAAGCGTCTGTCCTTGTGGCGACATATAAATCACCGGACAATGCTCACTGTCGACACGGCAGCCATGTTGACCCGCTCGCAAGCGCGCATCCTCGATAGCTATTGATAATGGCTCAGCCATCATCACCATCCCAGGACCGCCACCATACGGGCGTTCATCAATACGGCGGTAGTTATCAGTGGTATAATCACGCGGGTTGATACATTCAATCGTCACTTGCTCCTGTGTGACTGCCCGACCCGTGATACCAAACTCACGAATCGTAGCAAACATCTCAGGAAAAATACTAATGACGGCAAAATAC
This sequence comes from Psychrobacter sp. Sarcosine-3u-12, assembly GCF_002836005.1. Classification (NCBI taxonomy): domain Bacteria; kingdom Pseudomonadati; phylum Pseudomonadota; class Gammaproteobacteria; order Moraxellales; family Moraxellaceae; genus Psychrobacter; species Psychrobacter sp. Sarcosine-3u-12. The sequence goes on from NZ_PJBY01000081.1 coordinate 2,524, forward strand.
ATCTGATGTCTACTTGCACAATGGCTAATAAAAGCTAAATGAATCGGTGTAACTATTAACGATGCTCAGCGATAAAGCCGAAACTTATATCAGCAAAGCTTGTCTTAATAAGACCTTATTAACCATTACTGATTAATTATTGCTTATTATTAATAATCACTTGGCCATGCCACAAGCACCGTTTTCGCAGTCATATCGACCTGCATCACGGTTTGCTTATGCCATGGAATCAGGCGTTCTTCTTTATCTAAACTGTCTGAATTAGGCGCCACGCGCATGATGTCATGGGCACCGGTTTCAAACATTTCAGCGATATTGCCTAGATACTCATCTTGCTCGTTCATCACGCGCAAGCTGACCAAATCCGACCAATAATATTCATCTTCCGCTGTTTCTGGCAAGACGTCTTGCTCGACCCAAAGGGTTACCCCATTCATAGTCTCCGCAACATTGCGATCAGGAACCTGCTCAAATTGAGCCACGATTCCTGTGCCTTGTTCACGCCAAGCTTTCACAGTCAGAGGTTTCATGCCAGTGGCGGTTTTCATCCACCACGGCTGCATGGCGAATATCGCCGTACGATCATCTGTGTCGCTAAATACCCAAAGCCAACCTTTGATGCCATAAGGCTTCTTAAGTTGACCGATTTTCATAAGAGCACTAGCGTTTGGAACAGATGACATAACGGCTAACCTAACAATGATTAAAACATTTCAATCAAAAGCGATAAACGCAATCAAAAGCGATAAACAGTTAATCGCGCACCCTGGTCAGACCAGTTACGCTATATCTTCTAAAGTCTACTGAGCTATGCCCATAATCACACTATCAGCATTTCAGTAACAGCAAGAAAAACTTAAGCAGTTGCTTCAGTTTGAGCTGTAGACTTGTTGTAAGCTTTTGCTAATGAAGCAACGCGATCAGAAGGTTGTGCACCTTTGGCGATCCACGCATTGTACGCTTCCATGTTCAGACGTACTGCTTCTTCAGACTCTTTAGCGAGTGGGTTAAAAAAGCCGATGTTTTCAATGTAGCGACCGTCACGCGCGCGGCGTTGATCAGCAACAACTACTTGATAAAATGGGCGTTTCTTGGCACCGCCCCGTGCTAAACGAATAACAACCATGTGAATTCTCTCTTTCGCAGGTATACCAAAAAGGGCATAATTATAGCACAGTCTTATTTTATTGAAAACATAAACTATGCTTATTTAATTATTTATTAACAATAGCTTAAATATGCTTGTATGTAAATTGAAATTAATAATTGCCCATGATTATAAAGTCTTAATACCCTGCTTCTGACCGTATCAAATCGCTAAAATATTAAAACTAAAATATTAAAACTAGCTTTTATAGATCGTACTTAGTGAGGTTGTGATTTTGGACGACTTAGCCAAATCAAAGTGTTCAAATTGTGCATAGTAAATCCATGTAACTTGATTACTTGATTGTGCTGCTCTATTTCTACTCATAACAGCCCAATAAAAACAGTATACAATAGACCGTAACGCCAGCAATGTGCTTGCTTACTTGATAATCTAAACGAGCTACAGTTTTTGTGACGTGGCACTATTTTATCACCCTATTATTTATCTATACCTTGGATGCATATGACCACCCCAAACCCTAAAATACCTCGTAAAGGTTGGTTGCCACGCTCTTATTCCAACAGTTGGCTGACTACCTTAATGGTGGCTTTTATTGTCATTATCAGTGTCGGCTTATCGATTGTGTTCTTTTGGCGCAGTCTTTATTTGCCAGAGCTCAAAAATCATGCGCGCTATCTGACCAGCGAGCTACGTTTGATGAATAGCGTCAATAAAGACTGGCAGGATAGCCCCGAGGTGCGGCAATGGATATATCAGCATTCGCACGTGGTGGTGGTTGATAACCCCAGTGACTTCCCGCAAGTAGCAGATAAAGCCTTTGCGGGTGTTTTTACCGATGTATTACAACGCGAAATAGGGGCACAGTTAGGTCGACCAGTGGAAGTGTATTTCAAGTTCAAACCAACCCCGCAGCTGTGGGTACAAGACAGTCGTGACACCAGTTTTTGGATTCGCGAACCCGTGGTTTATTATTCGCAATATAGTCCAGGATTGTTAGTACTATTCCTCATTGGATTACCTATATTATCGCTGCTAACCATTATTTTGTTAGCACGGCAATTAAACCGTCCTTTAAGGTATTTACAGCGTGCGGCCACCAACTATATTCGACTGGGTCACGCAACATCCTTACCAACGCAAAAAGGGCCTACAGAGATACGTCAGGTAAATATGGCATTCAACCGCTTATTTACCACGCTCAATCAAGCGCAAAAAGAACGTACCATCATGCTTGCTGGTATCTCACATGACCTGCGTACACCGTTGACTCGTATGCGCTTGACCGCTGAAATGCTACCGGACGATTTTTTTCGTGAAGGGTTGATTTATGACATTGAGGATATGGATGCCATTTTGGAGCAGTTTATCTCATTTATGAAAGACGGCTCGGATGAGCCAGTGCGCTTGACCAATTTGGACACGATATTTAATGAAATTATGGTGCAATTCGCGCCCATGGAATTTATTTATCAATCGGATTGTCACAAGGTTGTGCCAGTGCGTCCATTATCCATTAAGCGCTTGGTCATTAATCTGGTCAACAATGCCAATCGTTATGGCAAGCCGCCTATTTATTTATCAGCAACGGTCGTGCCGACTTTCATAGAAACAGCTGACGTAGAAGACAGCGACGTGGTGTCTGAAAATGAAGTTAATAAGCAAGCCCAAGAGCAGCTGATGATATGTGTACGGGACTGCGGTGATGGAGTAGAAGAAGATCAATTAGAGCGCATCATGCAGCCCTTTGAACGTGGTGAAACAGCGCGAACCACGCAAGGTAGTGGTCTAGGTCTGGCTATTGTTGATCGTATCGCCCACTTGCATCATGGTACGGTTGAGGCCATCAATCATCCTGATGGCGGCCTACAAGTCTGTGTGCGTATTCCCCTATTATCCAAGGTGGCAGGAGAGCAAACACTGACAGAAAATATAGAAGCAGCTCATTCAGACAAAGCAAAAATGGCAGATCATATACCTAATAAAGAAGCTGAAAAAAGACGATGGCAAAATCGTCTTTAAAGTCGCTGTAACTATTTAACTGTCTCATTATTTAAGCAATGACAATTATTCACGCGCACCGATAACGGGGGGAATGTACGCAGCGCTATTAGTAAACGCTAATGGCTGAGTAATGTCATCCTGCGCGGCTTTTAGCGTTTGAGTCATGGTTGGCTGCTGCAAGAATAAATAATAACCCAGCGTCAACGCATTCAGTACTACCAAACCGCCAAATAAATATGGCATCCTCTGCCCTCCTCTAGTTTCCAACTTATAAGACTGAATATTAAAAATTGGCTGTTCAAACCAATGTTTCTCAACTTAATCCGTTATATATTGAGCGCTTAATCTGTTTTGTACTGGCGAAAGTATTTTTCATGCTGCGGACATGAAATAGCATTTTGCCTTATTCAGTGCCAAAATCACGATCGCTCTTTTCTTGGGTCAACTGGTCAGCGGCAAGCACTTGAGTCAAGGGTTTGATAGGCCATGTCATGACAAATCTGGCACCACCAAGCTCACGGCTCTCATCGACCTTCATACTACCATTAAACCAAAAAGCAATACGCGACACAATCGACAGCCCTAAGCCATAGCCACCAGATGCCCGTGTACGGCTATCATCCAAGCGTGAGAATGGGATAAAAACTTTTTCGCGATCGGCTTCTGGAATACCGTGGCCATCATCCTCTACACTGACGAAAGCGTTGCCTTTTCTGATGCCCGCACTGATGATAATCGTGGTTTCTGCATAGCGTAAAGCATTACCCGCAAGGTTTTGAATGACACGGTGTAGATAACGTCTATCGGCAACCGCCGTTACTTTAGCGTTGGGCAAGTTGGTCACTATCTTGATAGGTTTGCCCAAGGCATTGGTTTCACGCTCAATCTGTTCGAGCAACTCTTTGAGATTTACCGGTTCTAGATCGAGTTTTGGTGACCCTTCTTCTAGCTTAGCGTAAGTCAAAATCTCGTCAATGAGACCGTTAAGCGACTCAATATCCTCATCGATATAATCACGCTGCATAAACCGCGAGTCTTCATCATCGGTATCAGCCAACATATCGACGGCAAAGCGTATACGTGCCACTGGCGTGCGCAGCTCATGCGATACTGCGCGCGTCAGCTCGCGCTGCGACTCAATCAAACGCTTAATATGCGCGGTCATCACATTAAAAGTCGCTGACAAACGAGCAATTTCATCTTGTCCAATGACCTGTACTTGAATATCAAGGTTACCTTGACTCACCTCATTGACACCGACTTGAATCAACTGCAGTTTACGCTCAAGTGGGAAAATAAGTGCATAGACGCCCAAGCTGATCAAAAACATACTGATCAAAATCATACTGATAATCAAATTGAGCGGGAACCAATTAAATAAGGGCACCGGTCCAATCAAAATCGCCATGTCGTTGATTTCAGAGGGCACAATGACTTTGATAGATGAGTTACTCTTACTACTATTAGTATCTTGCAATAAGATAACCACTTCATCACGGCGCAAGCGTGCCATTTGATCGGGGTCTAAATTAAGAGTATTGATCGCTCTAAACTCTAATGGAAAAGAAAACTTCTCTTCCAATTGAGCCAAACGCGCACGCTTATCGGATAAAGTCGCGTAATAGGACAAATCATCAAGCAAAAATACCGCGATGGCACGTACTTGCTGCTCGGTTACTTGCGAGATACGTGCGGTTAAAACGCTCTCGTTGTCCGGTAAGCGATAATAAACATCGGCATAAATAGGCTGGGCAACATAGCGAACGACGGTGTTGCCTTTTTCAAAACGACGCAACTCACTGGCGTTAAAATCAATTTTTTCGATGGGCACAATACTAAAAGTCGAGCCAAATAAGCTACTAGCATCAGACAGCCAATAGTCACGCTGCATCTCATTATCTTGATGCGCAACCCCTTCACTGACCAGATGAAAAGCACCCTTTGCCATGTTTTCACGGTAGGATTGTACGCGCTCTTTATTAATGGTATCCATCAATAATTGAGCGAATAGTGCCACACACAAACAAACGATAAGTAGTCCAGCATAAATACGGACAAAAATACTATGTTTTAAAGAAGAGACTAATGACATACGTGCCGTGACCAACCTAATGAAGAAAAAATATTAATGAATGCTGAATATTTGCTGCACTATTTAGCTTATGCTTACTTAATTCACAGCGATAATTATCGCTCAATTAAACCACATAACACAGCATTTAAGTTCAAAAATTAAAATTTAGCCACAAAAAAACCAGCATGGTTGCTGGTTTCTTTGGTCACGCTAATGAGCAATAAGCCATTGCCGAAGCAAAATTGACTTAGTTGCCTTCTTTAACGAACAAATACCCTTTACTGCGAACGGTTTTGATACGTTTTGGATTTTCTGGATCATCACCGATTTTTGGACGAATACGCGAGATACGCACATCGATAGAACGGTCTTGACCGTCATATTCGATACCGCGTAGACGCTCAAAAATATCTTCGCGTGACAAGATACGACCAGCGTTAGACGCAAGTAACCATAATAAGTCATATTCGGCACTGGTGAAATCAACCAATTCGTCACCCAAGTTCACTGAGCGACCGCCATTGTCGATAACCAACTCACCAAACTCAAGACGCTGCGGCACATCTTCCGATGGCGCATTTTCTGAGCGGCGTAGTAAAGCGCGGATACGAGCAAGCAATACGCGCGGCTGAGCAGGTTTGGCGACATAATCATCGGCACCCATCTCAAGACCCAGTACCTGATCCATATCTTCAGTACGAGCAGTCAGCATCAAGATAGGGTTCTGGTAGTGCGGGCGTACCTCACGGCAAACTGTCAGTCCATCGCTACCAGGAAGCATGACATCAAGCACGACCAAATCTGGTTGTTCGTTGACAATGCGGCGAATGGCGCGATTGCCATCAGTCTCAATTGCCACTTCTAAACCGTTTTTAACCAAGTAATCTTGGGTTAACATGGCCAGACGCTCATCATCCTCAACAATCAAAATTCGGGGGGTGTTGTCTTCTTCAGTCGTTGTCATTGTTATATCCTCTAATACATCTCATTTAAAAGCAGTAAAAGTAAGAGCGGTAAATTAATAGCGCCACTGAGTGGCACCATTGATGTTGGTATAGCTGTTACAAACTTGGTAGGACAGTATACTATTAAACAGTCAGCTTCCTATACTATAGCTTATAGTCGTTAACAAAACCTATAAACTACGGCTATTAAAACTTTAGTTTACGTCCAAGATTATCTATTTTGTGTTGCCAGAAATCTTAAGACCGTTCTCAGCGGCTCATCTAAGGTAGCTATAAATGCGAGTTATCACCATTCTAAATAAAATAGCCCTATTAGCTTTTTGATATTCTTATTAATTATTATTCAATAGCTGGGGCATGTTGAATACTCGCTATCAGCGCCTCTTTTTGAATGTTAAACACACTCTAATATAGCGAGATAAAAAGATTACCGCTAGCGAATTTTGCATGAAATTATTAATAGTCATTATCTATTAATTAAAAGCGCAGAAAATATGGTTTATTTGTCCAAATCTAACACAGAAATCCACCCTATGGTAAATATAGTCGATCGTCTATAAATTAGACCATACTCCAAACAAGCATAAAGTCATGAGCATAGAATGATACACATAAAAAAACAGCCCATGATGGACTGTTTTTTATGAGATATAATATTGGACGCGGTAAAGAATCAGATTAAGCACGGTTTTTGTACTTACGAATAGCCTGTAGCTGTCCTACCGATTCCGCTAACGATGCCAAAGCGGCGTTGGTTTGTACCGTATCTGACTGGTTGACCAGCATTTGCTCCGCTTTCTTACGTGCTGCGACAATTTTGCTTTCGTCAAGATTATGGGCGCGCATCGCTGTATCAGCCAATACCGTAACCATCTTCGGTTGTACTTCTAACACGCCACCTGATACATAAATTACTTCTTCTTCACCGTTTGGTGTTTGCACGCGCATCGCACCCGGCTTTAGCAAAGTAATAAGCGGTGTGTGACCTGGCAATACACCAATCTCGCCTTCGGTACCAGTAGCTATTAACATGCTAATTTCGCCTGAATACAACTCTTCACGGGCACTTACGACGCGACATTGTAACGTTGCCATACTTAACTCCTTACTATCAAAGCGCAATCAAAAAACAGTAAAAACTGCGATGCGTTACTGATGAGTAGCTATAAATTTATATTATACCTACTCGTTAGCCAATGCTAATACCACTTACGCTGCAGTAGATTTCATTTTCTCTGCTTTGGCGACTACTTCTTCGATGCTACCAGCCATGTAGAATGCTTGCTCTGGTAGATCGTCGTATTCACCAGCAATGATTGCTTTAAAGCTGGCAATGGTATCGCGTAGTGGTACATATTTACCAGGTGCACCAGTAAAGACTTCAGCAACGTGGAATGGCTGTGACAAGAAGCGCTGAATCTTACGAGCACGATAAACAACCAGTTTATCTTCTTCTGATAACTCATCCATACCCAAGATCGCGATGATGTCTTTTAGTTCTTTATAGCGCTGTAGAACTTCCTGAACACCACGAGCAACATTGTAATGCTCTTCGCCGATTACTTGTGGATCTAGCTGACGTGATGTTGAATCCAATGGATCAACCGCAGGGTAGATACCTTGTGATGCGATATCACGGCTTAGTACAACTGTTGCATCCAAGTGAGCAAACGTTGTAGCAGGTGATGGATCGGTCAAATCATCCGCAGGTACGTATACCGCCTGAACTGAAGTAATAGAGCCTGACTGAGTTGACGTAATACGTTCTTGTAGTAAGCCCATCTCTTCAGCGAGTGTTGGCTGATAACCAACCGCTGATGGCATACGACCAAGTAGTGCTGATACTTCTGTACCCGCTAGTGTATAACGGTAGATGTTATCAACAAACAATAGTACATCACGACCTTTGCCAGTAACAGGATCTTTGGTATCACGGAAGTACTCAGCCATGGTCAAACCAGACAGTGCAACACGTAAACGGTTACCCGGTGGCTCATTCATCTGGCCATATACCATTGCTACTTTAGACTTACTAAAGTCTTCAGTGTTTACGACGCCAGCTTCCTGCATTTCGTGATAGAAATCGTTACCTTCACGAGTACGCTCACCAACACCAGCAAATACTGACAAACCTTCATGTTTTAGAGCGATGTTGTTGATCAATTCCATCATGTTGACGGTTTTACCAACACCAGCACCACCAAACAGACCAACTTTACCACCTTTAGCGAACGGGCAAAGTAGATCGATAACTTTAATACCAGTCTCTAACAGCTCAGTGCTGTTTGACTGATCCGCGTAGCTTGGCGCTTCACGGTGGATAGACCATTTTTCATCAGCCTGTACAGGACCTTCTTCATCGATAGGACGACCAAGAACATCCATAATGCGACCAAGCGTACCGATACCAACGGGTACTGCAATAGGTGCACCAGTGTTGGTAACCGGTAGGTTACGCTTTAGGCCTTCGGTTGATCCCATGGCAATAGTACGTACGATGCCATCACCTAGCTGTTGCTGTACTTCTAGGGTGGTTTCGGTACCGTCTACTTGCAAGGCATCATAAATTTGAGGAACTTCGTTACGGTTGAACTCAACGTCAAGAACCGCGCCAATAATCTGTACAATACGACCGCTACTCATTGCGTTCTCCTTGAACTTCTGTATATAGTGGGTTTCATAAGGGGTTTCAATTATGAAACAGCAGCAGCACCGCCAACGATTTCCGAGATTTCTCGGGTAATCGCCGCTTGACGCAGCTTGTTATAAACCAACTGTAAATCGTTAATAAGGTCACCAGCATTATCTGTTGCCGCTTTCATCGCAACCATACGTGAAGACTGCTCAGAGGCAATGTTTTCCATTACCGCTTGATAAACAATCGACTCAATATAGCGACCAAGCAATTCATCAATTAACGTCTTGATGTCAGGCTCGTATATATAATCCCAGCTAAGTTCTGTCTGTATGCCGCTCTCTTCGTCACCAAATGAGCCCTCAGGTAGCGGTACTAACTGATTGACCGTTGGCTTTTGAGTCATGGCATTAACGAATTTGTTATATACCACATAGATACGGTCGATATTACCGTTACTATAATCCTCAAGCATCGCCTGCACAGGTGCATTCAACTGCTCAAACGTTGGTTTATCGCCATAATCGGTCACAGCTGAGGTCACTTTACCGCCGAAGTTTTTGAAAAAACTTACGCCTTTAGCGCCGATAGCTGCAAATTCAGTTTGCACAGACTGGTCTTGGTATTGCTGGATACTTTTAGATAAGGCTTTGAATAAGTTTACATTCAAACCACCCGCTAGGCCACGGTCAGAGGTAATGACAATATAGCCAACCTTATTGACCGGACGCGATACCATATACGGATGTTTGTAGTCTGATGAAGCATGCACCAAATGTGAAATAACCCGGCGCATACTATCAGCATACGGGCGACCCACTTCCATGCGCTCTTGCGCACGGCGCATTTTACTTGCCGCTACCATTTGCATAGCACGAGTAATTTTCTGGGTGCTTTTAATACTGGTGACTTTGGCACGTATCTCTTTTAAGCTTGCCATAATGATTCCAATATAAGAGGGTTAAAAAGCATTGGCGCATGCGACAATTATTTAACATATAACATCGATCTTAAAGAATAATCGTTATACCTTGTGCATGACGCGATCTAATACCATCAATGGTTAGCACAATGGCGCGCCTGTCTTAGCAAAATGCTTATCAGACAACGCGCCACCTTATACGCTCTGAATCAGAGCGGTAACCAAATCGGCTTAACCCGTTAACTTAGTATTTGCTAACTTAGTAACTGTGATTTTGTTTAAAGGTCTCTAAAGCTGACTTTAAACGACCTGCGATATCATCATTATAGTTCGCAGTATCATCAATCTCGCGCATCAATTCACTTTGCTCATCATGCATATAACGTAAGTAAGCTTCTTCGAAAGCACCGATTTTTTCAACAGGTACGTCTGATAAGAAACCTTCGTTTGATGCATAAATAACCGCTGCTTGCTCAGAGATAGACATTGGCTGATATTGCTTCTGTTTCATCAGTTCAGTCACACGCTCGCCATGATCAAGCTGCTCGCGCGTTGCGTCATCAAGATCAGAGGCAAACTGAGCAAACGCTGCTAGTTCACGATACTGAGCTAGTGCGGTACGAATACCACCAGAGAGCTTTTTGATAATCTTCGTCTGAGCAGCACCACCGACACGCGATACCGAGATACCAGCGTTAACTGCTGGACGGATACCTGAGTTGAATAGGCTAGACTCTAAGAAGATCTGACCATCAGTGATTGAAATCACGTTAGTCGGTACGAATGCAGAGACGTCACCCGCTTGGGTTTCAATGATAGGTAGCGCGGTTAAAGAACCCGTTTTACCAACCACTTCACCATTAGTGAATTTTTCTACGTACGCGGCGTTGACACGTGAGGCACGCTCAAGTAAACGTGAGTGTAAATAGAATACGTCACCAGGATACGCTTCACGACCTGGCGGACGACGTAATAGTAGTGAAATCTGACGATAAGCAACCGCTTGCTTTGATAAGTCATCAAAGACAATTAGTGCATCTTCACCGCGGTCACGGAAATATTCACCCATCGTACAACCTGAGTACGGTGCGATATATTGTAGTGCTGCTGGCTCTGACGCTGAAGCGACGACAACAGTCGTATATTCTAGTGCGCCGGTCTGTTCAAGCTTACGTACAACGTTAGCAATCGTAGAACGTTTCTGACCGATAGCGACGTAGACACACTTAATACCAGATGATTTCTGCGCAATGATCGCATCGATAGCCATCGCGGTTTTACCCGTCTGACGGTCACCAATGATAAGCTCACGCTGACCACGACCGATTGGAATCATGGTATCAACGGCTTTATAACCGGTCATTACTGGTTGATCTACTGACTGACGGTCGATTACACCTGGGGCGATTTTTTCGACTTTATCCGTCATCTTGGCATCGATAGGACCTTTGCCATCAATAGGGTTACCCAAAGCATCAACAACACGGCCTAGCAGCTCAGGACCTACGGGTACTTCTAAAATGCGACCAGTACAATAGGCTTTTTGACCTTCTTGTAGTTTTAGGAAATCGCCCAGTACTACCGCACCAACAGAATCACGCTCTAAGTTAAGCGCCATTCCATAGATTTCACCTTCAAACTCAATCATTTCGCCGTACATGGCATCTTCAAGACCATGAATCTGCACGATACCGTCAGATACTTTGACAATCGTGCCTTCATTCTTTGCAGTTGCACCCGCATCAAGGTCTTGAATACGCTGCTTAATCAGGTTACTGATTTCCGCTGGATTCAATTGTTGCATTGCCTTGTTTCCTTTAATTTATGATAACCCGCCCACTGACTTAAATGCTCTTACTATCACGCAGTTTTTATACGGCTGCGTTGATGAATGGCATTAGGCAGTTAGCTGTGTTTTTAACTGTTGTAACTTGCCGCGCATCGAATCATCAATGATTTTGTCACCGACTTTGATCGTAGCGCCAGCCAAAAGACTAGGATCAACCGACTCATGAATCACCACACTAGCATTTAGCGAGGCGGCAAGACGTGTTTGGAGCATGTCACGCTGTGCATCGGTCAATGGATAGGCAGAGGTCACGTATGCATCAAGCTGCTTTAAGCTGGTTGCCTTGTGACGGCGATAATGCGCATAAACTTCAGGAAGCAGTGCCAGACGCTCTTGTTCTGATAACTGTTTAACGAAGTTACTAAGTGCTACTGATACTTTTGGATAGCTGGCGTTGTTGTCTGGGCGAGCCGCTTGGGCCTCACCTAGTAACTGCTTAAAAGCAGAATCATCAGCGCTAGCTACTTGTGTATCATAAAGATCGATCAAAGCAGCTGACTTATGCTCAGCAGAAACAGCTGGATTGTCTAGCCAAGTACTGAATGACTTGTCATTAACAATGGTACTGGCAATAAATAAGAAGTTTTCCCACTCATTTACTACCCCGTTTTCATTGGCATAGTCAAACGCGGCTTTAGCGTACGGTCGTGCTAAGGTTGATAAGTCAGCCATTTTATCCTCACAATTACAGCTTCGCCGCCAGTTGGTCTAACATACTGGCATGTTTTTGCACATCGACTTTGTCTTGCAAAATCTTTTCAGCACCAAGTACAGCCAGTTCAGCAACTTGGGCACGCAATGATTCGCGCGCTTGATTGATTTCTTGGTCGATAGAGGCTTGCGCTTGTTGACGAATGCGTTCGCCTTCCGCTTGGGCTTGCAATTTTGCATCTTCAACAAGCTGATTGGCGCTCTTGTTCGCTTGCTCAATTAGCGCAGCAGCTTTAGTTTTTGCAACATCAAGCTCCTGCTGTACATTTTGCTCCGCGGTCGCTAAATCTGCTTTTGCTTTTTCTGCGGCGTTTAAGCCTTCAGCGATTTTACGCTGACGCTCATTAATGGCACCGATAAGTGGTGGCCACACGAATTTCATGCAAAAAATCACAAATATTGCAAAAGCAATGGCTTGACCGATGAGGGTAGAATTGATATTCACGTGATCACCTCTTTGTTAATGAAAAATCAGTTTCATTGATCATATTTGATAGCCAAACTTTGGCTATGTTTAATATACAAACTTTGACCACCAAACATTTACAACTGAGCTTTCTGATTAACCTGCTAGAGGGTTAGCGAACAACAATAGCATCGCAATACCAACACCAATCATCGGTACGGCATCAAGTAGACCTGCCACGATGAACATACGAGTTTGCAGTTGTGAACCAAGTTCTGGTTGACGTGCAACACCTTCTAAGAACTTGCCGCCTAGAATAGCAAAACCAATGCCTGTGCCAAGTGCGCCAAGACCGATAAGCAGTGCTACTGCGATAACTGTGTAACCACCTAATACTGGATCCATTGATGTATCCTCATTTACCTATTGAATGTATATAATTAATGTTCAGTTGATGATGCAAGCGACATATAAACTATCGTCAACATCATAAATACGAACGCTTGAAGGGTAATAATTAAGATGTGGAAAATCGCCCACGGCACCGATAACGCCCATTGAATCCAAAACGGCATCAGGGCAATCAATACGAAGATTAGCTCCCCAGCATACATGTTACCGAACAGACGCAAACCTAGTGAGATGGGCTTGGCAATCAAAGTAACAAACTCTAAGATAAAGTTGATGGGGATTAAAATGATTTGCATGATTGGGTTTTTGGCGCTAAACGGATGCAGTGTTAACTCACCGATAAAACCACCCAACCCTTTTTCTTTAATACTGTAGTAAATAATCAACGCAAAGACAGAAAATGACATGCCTAGGGTGATATTAGGGTCAGTCGTTGGTACAATCTTGAAGAACACGTGATGTGGATCATGACCCATCGCAGCGCCAACTTGACCTGCTAGACTTGGAATGAAGTCGATAGGCAATAAATCCATCAAGTTCATCAAGAAAATCCACACAAAAATGGTCAACGCTAGCGGCGCAATCAATTTTGACGTACCACTATAAGAATCGCGAACGTTGTTATCAACAAACTCAACGATCATCTCAACCGCTGCTTGAGTTTTGCCGGGAACGCCTGAAGTAACTTTTTTGGCAACCATCCAAAAGATGGCACAAAATAAAATACCCAGACCGATTGACCATAACATGGAATCAAGATGGATAGCTTTAAAACCCATTAACCCTGCTTCTTCAGCAGTATAGGCAACTTTCCAACCTTCGCCCGGCAGATAGCCGTACGTCCAATTCGTTAAGTGGTGAGAGATATATTCTGATGATGCTTGCTCGGATGCCATAATGTCAGCTTCTTATTAATCAACGATTTAATCAACTACCAAAAAATATGGTTGTCATCTGATGAGGCGTTTGCGTTATCACCAATCTGCGATTAAGCAAATCCAGAAAAACACTTACAGCCCTCATGTAACCAATAACATCCAACCCATAGTTCTATTTACTAGTGCTCTATACCTAGATTTGTATAAATTTTAGCTATCAAAAAAGGGCTTATGATTATTCATTAATAGCCCTTTAATGTTTATATCGAATAGGTGTCTGCTTCTGCCGATCTTTTCAGGCAAACGCTCAATATGGCGTCCAGAAACAAAGCAGTTAGCTGCCTATATTAATGCAGCGTTGTATTCGTGTAAAGTCTATTATGACTTTTTTATCCGCTGTATGAACCAGTTAGCGGCTATTGACCTTTGGTGGCATGGGTTTGCATCATTCGTTAAAATGTAAAAATAAAATTATAAGTAATAGCAATTAACCAAACTATCTATTATCTATAACACTATTTTTACTTTTTACGGTAATTTCAACGACTTATAGCAGTAACTTATAAGTCCATACCTTAACGTCAAATCAGTTATTTGTCATTCTTTTGGCTTTGTGAAGCTAGCCATAGAGAAGTTGGACGGCAGGATGACTTATCTAACGCTAATAGATACTTACTCACGTCAATACTGATCGTAAAGAGTACTAGCGTATGTGCCACAACATCCAACTGTGACTAATTTGCATTACCATAAAACCGATGAACAACGCAGGCGCTGCTAGGGGTTGTACGGTAATAAAAATTAGTGCGAAACCAAACACTGTCAGTAGCCATTTGACCATCTGACCTCGATATAGCTGGCTGACAATATGCCGGCGCGCGCGATATCCAGTATGCCAAAAGATAAAATTTGCAAAGACGGCTTGTGTGGCATAACTAAGTAGCGCACCGATCGCGGTACTTTTTGCTACTATCAGCCCACTGTCGAGCCAGGTCACATCTACTACCCAACCAATAATAATCAGGATAAATAAAATCCATGCTTGGCGTTTCAGGTAGATGCCAATCTCATCTTTTTGCGTGCGTTTGGCAGGCTTGGTCATCAGCAGCTATCCTATAGTATTGGGATAATGTCGCATATTTGCCACGATTTTATCCGTGACCAGTTTATCCATGACCACTTTATGCATGAAAAGTCACTATACAGACGTTGCCTTTTAACCAAAATAAAACGCCACTTATTATAGGGAGCGCGCGCGCGATTAGCAAGTAAAATATGCGTCTTATCAAGCATTTGATTGTTTAGCGCTAACGCTCCCTCTAAAAACTTAGTAAAGCCTAGCTATGGCATGTCCTCAATTCAACTAACAACAGTCTAAGTGGGCTAAAAATAGCTATGCGATACATTGACGGATTTGCTGCGCCATCGTCTGCCAGCCGCTAACAAAGTCTTGACTGTTACTCATGTCTTCAGCTTGCACGGTACTCTTTACCGGTTGTAGCTTAGCGAGCAACCCTTTAGCGGGTGCACTTGGACTAACCAAACACATTTGTTTGGCAGGACGCTGCTCATTTAGCCAGCGCAACTGACTGGCTTTTGGCGCTAAATGGTGATCGGTGCTAAGACTGCCGATGAGCTGTAGCTTTAAGCTGTCCTCCATATACTGATAGGCATCGTGATATGCCCAATAAGGCAATGTTTTTGACGCTGTGCTCTGCTTTGTGGCAAGCACTTCTTTATCCAGTCGCTGGGCAAATTTTTGCGCATTGGCATGATAGAGCTTTTTATACTCAGGATTGGCATGGCTATGAATCACCGCCAGCGCACGGGTGATGGCTTTGGCATTTTGAGGATCGAGCCAAATATGTGGGTCTAGGGTACCAGCGATAGGCTTGCCTTTGATATCGCGCAGTGGATGACGGTTAAAGGCGTCAAACTTGAATAAGGCAATGGCATTGGGCGCGCTATTGAGACTGGCGGCCAGATTGTTCTCTAGTGGCTCGCCAAACCATACCACAAACTTGCTGTCTTGAATGGCTTTTATGTCGCCCGGACTAATACTGCCGTGATGCCCCACCTCCCCTGCTTGCAATAATTGCTTGGCAGGCGGCGCACCATCAGTCACAGCTTGACTCAACAAGAATAATGGATAATTACTCACACTAACGGTGGCTGCTTGAGCGCTTAACGTCAAGCAGCTTAACGCGACTATCCCAGTAATGAGCAATCGTTGTAGTATAATGAATGAGCGTAAAAAATAGCTGAAAAATACATTCATAGTAGGGTCTTTATTATTAAGTGAAGGCGACTTGCCTGTTTTGTATTTCATTATGTTATACTATAACAATGAAAAACGCCATCATAAAAAGGCGTCATATTTTTTAGGAGTTTGTCCTATGTCCACTACTTCATCGACATGCGAACATTTGCATGATGTGCAACACTTCACCGCGCATGATGTAACCGAGCGCTTGACGGCGGCAAAAGAACAATGCCGCATAAGTGGTGTACGCTTTACGCTACTGCGCCAGCAGATATATCAGTTAGTATTGGCTGCCAATAAGCCGGTTGGTGCTTACGACTTGATCACGCAATTGCAGCAAATGCGCTTGTCAGAACCGGATACACAAGATTCGGCTCTCACCAATCAGACGCCAAAAAACGTCGCACCGCCGACGGTTTATCGCAGCTTGGAGTTTTTGTTGAGCGAAGGTTTGATACATCAACTGACCTCCATCAATGCTTATGTGCCCTGCTGTCACCCACGCGCCCAGCATACTGCCGCATTTTTAATCTGCGATCAGTGCCAGCGGGTGCAAGAATGTAGCAGCTTACCAGTACAAGAAATGATGAGCTTTGCGGAGCAAGATGTGGGCTTTATCGTCGCTCGTAGCGTCATTGAGCTCAGTGGTCGTTGCCAAGCATGCCAGTAAAGCTTGCTGTATTTTTTTATTAAGTACTGATCTAGGTACTTATTATTCAGTATTTAGCATTAAGTATTCAGCCATTTATCATTTACCAATATATTAGTCACTAGCCTATGAGCCTACCCACTTCATCATCAGAGCAATCGTCTGCCTCTATTAGTCTGGATAATAAGACCAGCCAAACTAACCAGCTGCTGAGCTTAAGCGATATCAGCTATGACATTGGTTCGCAACGCTTGTTATCACATATTAATATCGATATTGCCGTTAACGAGACAGTCAGTCTTATTGGGCCAAATGGCGCTGGTAAATCGACGTTGGTTAAGCTTATTTTAGGGTTGATTGAGCCAACTAAAGGGCAAATGACGCCCCATCATCAGTTACAGCTTGGCTATGTGCCGCAGCGCTTTGCGGTACCGCCGATATTGCCATTACGAGTCTGCGACTTATTGGCGCAGGCCGATAAGAAACGCTTAACGGCTGAGCAACGCCAGTTTATCTTTGATAATTTATCGTTGACGCACTTGCTATCACGGCAGATGTTGCACCTGTCAGGTGGTGAAACGCAGCGAGTTCTATTGGCCCGTGCCTTATTAGATAAGCCCAATTTATTGATTTTAGATGAGCCGATGCAAGGGCTTGATCCTGATACCGAAGTTTGGCTTTATCAGTTCATTGATGAGCTGCCAGATTTCTTACGCTGTGCCATGCTAGTAGTGTCACACGATTTGCATTGGGTGATGAAAGGCAGCCGACGGGTAATTTGTCTAAATAAGCATATTTGCTGCGAGGGACAACCAAGCGAACTTGCCATTAGTAGTGAGTTTCAAAAGCTGTTTGGTCATCATTATGAGCAGCCTTATGTCCACCAGCCGCACGCCTGTGAACATCACGCGCCAAGCGAGTTGTAATCATCGAAACCAACCGACCAAAGCAAAAAGCTGCTTTACGATCTTTATTTTATAAACCGTTTATTGGATACACATTATGAGTGCTTGGTTAGCCATTATTGCGCCTGCTTGGATTGCTGGCAGTATCTTAGCACTGCTATCAGCGCCCCTCGGTTGTTTGGTATTGTGGCGACGCATGGCATTTTTTGCCGATGCCTTGGCGCATGGTACTTTGCTAGGCGTGGCCTTGGCCGTGTGGTGGCAGTTGCCCATGGGCATTGGTATTGCTTTGGTGAGCGTGATAGTGGTACTAGGACTCGTGCTCATAGATGATGAGCGTTTGCCCGTCGATTCCGTACTGGCGGTGGTTGCGGTGTCGCTGCTGTGCTTGGGGCTGTTAGCGCTGACCCAACTGACCGATCAGCAAGCCAACGTGCTGGGGTTTTTGTTTGGTAATTTGCTCGAGCTTGATTGGGCAGACTTACCCTTAATAGGCGGTAGTGTACTGGTAGGATTAGGTTTACTCGCCTATATTTGGCCGGCACAAATTAAGCTTGCTACTCACGAAGCGTTAGCACGGATTCAAGGCGTCAACCCAACACGCCAGCGGCTATTTTTTATGGGTTTATTGGCAGGGTTTTGTGCCATTGCCCTGCAAGCGGTGGGTAGCTTATTAATCAGTGGCTTGCTGGTACTACCGGCTTTAACGGCACGTTTATGGTCAGCATCGCCAAAGCAAATGGTGGTTATCGCGCTGCTTATCGCTCAGCTTGGCGTGACGCTAGGTGTTTGGGGCAGTATTTGGCTAGATATTCAAACTGGTCTGTCTATCGTACTGATATTGGCTATTTTATTCTTTGTAGCGCTGATTTTATCAAAGGTGCTAACGGCAAAATTTTGGACGATGCGCCAGTAGAGAGGCTCTTTAAAACTTTGTAGTAGAGACTTCTATAGTCTTTAGCGAATCATTATCCCTTTATCCAACTTTATTTCATCAATATGCTAGAGCTTTCATTCGCTTTATGATATAAACTTTCCCTGATGCTATTAGCGCGATAGTTAGTAGAATGCTGTTATTAATGATAAATAGACGCTATAAACATACTAAAGTGTGTCATCAATAACAGTGACCGATTTATCCATACTCGTTTTAACAGCAGTACTTGTTTTGATTCGATAAGGGACTGACCCAATGCTAAGCTATCCTGCCAATAACATCAGTACGCCAGATCAACAGCTAAATGTGTTACAAATCACGGATTTGCACCTGTCAACACCCACCTCTGCGCTGGCGGATGACAACATTGACAATAGTTCCGATATATTTGTTTGTCAGCACAGTTTTGAAAAAATCATCGAACAAGCATTGAGTGAAGATATCCGCTGTGACTTGATCGTGGTGACTGGCGACTTGGTCAATCAAGTACAGCCCACTATTTACGATCATATTTTTGAGGTATTGCAAGCGACCAACATCCCTTTTGCCTGTATTGCGGGCAATCATGATGTTACTAATGAGATCGGTAGCGATTTACCGTTTTTTCAGCGCGAACTCGTCGCCCAGCCGACCGATGCGCGTTTGCTCAGCCGACACGTTATTGAGACGGAGCACTGGCAATTACTATTACTGGATTCTTCTATTTCTGGCAAGGTGGCAGGAGAAGTGACCGCGACCGATATCGACTGGTTGTGTAGGCAGCTGCAAGGATGTAATAAGCCTGCGCTCATCGCCCTGCACCATCACGTTATCCCAGTAGAGTCTGACTGGATCGATATCCATATGGCAAAGAATACCGAGGCTTTTTGGCAGCATATGGCTCCGTTTGACCAATTAAAAGTAATCATTAGCGGTCATACCCATCAAGCGCAAGTACGCCATCGTCAAGGGGTCAGCGTTTATAGCACGCCGTCGACTTGCTATCAATTTAAGCCTTATAGAGACGATTTTGCTTACGATGAAAACGCGCGCCCCGGTTATCGTTGGTTGCAATTAGCCAACAATGGAGAGGTTGCAAGCTGGGTTAAAAGGTTGGATACTTGATGCCCAGTTTTATCGGCGTCAAAAACACCATGATTGCCCTTGTCCATATGTTTGATTTAATACAAAAAATTTCGTCCATATGGTTGGCAAAATCAAACTTTGCTTTATGATAAGTGAATAACGATACTGATAAAACCAAACCGCGTTAGAACGGTAACGCGATTAATCATCAGCAAAATTATAATAGCTAGGATGGCTACATTGAGCACAAGCTAAGTTTTCACAGTCAGTCATTTGTCGCATTATTTAGACCCAGCCATTTAAATAAAAATATGCATAACAATATACCTGACCATTGATATAAACATATCAATATAACCGTACGATGAGTTCAGCTGTGTTACTTGTGTTACCAAGTGGTAAAACGTTTTATAAAGGGACAACTTATAGCGTTTGTTAAACTTATAACGTCTTGTCTTTTGATATGTCGTTTTATTGAATTAATTTGAAAAAGTAGGATACCCATATGAGCACCGTGACCACGAATACGAGTGATGTTAAGTTTACTCCTTATGTGCCTGCCAAAGACGAAGAGTATATGTCTGATGCGCAGTTAGAGCATTTTAAGGCTATTTTGTTGGATTGGAAGCAGCAACTGATTGGCGAAGCAGATCGCACCAAGACTTATATCCAAGATGAGTCTAGCGCCATGCCAGATATCAACGACCGCGCGACTCAAGAAGAAGAGTTTGCCTTGACGTTACGTACGCGTGACCGTGAGCGTAAACTCATTCGCAAAATCGATAAGTCTATGGCAGAAATTGAAAACGATGACTATGGTTTTTGTGAAACTTGCGGGGTAGAGATTGGCTTGCGCCGTCTTGAGGCTCGCCCAACGGCAACCCAATGTATCGACTGCAAGACGTTATCAGAGATCAAAGAGCGTCAAAACCAAGGTCATACCTAAACACGCCCTTATGTCAGTGCAGATAAATGCGTGCTGACAGGCTCTATAATAACGAGCGACCATTTATTGGTCGCTCG
This sequence comes from Psychrobacter sp. Sarcosine-3u-12, assembly GCF_002836005.1. Lineage (NCBI taxonomy): Bacteria > Pseudomonadati > Pseudomonadota > Gammaproteobacteria > Moraxellales > Moraxellaceae > Psychrobacter > Psychrobacter sp. Sarcosine-3u-12. The sequence goes on from NZ_PJBY01000081.1 coordinate 23,329, forward strand.
TTGCGTTTTATAAATTCCGTTCTATAGATAGCTTTTTTAGTTTACTGACAAAATAAGCCCATTTAATAAATATCTTTTTACTCTGTTCTTCTTTATTCTATAGTCAAAATATCCTAAAGACGCGACGCTATTGCTGATATCAATTTTTTATCGCCTCTGTCTGCAAAAGTACAGCAAGCCAGAAGAATTAATATTAGCAGTGCGTGATGGTTCGATATTACTTTTCACTGACTATAGCTACATTCTACTGCTTTGATGAGTAATTACCTTGATAACCCCTACTTTCTACTTTGCAAACGACTCGTATTCATATGCCCCATCAGCAACCACTACCCCCTCCTATCGGCCGCTTTGCGCCTTCACCCACGGGTGAGCTGCATCTTGGCTCCTTGACCACTGCGCTTGCCAGCTTTTGCCATATCAAGTCGCTCGGTGGTAAATGGCTGCTGCGTATCGAAGATACTGATACGGAACGCTGTGACAGACAGTTCACTGAGCAGATTCTTATAGATCTAGAAGTGCTCGGGCTACAGTGGGATGGAGATGTCATTTATCAGTCTGAGCGTATTGATATCTATAACGACTATTTATCATCAGACCTGCTACCACTAACTTATGGCTGTCAGTGCTCACGTAAGGACTTGGAGCGCTACTGGTCTCAGCAAGCACAGCCATCTTCGACGACTCAAAACCTAGAGCCTCTACCAGCAGATTTGAATGCTACGGATATTAAGCAACTGCTACCCAATAGACAACGCTACCCACGCTGCTGCCTCAATGCCAATCTCGATCGTCAGCAACACAAGCTGCGCATACAACTGCCAGACTATAGCATTGGCTTTAATGATGGTATTCAGGGCTTGCAGTGGGACAATCCACAACAGACCTTAGGGGATATGGTGGTGCGCCGCAACGACGGCATGATCAATTATATCTTAGCCGCCAGCCTCGATGACGGGCTACAACAAGTCACTCATATTATGCGTGGATTGGACATTTTACCCATGACCACGGCTCAGATTAGTATCATGCAGGCAGCTAATTTACCGGCTATCGATCACTGGTATCATCTGCCCTTGATATGCAATCCTGATGGACAAAAGCTCTCCAAGCAGAACCTTGCACAACCGATTGATACTCGCGATCCAAGTAAGCTGATCGCCGACGCTTTGCAACTGTTGCAACAGCCAGCGGTCGATAGAGATACGCCAGCCCGTATGCTAACGCAAGCAATTGCGCAGTGGGATCATACCCCGCTACAGGGCAAAAGCGTGCTTAATCTGCCTCATTATTAAAAAACAAAAAGCGCCGCTGCTAGCGACGCTTTTCTACATATTAATACCTATCTATCAAAGCTTTTTAGGCTTACTAATTATCAAAGCGACTAATAATAACGGCACTGGCTTTTTTCGATCTCAGGGCTTTCTTTGTAAATCTTTAGCAGCAAGGCAACCATCACTAAGCTGATGAGCATGGATGAACCACCGTAGCTGAAAAATGGCATGGTCAAACCCTTAGTCGGAATCGCACCCATATTCATCGCCGCGTTAATAATTGTTTGCGCGATAAAGACCACACCGATACCAAAGGCGGTATAGCTCATACGCATCTGACGACGCTTGAGCGCGTTATAACTGATCCGCATTGCGCTACCGATAATGAGCGCCTCAAGCAGCAACACCATCGCGACCCCCACAAAACCCAACTCTTCACCCGTAATCGCTAATAAAAAATCCGTATGCGCCTCAGGTAAATGCGACAGTTTTTGTACGCTTTCACCATAACCAACGCCAGTAAACTGACCACGACCAAAGGCAATCAAACTGCGCGCGAGCTGATAATCGGTATCTTGCACATCGTCAAAGGGATCCAAAAACGACATCACACGTACCAAGCGATACTGTACCAACGTCACTGCCAGTACTGCTAACCCAGCCACCAAGCCGCCCAATGCCAAGAACTGCTTGTAAGGTGCGCCAGCGATATAAAATATCGCAAAAACAGTACCCACAATGACGACCAAAGAGCCAAAGTCTGGCTGCAATAACAGTAATAGCGTAATCATGCCGACCACTAAAAATATCCGTAAAAAGCCATCCCAGCCATTACGAACCTCAAAAGATCGGCGCACGACAAAGTCAGATACGAATACAATCATGACCAGTTTGGCCAATTCTGCGACCTGAAAGTTCAAAAATCCTAAATTTAACCAGCGCTTAGAGCCATTAATCGGTGTGCCAAACAAAGTTAAAAACAGCAAGGCTCCGGTAATCGCTAACAGGATAAACTGGGTTTCTGTCTTATATAAGGTTCGTAGGGACACCAAGTAATAAGGAAAAGCAGCGGCGATTAGGCCAATTCCCATATAGAGCAGTTGATTTCTAAAAAAATGCAGCTCTGTCATGCCGCGACTGAGCGCGAAGGGAATAGAGGCAGAAGCAACCATCAGCAGACTGAGCACCAGCATACAGCCGACACTCGATATTAAAATTGCTCGCGCTGATGGCATAGAAAGAATGCCATCTGAGCCAGAAGCTTGCTGCGATGAGGGAGACGAACGAAAAAGAGAGGAGAGGGCCATAATTTTATATACACTAACAAACGAAAAAACACGGCGTTTATGCAACGCCACCGTATAAAAAATATAAAGTAGATCGTACCGCACGGGCTATAACGGCCACTTGTCTAAAAAACAGCTACTAGAAAACAGCTCATTAATAAATTAATACTGGAAAAACGCAGACTATCTTGCCGTCTATCCTAGAATCATCGACTTATTATCAACTGAATAATAAAATCGACAACTTGCCTGACTGATTATTATTGACAGTAGCAGTAATCTATAAGCAAAACAATCATTTATCAACAAAATGCGATTGGTTATTCGCTGCGGTGTCCGTAGGGCTATGTAGTTGCCAAATATTTGGCTTATGCTATTTAAATGCCTTTCTCTAACTGGCTGACCATCTGGCTAAAATGCTCACCACGAGCGGCGTAACCACTAAATTGATCAAAGCTGGCACAGGCTGGCGATAATAACACGGCTTGCACTTGTGACAAGCTGCTTATAGTGACTTGCTGAATAGTGGCAAACGCATTTTCTAAGGTCTGGCATTGATGCAGCGCCACTTCATCGCTTAATTTAGCCGCGCGTAGATGCTGCTCAATCTGCTTGGCATCCTCACCAATAAACAGCACTTGGCTGACATATTGATTGATAAAGGGCGTCAATTCACCAAATTGTTGACCTTTACCCTGCCCACCTAAGATTAACAACAGCTTGCCGTCTTTTGGTGCATAGACCGCACCTAACCCTTCGATAGCGGCCATGGTCGAGCCAATATTGGTGCCTTTTGAATCGTTAAAATAATCAATACCCGCCGCAGTAGCGACATATTGGCAGCGATGCTCGAGACCTGTGAACTGCTGCAAGGTATTTAGCATGCTATCCAGCGGTAAGCCAGCAAGCTCACCCAGCGCCAAAGCCGCTTGTGCATTCAACAGATTATGACGACCTTTAATTGGCAGTTTGTCCGCTGATAGTAAGCGCTCGGTCCCGCGTGCAAGATAAATCTGTCTCTCTGGATCGGTGATGAGGCCATAGTGACCTTTATCAGGAGCATGGATACCCGTGCTCAGCCGTGGCAAATTGTCAGCCACTAACGGACGAGTCAGCGCATCTTCTCGATTGATTACCACCGATTTGGCACCTTGAAAGATACGATGCTTGGCCTGATGGTAACCAAGCATATCCCCATGGCGATCTAAATGATCGGGCGACATATTAAGAACGGTGGCCACTTGCGCCCCCAAATTGCTCACCGTCTCTAACTGGAAGCTGGATAGTTCAAGCACCGCCAATTGCATGCCAGGATTGGCAAGGAGAGTAAGGGCTGGCACGCCGATATTACCCCCGACGCCCACATTGACACCGGCATCTGCCGCCATCTGTCCGACCAAAGTCGTCACCGTGCTTTTGGCATTAGAGCCAGTAATAGCAACGATCGGTACGGTACAGGCTTCGCAGAACAGCTGAATATCGCTGACCACTGGAATATTGGCGCGACGGGCAGCGGCAACCGCATCGGTATCCAAAGAAATGCCTGGGCTAATAATAATCCGTGCCGCTTGCTGCAGCAATTCTGCATCTATAGCCCCAAATTGACGAATATCAACGGCTGCTGGCAACTGGTCGGCTAAGGTAGGCTGCGACTGATTATCAGTGACTGCCACACGGTAGCCTTGCTTGGTAAGATAGTTCGCGACTGACAGCCCTGACTGTCCCAAACCGACCACAACTTGTAGACCACTGCCCTTATGAAGTAAGGTTTCTGTTGCGTTAAGGGTGGTCATATCTCTTCCTCTTATTGGACGAACAAAATGGCATCAAGCACGCGCGTGGTTTAGCCGTCTGCATGATGCTATTAAAATGAAGATCATCATAACGGTATCGTTCAGATTTCGGTACTGGTTTTTTATGACTTTGTGCTATTATGCGGCTGTTTTTATATTGACTAGCTAATGCTATAATATCAGTCTAAACAGATATTTGGGCTGAGGGTTTTAGCTAAGTATTTTAGTTTAGCATGTTGTCACATTTATCGCGCTATTGTCACGCTTCTTCCGCAACGATTCATATCGCGGTCATGAGGTGGCAGACCCTAGCTGCGATCTACTTATGCGCTTTTGTCTGATAGATTATTTATCTCCTTCTACCGCGTTGCCCCATGGCGGCTCTTATACTTTATTTTAGACACTGTATTTTAATACACTATATTTTAGGCATTGTCATCGTATTGGCTATTGGTGAGCGTATTAGCGATACCCGTCAATAAATCGATGAGCGCGTTGCTACACCATCATCCGCAGATAATGGCGCAACCGCAGCATACAAAAACGTTTAATAGCACTGATTATAACGACTTATAACAACGCGATCATTTTATCACTGAGTAATGATTACTTTTTTTGCCTTTAACTCTATGCAGTTTACTTATGACATCTTTTTTTGATAGCTTACGTGACGAGTGGTTTTCCAATGTTCGCGGTGACGTTTTATCAGGTTTGGTGGTCGCACTGGCCCTGATTCCAGAAGCCATTGCTTTTTCTATTATCGCAGGCGTCGACCCAAAAGTCGGTTTGTATGCCTCATTCTGTATCGCCGTGGTGATTAGTTTCGTCGGCGGTCGTCCAGGTATGATTTCGGCAGCGACAGGAGCGATGGCGCTAGTGATGGTGGATTTGGTGGCTGATCATGGCTTGCAGTACTTGCTGGCCGCCACCTTACTGTGCGGGGCCATTCAGGTCGTTATGGGTATTCTAAAGCTTGGCAACCTGATGCGCTTTGTCTCGCGCTCGGTGGTCATTGGCTTTGTCAATGCGCTAGCGATTTTGATCTTTGCCGCGCAGCTCCCCGAGCTCAACCCGATGACTGAGCGTGTCGGGATGACCGTTTATATCATGACCGCAGCGGGCTTGGCGATTATCTATCTGTTTCCACTCATTCCAAAAATCGGTCGCGTGATTCCTTCACCACTCATTTGTATTGTCGGCTTAACCGCAGTCGCGATGTATATGAATCTCGATATTCGTAACGTTGGGAGTATGGGTGATTTGCCCGATTCTCTACCAGTGTTTTTGCTGCCAGATATTCCACTAAATTTAACGACGCTCTTAATCATTGCGCCTTACTCTATCGCGCTGGCCATCGTTGGGTTATTAGAATCAATGATGACGGCGACGATTGTGGATGAGTTAACCGATACGCCAAGCGATAAAAACCGCGAGTGTCGTGGTCAAGGTATTGCCAACGTGGTATCAGGATTCTTCGGTGGTATGGCAGGTTGTGCGATGATTGGTCAGTCAATGATTAACATCAAATCAGGCGGACGTACGCGTCTGTCTACCTTGATGGCGGGTGTGGTACTGCTCATTATGGTGGTGTTTTTAAGTGAATGGGTCAGTCTGATACCGATGGCAGCGCTGGTCGCTGTGATGATTATGGTCTCTATCGGTACTTTTAATTGGCAATCTATTCGCGAGTTTAAGACCCATCCGATGTCGTTTAACATTGTCATGCTAGCGACCGTTTTGACCACGGTCTTTACGCATAATCTAGCGTATGGCGTGGGTGTCGGCGTGCTGTTATCGGCGCTAGCGTTTGCCAATAAGATTGGACAATTCTTAACGATATTTAGTGAGTATGACGACAGTAGCAATACTCGTTATTACTACGTCCAAGGCCAAGTATTCTTTGCCTCAACGACGCAGTTCTTGCATAGCTTTGATACCAAAGAAGCCTTGGACAGCATCCATATCGATGTCAGCCAAGCGCATTTTTGGGACGTCAGTGCCGTAGACACCTTGGACAAGCTGGTCATGCGCTTGCAACGTGAAGGGATTGATGTCAAAGTGGTAGGACTCAACAGTGCAAGCCGTACCTTGATTGACCGTTTCTCTATCCACGATCGCCGAGATATTGGCTTGTTGGATTAAGGAATTAGATGACCAAACACTGCGTCTGCGTTATTGAACGGACGTTAATTCATGGTTTGTAAATAAACCATTATATTGGCATACCAGCTCAAGCGTTAGGGTCATCACAAATACATTGACCCGCTTGACGGTATTTTAATTATAAGATGATGTGGTGGCCTTATGAGTAACTTAAAGCCAGATAGCGTGATTGCCTGCTTAGACTGTCCGGATCATGTACAAGCCGTATTAGAGGCGAGCATGTGGGCAGCTCCTCGTTTGCAGGCTCCTATCGGTCTGTTGCATTCAGTACCAAGCTTGCAGCAAAAAGCAGCAGTCGATTATTCTGGCTGCCTCAATATCGATGACGAAAGCGCTTTATTGGATCAATTTACCACCAAAGAGCATTTGAGTAACTGTGAGCTAAAAGCCCAAGGCAAGCTGTTGCTGCATCAAGCCACTACCTATTGCGAGCAGCAGCGCCAAAAACTAAAGACTTATACGCTGCATCGCCACGAAAATCTCAATGAGAGTATCGATTATGTCGATAACAAGGCGCAATTGATTGTTATTGGTCATCATGTGACCTGCAAAGCAACGTTAAGTCAGCTTATTCGCTTAAGCCACTGCCCCATTTTGGTGACTCATGCACCATTTTTGCCCCCTACGACCGCTTTATTTGCTTTCGACAACTCAGCCACTTCTCATAAGCTGCTTAATTGGCTATGTAAAACGCCACTCGTTCGCGCACTAACCATTCATATCGTCATGGTCGGTAAAGACAACTCAGAAAACTGCGATGCACTACGTGAAGCTTATGCCCGTCTGAAGCAAGCCGGTATTAAGTCTAAAAAGGCATTGCTAGACTGCCGTGATGTGACAGCCGCCTTAAATTATTATCAAAATGAGCATAATATTGGTCTGCTAATGACAGGTGCTTTTGGTCAATCTCGTTTGCATGAACTGCTTAAAGGCAGTGACACCAAAAAGCTACTAGGCAGCACTAAGACCCCATACCTACTCTTCCCTAAAGCATAACTCCAACGTGCCATTTGCGGGCAGAGTATCCGTCTCTGCCCCTCCCACCTACTTTTACTCTCTACTTATTCGCGATACACTTTTATCAAATCATCACATGAAATAAAGTGATAGCCTCCCCAAGCGCTTAAAAAGTTGGTTATAATAAAGTTTTCGTTACTGCAACGTTAAAGGTTGATCTACTCTGCTTATGCTGATAATGATGCTCGTTATCGTTGTCCTATAAGCCGTATTTATTGTCAATATCTAAGCCACTTTTGAACCTATCAGCCGAATCCTACCTACCCCCTTGAGTAGGTTTGGCACAGTTCTTGAATGACTTAAGGTAAGCACGACAGTCATACGATGCACCGCAATGTCTATATCAACCTGCGACATCACCCATATAAGGAATTTTTTATGAAGTTAATCACTGCGATCTTAAAACCGTTTAAGCTCGATGATGTACGTGAAGCGCTTTCTGACATCGGTGTCAAAGGTGTCACCGTCACCGAAGTCAAAGGTTTCGGTCGTCAAAAAGGTCATACTGAGCTCTATCGCGGCGCAGAATACGTGGTGGACTTTTTACCTAAAGTGAAAGTTGAAGTGGCCGTTATCGATGAGATGGTTGAACCTGCTATCGAAGCCATCACTCGCATCGCTAGCACCGGCAAAATTGGTGACGGTAAAATATTCGTGACCGCTCTTGAGCAAGTCATTCGTATTCGTACGGGAGAGACGGGTCCCGACGCTATTTAACGCGCAGATCCACCTATAAACACAGATTTATAGGACATACCGATATCTATATTGCATATATTCAAGGGGGAATTAACATGCAAAATCAAATCTTTGAGCTCCAGTACGCACTTGATACGTTTTACTTTTTAATGTGTGGGGCGCTGGTCATGTGGATGGCAGCGGGCTTCACGATGCTGGAAGCCGGACTGGTGCGCTCAAAAAACACGGTCGAGATTTTAACCAAAAATATCGCGCTATTTGCCACTGCTTGTACTATGTATATGATCTGCGGCTATGCCATTATGTATGATGGCAATCTGTTTTTGAGCGGTATTGCAGGCGGTGAGACCTTGGTAGCAGACGCTCTAGCAGCCTCAGCAGAAAATGGCTTTGGCGGTGATTCCGTCTATTCGGCAGCCTCTGACTTTTTCTTTCAAGTGGTATTCGTCGCAACCTGTATGTCTATCGTCTCAGGCGCGGTCGCTGAGCGTATGAAGCTATGGGCTTTTCTGCTATTCGCGGTGGTCATGACAGGTGTGATCTACCCTGTTGAAGGCAGTTGGACATGGGGTGGCAAAGACGTCTTTGGTCTATTTAGCTTAGGTGATTTAGGCTTTTCTGATTTTGCAGGCTCTGGTATCGTACATTTAGCAGGTGCAGCAGCGGCGCTGGCTGGTGTCTTGCTATTGGGCGCTCGTAAAGGCAAATACGGTCCTAAAGGTGAAATACGTGCTATTCCTGGTGCCAATCTGCCATTAGCAGCACTTGGAACCCTTATCTTATGGATGGGCTGGTTCGGCTTTAACGGTGGTTCTGTCCTCAAGCTCGGCGATATCGCCAGTGCCAACTCTGTCGCCATGGTGTTCTTGAATACCAATGCTGCCGCAGCAGGCGGAGCGATAGGTGCCTTATTAGTAGCGCGACTTATCTTTGGCAAGGCTGACTTGACCATGCTCCTCAATGGTGCATTGGCAGGTTTGGTTGCCATTACTGCAGAACCCTCTACACCCTCTGCGCTACAAGCAACACTGTTTGGTCTAATTGCAGGCGTCATCGTTGTCTTAGCCATTCTTGCTTTAGATAAAATGAAAATTGATGATCCAGTCGGTGCTATTTCGGTGCACGGCGTGGTTGGGCTATTCGGTCTACTGATTGTTCCTATTACCAATCCAGCGACTACTTTCGTTGGTCAAGTTGCGGGTGCAGCTACTATCTTTGCTTGGGTATTTATTGCCAGCCTGATCGTTTGGTCAATCATTAAAGTAGTGATGGGTCTGCGTATCTCGGAAGAAGATGAATATGAAGGTGGCGATATCGCTGAATGCGGTATGGAAGCATATCCAGAGTTCGTCAGATAATCAGTTAGTATTTGCATAAAATTAAAGCATAAAAAATCCCGCAACACCTTTCGGTAATGCGGGATTTTTTTGTGCTTTATAAATGGGTTTTCTATTTATAAGTTAACTTTTTATAAAGCAAGTAATAACCTAGTTTGATTCACCCTAGCTTATTTCTTTTTCCATTCTTGACTGCGTGAGAATGGACCGATATAACCTTTTAGCTTCAATGTACTGCCACTCAGTTGTGCAGTCATACGATAATCTTTACCTTTTTCAGGATCTGTAATCGTACCGCCACTATACTTACCACCACCGTCAGCTTTGAGGCCTTTGATGATAGTTGTACCAACGTGTTTTTGACCTTTGGCTGAGTTGGTAGCAATGAGCTTACCTGTCAACACGCCATTTGACTCAGTGATTTTTACTGTGCCTTTTGGCTTGCCTTCATCATAAGTCTGCCAAGTGGTATTGGCTAAAGGATCAGCGGCGAATGCCATGCTTGCTATACCGATACCTGCAACTGCTAAAGTGGTTTTTGTAAATAATTTCATAGACTGACTCCCTTCATACAATGATTACTCGAAACGTTATGTTTCTGATCTCCTATGCTTATCCTTCGCTAAAATCTTTATTCCGAGCTTTACAGTTAACTACTATTTGATAGTGGTCGAATGCAATGGTAAATAAGCTGTTCATTAAAAACTTAAACGACATAAGCGATGTCTTGACCCATTATAAGCAATTTTAAGCTTTTGCCTAGTAATTTTTTTATAGTTTATTATTTCTATAAAAAAAGAACTATATCAAACAGTTACAAGAAAGGATTGTCTATATTTTTGTCCAATTGGTCATCTTTTTCTTTTGACTTGCCGTCATTATTGTTGTATTCAACATTACTTTCAAAAGCTTGCAGAATCGTAGTCGTTAGCTCGTGTAAGCGTTGTGCTTGCTCATATCCAGCGCTATTAAGCGTCAAATCAATATCACCATAGATAATAATTTTATCTTTTTGATTTTCGATGACTAGCTCACCGATTTGCATACTTTGGTGATTATTAGCAAATGGTTCAATCATTTGAGTCTCCTTTCTATTAACAGCATCTTACGTGATTTTTCAATAGCGTACACTTTTAGTTACATTTAAAGGAGTTATGCCTGTAATTGGGCAATTAACCATTCGAGAATTGCCCAGACAAATAGCATCCAAGCAGGTTCTTCAGCAGATACATCGGGCAAATCCGAACTTTCACCAGCCTTTAGTGGCAGATCAAACGCCTCTGCTTTGGTTTGAGGATCGAGCACTGGTAGGACATCGATGCCTGTTTTGGCAGTTAATTGGTCAATACTTATAATCTCTATACGCTCTGATTCATCATTTGGCGCATAGTACACCCCTGCTTGATTGGTTGCGGGAATATAAACCGCTTTAAAAAAATGACTGGGTACGAGTACACGGTCAGCAAGCTGCTTGGTTTTTTTATTCGTGAACGCCACACCGGTAACGGTATAAACCTCACCGTATTGCTGGGTCAAATAGCGGGTCGCCGACTCTATATTACGCCAAATATAGCGGTTATTGCGTGGAGATTGTGGGGCAATATTGGCGAGACTAAAACTATCATACTGTTGGCTGCGCGTGGCCATATTGGCATTAGGGGCGATATGGCCACGATCATAGCCAGAGCCTGAATAATCAGACAGCGAGGCACGTGCGGATTTTGGTAGTCGACTCTCTTCATGAAAGCTGTCTTCACGATCGATTTCTTTGGCTTGATTTAAGCGCTTGCGCGTCAGATGCTCAGCTGACCACAGCGGTGTACGCGAAACGCCCGAATACATAGTGGCAAAACCGTCCATGCATAATGCTTGGGTGTTATTGCTGAGCTTGGTATTGGTAAATTCGGGATAAATACCACCATAAAAAGATTGGCTACACTGGGTAAAGTCATCGGCCTGCGCTGAAGTAATACCGACCACGACAGCCATTACTGTCACTATTGCGCTATTTTTAAGGCTGCATTTAAGCCTAGCAAAACTTATCATTCAACTTTCAACCATCTATGCTTGTTATTACGTATGCGCTATCCTAGCAGGCAGCCAACAATAAAGAAAGATAAGGCGTAAACCGTGACATTTTAAATGCTATCCGCTATACTAGGCGGTCTAAAATGTACGGACAACTGATTATTTTTCGTTTCAATAATAATCAATCAAAACTGTCTGCTATATCAAAACGGTGACGTGGGTGAGTGGCTGAAACCGCACGCCTGGAAAGTGTGTATACGTTCATAGCGTATCGAGAGTTCGAATCTCTCCGTCACCGCCAATCTTATTAAATGCTAGTTTTCCCAACTTGCCCCAGTCTGACCACTGTCGTCAAATCCGTAGAACCAAACTTGGGAGATTTTAA
>NZ_PJBY01000082.1:0-32550 GCF_002836005.1 Psychrobacter sp. Sarcosine-3u-12
TTAATTATTTATCTATTTTAAGGGTTAATAACCGATAAATCCGCTTACATTGTCATCAAAAGTTACAAATTCAAAGTTATTTTTAATTTTAAAGTCGCAATAGCTAATGAATTTTTTGATGAAGAATCATTTTATAAGCAATAGAACAGTCTTATACTTGCTTCATTCGCTTTTAACGCTAACACTATAATCAAAGTATTCTTAACTGCTAACACACTATAATTGCTGCTCTACCGATTCAATATCAGCATAAACTTGGGTCGTCCCGTCTTTATTGAGTTGCATAACCTGATAGGGCATGAATTTATTTTGATACTTCATACCCGGGCTACCAACAGGCATGCCAGGTACGGCAAGACCCATAGCTTGTACTGGCGGATTTTCTAAAAACTGCGCCATATATTTAGCGGGTACATGACCTTCAAAGACGTAACCATCAGTAGTGACTACAGTATGGCAAGAACGCATTTCATTTGGAACGCTGTAGCGCTCTTTAAATACGGCTAAGTCCGCAACATCTTGCGCGGTTGCACTTAGACCATTATCTTCTGCATGACTTATCCATTCTTTACAGCAGCCGCAATTGGCATCTTTATAGACAGTGGCTGAGACGTTTTTTAGTAGGTCTGGTTTACTTACTGATGTCATCATAGGAGTATTTATAACGTTTGGTTCAGCTGTCTTCGGAACAGTCACTACATCTTCAGTTGATGCCGATGTTGTGCTTGCATCAGATACGCCACTACTCGGTTGGCTACAAGCAAATAGTGATGAGGCGGCAAGTAATACTAACGTACTACGCAACCCCTTAGACAGATAACGATTGAATATAAGACTGGATTTTATTTTTAAGGGGGTCATAGTGCTCTCTCATGTACTGTAGATATTGTGAGCTATAGAAGGTCAAGTAACACTTCATATCGTTTGGTAATGTAGCATAATAACCCATCAAACGGAGTACGTAAATTTATCCATTGAGCAGTGCGGACTGGTATCATAAGCAGTTTTCATTTTGAAATGCTGCCTGTAGTATTAACAGGTCTATCCGAGTTTTGGATTTTGACTAAAAATTCAAAACTCATAATTTTGGATAATTTGCGATGCGCCTGTCTACTATTAATCTACAAAAGCGTTTGAGTACTCACTCAAATCAATTACCGCTATGGTTTACGCTAGTAGCAGCATGGCTTGCAGGGGCTATTTTTTTATTTGCGCTAGCGCCTCATGGGTTCTGGCCGCTAGCAATAGTGTCACCAGCGATTTTATATGCGCTGTTGGTACCAAATATGAGTGGTCGTCGCGCTTTTATTATCGGTGAAGCTTACGGTATGGGGCTATGGTGCGTCGGCGGCTTTTGGCTCTATACTGCCATCCATGATTATAGCGATACTCCAACGTGGCTCGCATTGATTATGATTGGATTGATGGGTCTCGGTATGGGACTGTTTCATGGATTTTTAGCACTAGTCTTTAACCGTATGGTAGGCAAACAACCCTTTTCATTTGCTGCTCTTTGGGTGCTACAAGAATGGTTAAAAACTTGGTTATTCACAGGCTTTCCGTGGCTATTTGTTGGTTATGCATTTACTGAAGAGTATTGGTTATCGTCCTTAGCACCCGTTGCTGGTGTTTTTGCCGTCTCTTTTGTTGCCATACTATTGGCTGCAAGTTTAGTAGAGCTACTGCTTCGACGCAGTAGTTATGCCGTCGTTTCTGTACTGTTATTAGCCATTAGCACATCATTATGGCTGGTCAATCCGCAATGGACAAAACCTAAGGGCACACCTGATCTGTCAGTGTCATTGATTCAAGGTAATATTTCACAAGATATAAAGTGGCTGACGCAATATCAAGTAGAAACGCTAAAGATTTATGCGAAGTTAACGCGCACTGAGTGGGGACGTGATGTGGTGGTGTGGCCTGAATCATCTATTCCGATGTTTCAGGATGAGGCTGCGGGCTTTATTAGTGAAATGATAGAAATGGCCAATGCGACCAATACGACATGGATAACTGGTATCCCTTATAAGGATAAAGCGGCATTCAATGCCAGTACGGATAAGTATCCCCCATTTTACAATAGCGTGATTGCTCGAGGTGTAGAAGCGGAAGGCCTATACAAGAAGCAGCGTCTAGTGCCTTTTGGAGAGTATATTCCATTTGAAGGCGTGCTCGATATTTTCCCAAGTTTGGCCGGTAGTCAGGATATTAAGAGCTATAGTCGTGGTAGTGATCAGCAGTCACCGCTAAAGGTGCGTGAACACAATATAGGGACGGCTATCTGTTATGAGGTAGCTTATCCAGATACCACGCGTAAAAATGCCATCGATACTGACTTTTTGTTGACCGTCTCTAACGATGCCTGGTTTGGCACTTCAGCAGGACCATTGCAACATTTGCAAATGGTACAAATGCGCGCGCTTGAGAACGGGCGCTGGTTTATTCGAGCGACCAATACTGGTGTTACCGCTATCATTAACCATAAAGGTCGTATTGTAAAACGCGCACCGCAGTTTGAGCGTACTGTACTACGTGGTGAGATACAGGCACGGGTTGGTAACACTCCCTTTATGCTTATGGGAAATTATCCTATCTTGATAATAATAACTCTGTTATTACTACTAAGCTATTTTGGCAAAGGTCTAACCACACTTAGAGGACGAGGGTAATAGTAAACTTAATCATAATAATTTAATCAGCGTAAGTTTTTTATTTTTTCTAGGTAACGTCCTAACGCACGTAAATATAAAAGTTTTAAACTATTGATCACATAAGAACTGATTGAAAAAATTATGTCGACATAAGGCACGCGCCTCATACTTAAAAAGAGATAGCTATATACGGTCTATCATCTTTTAGTTGATACTTTCATTTAATGCACGCGATTTTTGATTGTCATCTGCCTTAATACCAAATTCAATAGTTGCATGTTGTATATTCTGATGCGCCAAATCTTCCTTAATATTTTCTTTCATAATAAGAGTCTCTTCTAATGTCACATCGCTCTTCGGTACGATATGAACTGTCAGAGCATTCTCAGTGGTACTCAAGGCCCAGATGTGCAGATGATGAAAGTTTTGAATAAATTTATAGCTCTCTAAGATAGCAGTGATTTTACTGAGATCAACATTTTGAGGTACTCCGTCAATAGCAAGCTTGATACTCTCTTTTAGTAGACCCCAAGTCGATAACAGTATCACGATTGAAATAATCAAGCTGACTAAAGGATCAATGATATTCCAACTTGTATAGTAAATAATAATGCCTGAGATAACGACACCTAGAGAGACCAATGCATCTACCATCAGATGCAAGAAAGCACCTTTAATATTAATATCGTCTTTTTGACCTTTATAGAATGCAAAAGCAGAAACAGTATTTATAAATACACCTATTAGGGCTGTAATAATAATCACTTTTCCTGCAACTTCCGGTATGGTATCAAACCGACTCAAAGCCTCATATGCAATGCCTATAACAACTACAACTAACAATATGGCGTTAATAAGAGAAGCCATTATAGAAGCTTTTTTGTAGCCATAAGTATAAAGCGTGGTAGATGCTTTCTGTGCTAATTTCATCCCAATTAACGAGATTATTAAACTGGCAACATCACTTAAGTTATGGCTAGCGTCTGCGATTAAAGCTAATGAATTGATTGAGTAGCCCACTATGAACTCAATCAGCGTGAATGCAGAATTTAGACCAATTCCAATATAGAAAGCCTTATTCATATTTTTAGGGTTTGGAGCTTGGTGACTGTGGTTATCTGAATTACTCATGATTCATCCGTATTTAGATTGCTGCATTTTAATTTGAAGAAAAATATATAAAGTCTATTAAATAGCTATTATGGTAATAAGTCTATATCTCATCTCAACCAGTGATTTTTTGGACAGGTATAATAATGAGAAGGTGAGTGTATGATGTATATATTTCACATGCAGTCGAAAGACAAAAATATCTTATGTTTTATCTGAGATTGATGTGCCACTACAAACTATCTTGAATCGGAAAAATCGATGAGTCAAACCGTTATCCATTATTTTCTACATTTTGGCATGCCGTTGATTATCGCCTATATGTTTTTTCGTAGTGACTATAAGCGAGTTTATTTGATCCTAATAGCAACCATGCTAGTTGATTTAGATCATCTTCTAGCGACACCTATCTTTTCGCCCAATCGTTGTAGTATTAATTTCCATCCGCTACATACTTATTATGCGATGGCAGTATATGCGGGCATGTTGTTTTTACCAAAGCCCTATAAGATAATTGGTTTAGGGTTATTACTGCATATGTTGACTGATTTAAATGACTGTATAATGACCTATATTAATTGTCCACAGTGTTTGAGTCAGGCTCCTGCCCGTGAGTTGGTAGCGTGGTTAGGCAGAGCTATTAAGTTTTAATACGGTTGTGACTACATTCCTTTGTTCAGAGGATATAGTCTAAACAGAGTTTGTGGCACAGCCAGCTATCAGTACAGTGGATAGTGGAGGAATGGTAAAGATAATTTTCAAGTTATACTCCTACTTAAACCACCCTAGTATGGTTGGAAATTTAACGTCTTGTGAGTATGTACTAAATGCTAACTTCAAAATAATTGAAATACTTACGCTAAATGATGATAAAAAAAGCCTAAGCAATTTAATGCAGAACTAGATATTAAAAACCTAGTCTATATGTCAAACAAAAAAATGCCTCTGGGAGTTGACTCCTAGAGGCATTTAGTTTTTAATGTAATTAACGGTTACAGTGTGCGTCAACACGCTGTAACGAACAAATAAGCACACAGACTGCGTTATTTGAACAGCATTAAATGCCCGTTTAGGGTCATTTTATCCAAAAACTGCTTTCATATCAACCTTATTCACTATACATTTTAAAAACTGCTTGTTCGCTCGTTACATCCTTGTGCTGCTCTCTTTGTACCCGTTACCCGTCAAATGGGTGGCAGGCCTCGGCGACGACTGCGTTTGACACAGGGGTAAGCTCTCGACAGGGGGTTCTAGACATATTGAGCAACGCAATGAGTGGTTACTCGTGCATATCGTAGCGGTATATTGGGTTTATGCCCTTGCTAGCGTATGACAGCACAGTAGCGGTTAAGAGCGTGTCTAGGCGGTGCTATCAGCCGTAATCTTAACAACCGTAGCTTGATACAGTGATACGGTCTTGATGACGCGATGGGCGATGAAGTCGGCATGACTAATCACATCAAATCCAAGGAATGCACTAAAGCGATTGTGAGTATTTTATCTACTCATAATCGCTTTAGGGTGAGTGTTCCTTGAAATCTGCTCAAGGCTCCAAAATCAGCATAAATTCACTTAGGCTAATTTAAGTAGTATATAGCCCACTCGGCTATATACTATAAGAGTCCAGAGAAAAATTTAGAATAGTTATTATACAGCAGTCACTTATTCAGTGAGTCGATATTGTCATGGTTGATTCATAAGCTTAGTGTGAATAGAACGAGATCTATGCCTTGGGTAAACTACCTCCCAAACTTATAACTGTTCTTTATCTTGAAATCCTAATTAAACTGAAACCTCGAATACTTTTATTTAGTCAGCATCCAAAGTATTATCTTTGTTTTGAATAAGTATTAGAGCATCTTGTGCTTTCTTAAGTTGATCTTGTAACAGAGTCACTTGTTCCTGCTTTGATAAATGACGGCTTGATAGCTCGCTATATTGTTTATTCAATACGCTATGCTCGGCTTCAAGCTTAGCCTGAGTTTGAGTCAGCTGATTATTAAGTCCTGATAGCTTGTCACGTTCAGCGGTGACTGCCTTTAACTCTCCTTTGATCTCTGCGGTAGCCGTTTGTATATCATTCCGCTCAGTGGTGACTGCCTTTAGCTCTGACTTAGTATTTTTAAGTTCAATCTTTAAACGTGCAATCTCTGCCTTATCACTATCAGCTGTGGCTTTAAGCGTGGCTACCTCACCAAGACTGCTAGTCAGCTCTATAGATTGCTTATCTAATGCATTACTCACCTCTGCAAGCTGTGATTGCGCGGTCTTAGCCTTAGTGCGTTCAAGCTCTAATTCATGCCTAGTATCTAATAGCGTCTGTTTGGTAGCGTCATGGTCAGCTGTGGCTTGCTGTGCGCTTTTAGTTGCTGTTTCCGCAGTGCCGGTCACCTCGTCCAGTTGCTGTAGTAAATCCGCTTGTTCCCCCTCCAAGGTCTTAACCGCTTCTTGCGCTTCGTCCATCTCTGCTTGTGCCTTGATCTTAACCACCTCTAAAGCTTCACGCTCTTTAGACAATCTATCATTAGCCATATCAATAGCCGTCTGCCACATATCAGCCCCAAGCGTGTGCAAGCGTTCTGTGATACCACTAGGTAAGTCTACTTGCTGTAGCTCTTGCTCTTCTTGCTGTTCTCGCTTCCAGCTTTGCATAGCATCACTGATAGTCGTGAATGATCCACCGCCTAGCGCCTTACGCACCTCTGCCAGTGTCGGCTTAACCCCTTGCTCTTGTAATTGGTCTGCTGCTGCATGAATATCTTGTATCGTGAGTGCCATGATTTTGTATCCCTTAATAGTATATTGTAGTATGTTGTATATAATATACTACAATATACAACATACTACAATATAGAATGTAAAAAAACCCCAAGTAATCTTGAGGTCATGTGCTTGTTATTTAATGCCTAGTGATCGGTTAGGTATTCTTCTAGGGCATCGTTGATCATGTCTTGATAGTTACCGCCTGTTTGCTTAGCTCTGTCCTTGAATTTGGCAAGGATACTTGGGCTAATGACACTGGTTTCCGTAGACAACGCTTGAGATTTGATACTGCCACGGATCGCGCCTGACCAGTCGGTGACTTCTGGAATGTCCGATAAATCAATGTCGTCATCGCTAAGCGTGGCTAGATGCTCTGAGTCTGCTTGCTGCTTAGCAGTTAGTGGCGGTAATTCGTCTATTTTATCATCTAACGCCGTAAAACCACGTCCTTCTAGGGCGTGGATATCAGGCGTCAGTCGTTGTCGCCCAGTATGGCGAACCCCTTGATACCCAACTGCATTGAGATCATAATTACTCCATGAAAACGCTCAAACTACGCATCAAAGACAAACACGCCACTCAGCTCAATATCTTAGCTGGGGCAGTCAACTTTGTCTGGAACTACGTCAATGAGCTAAGTTTTAAACATTTACAGCGCACGGGCAAATTCTTTTCAGCCTATGACTTGGCCGCTTATACTAAAGGGGCGGGTGAATACCTGAATCTGCACAGTCAAACCTTGCAAGCGATCAGTGAGGTTCACGCTAAATCCCGTAAACAGTTTAAAAAAGCCAAACTCAACTGGCGTACCAATAACCCAAAAGCCAAGAGAAGAAGCTTGGGCTGGATTCCGTTTAAAAAGACCGCCATTAAGCACCTAACAACCCGTCAGTCAGGCAAGAAAAGCCTTAAATCTACTATTCAGCTAAGCCTCGCTAAAGGCAAAAAGCTGATCATTGATTTGTGGGATAGCTATAACCTCTCGCTCTATACCATCAATACTTGTGAGCTGGTACAAGATGCACGAGGTCACTGGTACGCCTGTATCACCGTCAAAGAATTTCCAAAAACAGTTTGTGGTACGGGCCAAGTCGGTATTGATTTAGGCTGTAAAGATGCCGCAGTCAGTAGTGAGGGTGATCAGCTACAAATCAAAGTCACCCATCAATACGCAGAAAAACTGGCCATCGCTCAACGTGCCAAAAACAAAAAACGGGTTAAGGTCATTCATGCCAAGATTAAAAACACCCGCCAAGATCTGATTCATAAATTCACATCAAAGCTTGTCAAAGCCAACAGCTTAATCGTTGTTGGTAAAATCAAATCAAACTCATTCACTTCATCCAAACTGGCCAAATCCGTCTATGATGCTGGTTGGTTTGAGATTAAGCGGCAACTGGATTATAAATGCGCGAACGCAGGTTGCCACTATATCGAAGTCAATGAAGCGTACACCACCCAAACCTGCTCGTGTTGCGGCTCTCGCCAAGACAGTCCGAAAGGTAGAGAAGGTCTTGGTATAAGAGCATGGTTTTGTCGTTCTTGTAAAACGACCCATAACAGAGATGTTAATGGAGCAAAAAACATTCTCGCGGTCGGGCTTGGCCGTCTTTAGTAGGAATCCCCGTTCCTTTAGGTCGGGGAGGAAGTCAATCTGTGGTAACGTGATCAGAGGTATAGTCATTATTAGCAATTATATGGCGTCGTATGACCACATAAGGTTTGTTATCGAATGTTTAGGTCGAAATACTAACCAATATATTTAGACGTCTCTACAGAGCTTTCTCGTTCGTTTTAGGACACATAGCCAGAATGGAAAATAAAAAAGTGCCTGATTCTTAGGATCAAGCACTTTTGTGAACTAACACTGTTTACTTAATAATGATATCGGCACTGAACGATGATAATGGCATCATCTTGAACCTCATAAACCAGTCTATGCTCTTGATCAATGCGACGCGACCAATAGCCTGCCAGATCGTGTTTGAGTGGTTCAGGTTTACCAATACCCTCAAATGGGTCACGTTTGATGGCTTTAATCAGCTTACTTATTTGCTTGACCTTCTCTTTGCTGGTTTTTTGCCAGTATTCGTAGTCCTCCCACGCATCCTGTGTCCAAGATAAGATCAAGCGTCCACCTCATCATCACAAGTCAATAATGCGTCATCCGTATTGATGTCATGCTCGATTAAACGACCCGCCTTAGCATCGGCTATAGAGCGTCTGAGGCGCTTGGCATTAGTGGGGCTTTTTAGCAGATGAAGCGTTTCCTCATATGAATTAAACTCTTCTAAACTCATGAGTACCGCAGGTTTGGCGTTTTGTCTAGTAATCACGATCGGCGATTTGTCGGTATCTACCTTATCGATATATTTGGCTAGGCCCTTTCTAAAATCAGTGTAGTTCACAACATCCATAACGATTACTCCGTGTTTGGTCATCTTTATTTGTATGACTGATATTATATACCATATCTGTACTTATATCTGTACAGATATTTTACACTGATTTATTTATGGCGCTGGCCGCTCAATCCGTAATCACCCGCAGAAGTTTGTGGCGGCGTATTAAGATTAGAGGGTTTTTGATAATCAAAGGATAACGGCACGGTATTGGTTTGCGCCACTTGAGTTAAGAACAATTTGATTGCTTGAGACGGCGTTAATCCATAGCTTTCAAACACGGCAAAGGCGCTATCCTTGAGCTCTTGATCGAGCCTGATATTATAATTGGTTGTCGTCATGGCATTACAAATGGCTTATATATGTACGTACAATATAAACCATTTGTAATGCCAAAACTACTAAGCATGCTTTTTTCATATTATGATTTCTGCTTAGGGAACGTATAGCCTATCGCCAGTAAGTGCTTTTTGTGGGTCTTTAAAAAAGCTTCATCTCTTAATTGAGTGTGTAACCAGCTGATCACTTCTTGGGTACTTTTTCCTGAAGGCGCATAGCTACCAAATGGGGCATAGTTAGCCAATAGAGGCGCAAAACGGTCGATCTGTTTGACGGTTAAGGATGGTATATCTCTATTCTCATTATTCTGATTTAAGTCCTCCAGACTTTTTTTCTTGGTGGGCTTAGCTTTGACATTAAATTTTAGTCCTGTGACGGTACGACCACGTTTAACGTTTTCATAGGTGATTTTAATATCTGACTTTTCTGTTATTTCTTCAACGCTTGGGTTGATGACTCGACTTTTTAGGTTGTTAATACGTTCGTAAGATTTAGAAAGAGCTAGCTCCTCTCTAATTTCTTCAAGTGACATTGTCCACGAGCTCATTGCCTCATGTTTTTTGGCCAGATGGTATATATCTATTGAATATTCACCCTTCAGTTTAAGTACATCTTCTTTTTTATATTTAGTGAATGGATTATTTTCATCAAAAACCTTCAACATCAGTAGCACTTCATCTGTAAAACATAGAGACACATAGCCATCTTCATATATTGATCTGATGACCCACTGTACATTGACACGGCTACCGCGTTCATTTCTATAGCTAAAAAATCGCCTCATCATCGTTTCACTAGCATCTTTTAATTGAGTATAAGCAGAATCCACTTGAATGTTGCAAGCCTCTGCAAATGCTTTCGCGGTTATCTCTATAGTGTCTTTTTCAGTGGCATCTATCAAACGCACTACTGAACTAGCAAGCAACAGCAACCGTTTTTCATCAAGTGTCATTTCATAAAACGCTTGTAGAATACGATTTTGCATAACAACCCAATTTGCAGGGTATTTCTTCTCATATAAACCAACTTGGTTAGTCATATCTACGCCTTAATGCTCAAATCTATCTAATTGTAGCATAATACCTGCTGATTGTAGCTTTTAACCTAGCTGATTGTAGCATTAACCTAGCTGATTGTAGCATTAACCTAGCTGATTGTAGCTTTATAGATCTTGAAGCCCTTAATTGGTAAGGTCTGAGAGCGTCCTAAAAGTCTTTAAAAGTCTTTAAAAGTAAAAAATATGTTTTTATATTAAATAATAGGAAAAAAACCAAAAAACCGACGGATTTAAGATGATAATTTGATCGACCAATCACTTATAAAACTTATCAGTAGCTCAGAATGCAATTGTCCATTTACTTGATGTTAATCCTCGTTCACATAGTTCGGATCAAGCTTGGATCTTTGAAAATCTTCAAAAGCATGGTCAAAGATATTTTGAATATCTTCATCTGTCATTCTGGACAACCCTGTTTTCACATTCTCAATATCAGTCTCATTTTTTGTAGATAGTTTGTCTTCATTTTCAGTAGCCATTATCGACACATCTGTAAACACTTATCAAACCGTTGCTAAAAAGCCTAGAAACCACTCTTATATACGTTTTACGCTCTGTCCGATACGATGGTAGCTAAAGCTATTCTAAAACGCTTAAAACAGCCGATAACCGTCTCCTAACCTTTCGCTAATTAGTAGACGATCCAGCTGTACCTTCAATTAGGCGATTTCGAGTAGCTACTGTGATGATGAATAAATATCAAGCAATGAACCGTGGTCACTGTCCTGACTGTTTTTAGGTGGTGTAAAGCTGCTTGGTACCACCTCAGCTTTACTTTGTATTTTATTGGCAATTGCTTTCAAAAATTCACGGTGCTTTTTCAAACGAGCATATTTTTCATTATCGTGTGCGTCTAAAAAAATAGCTTGCAGTTCATGATTATCATCATCGTCTAATGCGTTGGCCAACCACTCCCCCAATATTTTATGTGCTTCAAGCCTGTCCTGATCAATCTCTTTTTTAAGAGCCTGTAATTGCTTAATCTTATTTGCGAATAAATCATCTGATATTACTGACATTACCTCATCCTTTTTTTAGCCAACTATGATAGAGTTGATCCTAGCAGTACATACATAGGTATGCAAGGTAGTAAAATACACAAGACCACATCGTTTCGTGGGCGCAGTAGTATTTTAACCCTCTGTTAAGAGCGAACTTAGGAGTTTATGTAAAAAAGACCCACAAGGGGTACTATTTTTTACATAAACTCCGTCGTTCGGCAGGGGGCGAACCCCCTACAACCCCCAAAAAATCATCTCTCAATATTGGGTTTTTTTGCTATGAATAATAAAGGGTTTCACCTGTCAGTTAGCGCCGTTAGTAAGGCGAAAAATCATAGCGTGGTGGCAAAGTCGGCTTATAATTCTGGCTCAAAACTGGTTGATGAGCAGTCAGGAGTCGTCCACGATTACACCAGTAAAGCTAAAGACAAAATCTTAAATTTAGTGGACAGTGATGGTACTAAATACACGCAAGTTATTGAGAAAAATGTGATGCATACGGCGTTGATAACGCCAACTCTTGCTGGGGATCTAGCAGTGACACGTGAGGGTTTTTGGAATGATATCGAACGCATTGAGACTCGTAAAAACGCGCAATTGGGTACTGAGATTGACGTGATGTTTCCTGATGGGATCACCGCGGATCAGCGTATAGTTCTGGCCGAGCGCTACGCTCAAACCTTATCTGATCGCTATAACGTGCTTGTCGATGTGGCCATTCATCGGCCCCACAGTCACGAGAAACATGTGGGGGAGGTTGAAGTGGTTGAGCTGACCAGTCGTAACTTTCATGCCCATATTTTACTCTCAAGCCGTGAGATAGTAGCGGATGTTGAGGGTTATGCTTTATCAGCACGCAAGAATTGGTTGCAGTGGTCAACGGAGGAGCGGTTATCTAAGGGGTTAAACGGACGCGGCGATGAGCTTAAATATCAACGCACCCTTTGGGCGGATATGGCCAATGAGCTACTGCCTAAGAATAAAACCATTAGTGAGAAATCCTACCGTGAGCTGGGCATCAATCGTTTGCCAAAAATGAAACTGGGTAAATCACTATATAAGGATATTCTCAAAGGCAATCGTTCAGTGATTCACGAATACAACGAGACGATTGATGAGATCAATGCTTACATTGAAAAAAATGGTTTAGTAATTGAGTACGACGACAAGGGACGTATTGACCTAGAAAGCAATGAACAAGAGGTTAACGGCGTCACAATACATTATAAAAAGCGTAAACCCTTTGCGCGAATTGAGCTCAGTAATATCCGATTTGTAGATCCTGCCGTTGAACTTGAACCCGCTATCCCTAAAAGTAACAGTCAGACGCATAGTGATGCGGCCAATGATCACGCACTTGATGAGCTTTTAGCAATCTCAGCCGACTTTGTGAGTCAAAAAAAGATGGTACGCAGCGCCTTATTTTCAACCATTGATGCGCTGCATGAAGAGTTAGCGCACCAGTCTAAACAGATTATTACTATTGATAAAAACATTAAGAGTACCCAGCGGTTCACCGAGGAGGTGGGACAGGATTTTAGTGACCCCCGCCAAAAAATGATTGAGCTTGCCAGGCAGATAAGCACAAAAGAGCAAAGTGAGGCACTAAAGGCGGCTTTAGCGTTGGTTGAGGAGTTTAGACAAGATGATACCCTACAAACAGGCCGCGCTGTTAGCCGTCTTGAAGAGCAGCTGTCACAGATTGATAAAACGGTGCTGAACAATAAAACGGTTTTAAAAAAGCTGATCCCGCTTAATAATGAAGTCATTGCGGACTACAAAGGGTTGAAGGCCACGCTAAAACCCTTTGCCGCAAAGCTGAATAAACTGGCGACTGGCTTTAAAGCTCTTGATGAGATTGATATTGAAAAATCCGACTTATCCTTACAGTGGGATCAAGCGTTTGCGGATCTACAAGAGATAGACGTCACCAATAACATGGACACTTATCATAAGTTTGCCGCATTTGCAGATCTGGATGTTGAGCGCTTTAAATATCTTCAAAAAGAGCGTGAGGCGCTCAGTACGTTAAAAGCAGTAGAGGTAGACGCGGATGCTTACACTCGTTTAACGGCATTGACCGCTGATGTTAAAGCGTTTAAGACTGCCAATGATAACGACATCAAACAGTTAAAGCAGCAAATTAATACCAGTCAAAAAACCTATCAGCGCCTGTCGCCGTTTTATGAGCAGCGTATCGCCTTACTGGATCAAAGTGAAGCTGTGATTGTGCAAGATGATGACCTATACGATGAGATTACCCGTACCAAGACCACTCAATTGAACGCAGATCGGCTTGATGACTGGCGCAACCGTACGATGGTGCTTCACCACCAGCTCAATAAAGCACATGAGCAAGCAAAGCTTAAGGAAGAGGCTGAGCGCGCACGAGAGGAGGCTTTAACCAGGCGGCGAGTAGCTTTACAACAGAGACGGCAGCAGGCATCTCTTAAGCGTCAGCGAATCAATGAGACCAAAGCATATCGAGATCGATTTGACAATTTAGTGGTACGGGTGCGTGACCGCGTTGATGCCCTTGATTTTAAGGCCGTTGATGCACCGATCGAAGTGATCAACGCGGCTGAGGCGGTTGCCGCACAAGCATTTATATTCACTACTCTAAAACACACTGACAGCTTTACGACACTACAAAAAAGTTTACGAGACACCGATGCCAAAAAAATTGCAACGCAGGTGCAGAAGGCAGCAACGACGCTATGGCAACAGCTTGAGCGCTTGCCTGACAATCAAGATAAGGTCGAGGTATTAACCCAGATCAATGAGCGCTTTGAGCACGTTCCTGCTATCACCATAGATGGGGCAACGCTCACACAAACTGTGACAGATCACCTGCAAAAAACGAAGAACGCCATCCAAGCGCATGAACAAGCACAAACACGCCGCTACTCCTCACCACGCCCATTTTAGGCGGCATTATAATAATGAGTACCCCATGAATAAAGACAATAGCAATGAGCAAGACATACACGATCAACTTGTTAACCTAGTGACTTCATTGACTCCGGTCATTGGGGCCTTGCGTGAGCTGATTAAGCGAGCCGATGATGCGGTAGCGAGGCGGCTTGAGCGTTCGCTTAGCGGTATTGATAGCAAGGTGAATGAGGTGTCTTCTGCCATTGAAGAATTAGGTAGTAGCGCAAGCACGACTTCGCAGGCATTGAGCCAGTATCAAGAACTCGTGTTAAAGCAGCTTCAAGCAGCAGTGACGGCTTTCACTGACAATGAGATGCCGCGTCGTTATGATGACAAAATAGCGGGCATCATCACCGATATGAAACAGCAGATTGATACGGCTGTAGAGTCGGTCGTCACTGCTAAAAACGATAGCATAGAGGTACAAATCAGTACCATGCAAGGAGTTGCTGATAAACTTAGCGCAAGCGCTGACAATCTAGCCCTATTCACCAATCAGTACCAAGCTGGTCATAAGCAGATTATTGAAGATATTGAGACCTTTGAGACCACCACCAAAACGCGGATTGAGCAGGTCGAGGGTAGAGCTAGTAAAGACTTGGACAAAATTCATAAGTCCATTGAGACTATGAGTATTAAAAGGATTGCAGCCGCTGTCGCAGCGGGTACGATGGCTGTGATAATAAGTTTGGTGGCTCTGGTATTTTGGTATGTGCCAAGCTTTGATGAGATTGCAGAGATGAAATACCAGCAAGCAGAGCTACAGCGCGGCATCGATGAGCTTGAAACGGGTTGGAAACAGGCCTTTAATAATGCTCAAAGTGCGCAGTTTATTTTGGCTTGTGATGTTAATAAAGAGCAGCCTGATGCAATCAGCTGGTGCGTTAGAGCAGACAGTAAGAGTGTTTTGAGAGATGAGAGAGGCTTTGTTTATTATAAAATAGCTGGGGTGCCGCGTGCAAAGCCGACTGAGTAAAGACGTATGGCAATAGTGAGCTATATTGCCCAAAAGTGCGTCTTCTGAAACATATAAGACTGAAAAAAGGCTTGTTTGATTGTCGTTATCTTTGTCTATATTAAAAAGCCAGATAATGACACTTTATCTGGCTTTAAGGGTTATTGTTTCTTGTTAAACAAGAAGTCTGTAAATATAAGCTAAAGTGACTAGGCTGCTTGGTCAGTGTAAGCTGTGACCAACTCTATAAAAGCAGTTTCAAGGATGCTTAAAGTGTAGTCGTCAACGATAAGACCATCATCCAGCTGTCGTTGCACCCAGACATAAATCGCTTCATCATTATAAAGAATAGCGTCAACACCAAGTAATGATGCCAGTTGTACGCCTTGCTGTACTTGTAAGCTGAATAACAGCTTAGAGGCTAAATTTTTAGTCTGTTCACTAAACCAAGCGCAGCTGTTGAGCCGCGATAGATTGTTATTCATTAGTATTCTCCTGCAGATTATTGTGTATAAATAATGGATAAAATGACTTACTACAGGTCAAATTATACCTATATTTTAATCTATCGCAAGAGAAAATAACCTTCTGTAGGTCTTTTTATACTTTTAAAGGTGATAATGTCTTATGAGCGAAGGTGTTCACTCAGGCGACTCACTGCTGTCCTCATTTATGATTTCATATAAATCACCAACATTGATTCTAAGATACGTGCATAAAGACTCGATGACATCTAGATCAACTCGGGTGGCTTCTTCATGATACATGCGAGTAATGGTGCCACGATTGATGCCAGTATCCCTTGCGACATCGGCAATTTTAAGGCGTCTTTCGCCCATGATGGTCGATAAGTGACACTTCACCATAGTGGTTTCCTCATTAACGATTGGTGGTTTTGATTGGTGAGCAGATTATAACGAATATGAGTGGCTAACGTATTCCTTTTAGTAGCTCAAATTGATATTCAACAGCGGTAATTTACCTGGTAGTAGGCAGTTCGTTATGCTGTCTTTGATACAGGACGTCTATCATGATGGATATACGCTAGTTAGAAAAGGTGATGCTATTTTTACTATGAAGTATTGCTATTAGTAGTAATGTGACGTACATTTTTAGTTATACTTATATACTTATATACTTATATACTTATATACTTATATACTTATATACTTATATACTTATATACTCAATACATACTACAGGGATCTGTATTTATGAAGGTAATCGCGGTATTAAATCAAAAGGGTGGCAGCGGTAAGACTACCATCGCAACGCATTTGGCTCGTGGCTTACAGCTAAAAGGCCATAGTGTTTTGTTGGTGGATAGTGACCAGCAGGGCAGTGCGCGTGACTGGAGAGCAGTTGATGAAGACAATCCGGTACCGGTGATTGGGCTCGATAGACCAACACTTGATAAAGATTTAAAAAACGTCTCTGATAAAGATTATGTGGTGATCGATGGATCGCCGCAAGCTACTAGTCTGGCTATTTCTGCTATAAAAGCGGCTGATTTTATATTGATTCCGGTGCAGCCGAGCCCCTATGATATCTGGGCGACCAGCGATTTGGTTGATTTAGTGCAGCAGCGTATTGAGATGATGGATGGCCAACTAAAGGCAGCCTTTGTTGTCTCACGCGCCATTCAAAATACCAATATTGGTAAAGAGGTTGCAACCGCGCTGCTTGATTATAATATTCCGGTATTAGAGACCAGAGTGATGCAGCGTGTTGCTTATCCTAACAGTGCTGCCCTTGGTAAGACAGTATTTGATACCGAATCGCCTAATAGCAATGCGATACAAGAGATAACCGCATTGGTCAGTGAGGTTCAAACATTTTTTGGTGAGGAGTAAGTCATGAGTTTATCAGCAGGTCGTCCTAGTAAGAACGTTAAGGATCAGTTAGCGCTATCAGATGTGACGGACAGTCCCAAAAAGACGGTACGCGTGAATTTTAATTTAGATGAAGATAAACACATTGCGCTCAAGCGGTACGCGCTTGAAAGCCGAAAAACGGTGACTGAGTTGTTGACTGAAATGATTGAGGAAAAATTGGTTGAGCGATAGGTATAAAAAAGGGACTTTCCTAAACTTTGTGTAACTTCTTATACCCTATTAGCAAATAGAAGTTACACAAAATCCAGGATGGGCTCGTGGTCGATGCCAATCCGTAACTGGACGTCTGCTCTGAATCGTTTTATGATTATGTTTGATGACCGTATCAGCAAGCATTTAATCTAAACGGCAGTTACACAGAATTCGGGATGGTCTCAAAAGCAGCGACAACTTCTACTATTAAAAAAGTAGTCGTTAAACCTAAGGCAACCATTAACTTCTTACTATTTTCTTCAGTAACAACCGCATGGCTATGATCATGATGTTCTGACATAAAATATTTTCCTTATTCTATTTATGATGAGCAGAGATATTGGATAACAGCCAATATCTCTGCTGTAAATCGACTAATCTATTGGATTAAGAAACTTTTTTTTCATTTATCCAACGATAAAGCACGGGTAACAGCACCAAAGTTAGTAATGTTGAAGAGATAATCCCGCCAATCACTACGGTTGCCAGTGGCCGTTGAACCTCAGCCCCTGTTCCGGTTGACAGCGCCATTGGTACAAAACCCAGTGAAGCCACACAAGCTGTCATCAACACTGGTCTTAAGCGCAAAATAGCCCCTTGCCACACGGCTTTATGCACTGGATATTTGTCCCTTAATTCCTTAATAAAGGTCAGCATTACCAGTCCATTGAGGACTGCAACACCAGATAAGGCAATAAAGCCAATTCCAGCTGACATCGATAATGGAATATCCCTTAGCCAAAGGAACAGCACACCACCGGTCAAGGCAAAGGGTATCCCGGTAAAGACCAATAGACTTTCTTTGACATTGTGAAAGACCGCCATCAGTAAAATAAAGATAGTGATTAAAGCCAGTGGAATCACGATTTGCATCCGTGCTTTGGCTGAAGCCAAATTTTCAAACTGACCGCCATATTCTATCCAATAACCACTTGGCAAAGTGTATGCTTTGAGCTGTGTCTGTACATCAGAAACAA
This sequence comes from Psychrobacter sp. Sarcosine-3u-12, assembly GCF_002836005.1. Taxonomy (NCBI): domain Bacteria; kingdom Pseudomonadati; phylum Pseudomonadota; class Gammaproteobacteria; order Moraxellales; family Moraxellaceae; genus Psychrobacter; species Psychrobacter sp. Sarcosine-3u-12. The sequence continues at coordinate 18,277 of NZ_PJBY01000082.1, forward strand.
AAGACCCTAAATCACGCCCTTCAACATTCGTTGTAACCACAACTCGGCGTTTACCATTTTCTCGACTGACTTGGTTGATTCCTTCAATGGTCGAGACTTGCGCGACATCCGACAATAAAATACTGCCACCATTTGGAAGCTGAATAGGTAACTGGGAAACAGATGCGACACTACGGTCTTGCTCTCCAAGACGGATAACAAAATCAAAACGACGATCGCCTTCTAAAATCTCTCCCACGCTTTGTCCACCAATATTGGTTGCCACAAGGTCTTGAATTGAACGCACACTCAAACCATATTGTGCAGCCAAAGTTTTATTTACCTCGACATTCAGTAATGGCAAACCTGAGGTCTGCTCAACTTTCACGGCACTGCTACCCGATATTTGCTGAATGATTTTGGAGATTTTAGTCGCCTCAGTATTGAGGACATTCATATCATCACCGAAGATTTTCACACCAACATCACTACGCACACCTGAGATCAATTCATTAAATCGGAGTTCAATCGGTTGTGAAAATTCACTATTATTGCCTGGAATCGTGGCTAAATACGTCACCATACGGCCACGTAATTCATCTAAACTTTCTTTAGGATTTGGCCATTCTGAACGAGGCTTTAACATGATATAGCCATCTGAAATATTGGGTGGCATGACATCTGTTGCAACCTCGGCTGTACCCGTTCTGGCAAATACTGCCTTAATTTCAGGGAAACTCTTTAAAAGAAGTTTTTCAGTATTCTCCTGAATACGTAAAGACTCTTCTAAGCCTGTACTTGGTGAACGTAACTGTTGTATCGCAAAGTCTCCTTCACTGAGCTGTGGTGCAAATTCACTGCCGAGTTTGGTACTGATAAATCCCGTAATCACTAATAAACACAGTGCAAAAGTCAGCACAACTGCTTTGTATTGATACGAAATATCAAGAGTTTGCTGATATTTAGCTTTTAGCCATAACATCCAACGACTTTCTTTTTCTTGAATATCGCCTTTGACCCACAATGCCACAGCAGCAGGCACAAAGGTGATCGATAAAATAATGGCTGCAACAAGGGCGAGTACCACTGCCAATGCCATCGGATGGAACATTTTTGCTTCCACACCACTTAAAGCAAAAATCGGCAAATACACCACCAAAATAATAAGCTGACCAAAAATAAGAGGACGACGTGCTTGGCGGGCAGCCAGAAAAACTTCCTTAAAGCGTTCACTTTGTGTGAGAGGTCGTTTTAACAGTTGCTGTGTATGGGCTAAACGCCGGATACAGTTTTCGACAATCACCACAGCACCATCGACAATGATGCCGAAATCGAGTGCACCTAAACTCATCAGATTGGCACTGATATTTTGCTGTGCCATCCCGGTTAAGGTAAACAGCATAGAGAGTGGAATGACACAGGCAGTAATCAAGGCAGCACGGATATTCCCTAAAAACAGGAACAGAATGATGATGACCAGGATTGCTCCCTCTACCAAGTTTTTCTGAACGGTTTTAATCGCCTTCTCAACCAAGATAGTACGGTCGTACACCGTTTCAATCACTACCCCTTTAGGCAAACTATTCTGAATATCTTGAAGCTTGGCATCCACAGCTTTAGAAACAGTCTGGCTATTTCCACCCATCGCCATCATGACAACCCCTAAAACGGTTTCTTTGCCGTTATAGGTTGCCCCACCGGTTCTTAAATCATGCCCAATAGAGACTTGCGCAATATCACCAACCCGAATTGGGCTGCCATTTGGGCTACCCAGCATGGTGTTCTCAATATCAGAAAGCCCATTGAATGCACCCGGTACACGTACCGTCAGTTGCTGACCATTGTCTTCAATATAACCTGCACCTCGGTTCTCATTATTTTGCGCTAAAGCCTGTTGCAGTTGTTCTAATGAGATATTCAGTTGCTGCATCCGGTTTAAATCGGGAGAGACCACATAGGTTTTTTCAAAACCACCAATACTGTTGACCTCTGCAACTCCCTTAACACGTTGCAGTTGAGGACGCACAATCCAGTCCTGAATCTCACGCAAATCCATCGGCGTGTATGCAGTTCCATCCGGCTTTTTCGCATTCGGATCTGCCTTCAGTACCCATTGATAAATCTCACCGAGACCCGTAGAAACGGGGGACATCGTCGGTGCGATTTGTGCAGGCAACTCAGATTGCGCCTCCTGTGTCCGTTGGTTAATCTGCTGACGGGCCCAATAAATATCAGTCCCATCTTTAAAGACAATGGTGACTTGAGAGAGTCCATAACGGGATATGGAACGGGTAAGCTCCAGATCCGGAATGCCAGCCATGGCATTTTCAATGGGATAGGTAATCAGCTGTTCGACTTCAAGCGCAGTAAAACCCTTGGCTTGAGTATTAAGCTGGACTTGGGTATTGGTAATATCGGGTACAGCATCAATCGGGAGTTTCTGATAGCTATACACCCCGACCGCAATCCAGGTACAGGCAAAGAGCAACACCCAAATCGCATTTTGTATGGAAAACTGAATGATTCGTTCGAATAAACCTTCTGGTTTTGGTAGATCAGAATTAATGTCCATGGCCTGCCTCGTCTTTTTCTAATTCAGATTTCAACAAGAAACTGCCTTGAGCGATATACTTCTGCCCTTCAGTCAGCCCAGAAATCACTTCAAGCCATTGTCCATCACTTGAAGCCTGCCCCAATTGCACTTTCTGTGCTTTTAAGTGGACTTGACCTTTTTGTTCTGAATCTACGATGAAAATACTGTCTTCACCTTCAATACTTTGCAGCGCAGACTTTTGAATCCGAAGGGCTGATTTTGCTGTAGCTTCCGGAATCAACACTCTCACTAACACATTAGAACGCAACTCAGTAGCTTGCGCATCGAGTTTTGCGCGCACCACCAGACGCCCTGTTTGTACATCTGCCTGAGAGGTTAAGCTTTGTACAGTAGCTTTATAGCTTTGATCTGAATCATTCACTTTAAAGTCAATTTTTTGCCCGGCTTGCAGTTGACCTGAGAATTGATTCGGCAAATTAAACTCAAGCCATAAATCTTTCAGCTGTTCAATGACAAAGAGCTGATTAGCCAGTTGCACATTTTCACCGACCACAATATCTTTTTGACTGATCACCCCAGAGATCGGTGCTTTAATCAGAAAACGCCCATTGTTATTGCCACTTGCACCTAATGCATTTAAACGTGCTTGTGAGGACTGGACAGTAATCTGCGCTTGACGGTAGGCATTTTCGGCACGCTGGTAATCCTGTTTGGCAGAAACCCCCTGTGACCAGAGTTGCTGTTCGCGCTGGTAATCTTTACGGGCCAAATCCAGATTCACCTGTGCCATACGCAGATTTGCCTGTTGGTCGATCAGTTCAGGCACGGTTAGTACAGCCAGCGTTTGTCCTTTTTGCACGCTCTGTCCTAAAGCCACATTGATCTGCTCGACATAACCACTAAAATTAGGCGATATATGCGCTTGTTGATCGGTATTCACCACCAATTTACCTGGCAGGGTTGTCAGCTTTTCAACCAATCCTGTGGATGCAACAGCAACTTTTAAACCTTGTTCAACCATTTGTTGGCTGGTCAGTTGTATTTCGCCTTCTTCAGCATGTCCTTCTTCAGAACTATCTTCATCAGAATATTCGGCATTTCCCTCATCATAACCCTGCCCCTCAGATTCAGTTTTTTTTGAACTTAACCAAATAGCCAGACTGACCAAGACCGTAATCAGAATCAAAACTACAATCATGAGAGACTGGGATATTTTTCCGTTTTGCTTGGCGTTCATTTTATCGTGCTCCCCCATTGATTAAATTTTGCGATGCTTCGACTGCCTTTTTATTCAGTTGTGTATAGGCATCCGAACGGCTAATTTCTTCATAACTTGTGCCAATACTGAGTGCCTCAGCTGCTAGGGCAGTTTGCCAAGCTTGACGTAGAGTTTGTAATTGACCCAATCGAAGATTCTGCAGTTGGGTGGTTGCTTGCTGAACGTCGGTAATGGACAGTTTCCCTGCCTGAAACCCTAGTAAAGTACGGCTCTGAACTTTGGTCGCCAAAGTAACTTGTGCTGTTGTGGCATCGAACTGGCTACGTAAACCTTTGAGCTGATGCATGCTGTTGGCAATATCGAGTATTTGTTGCTTCAGCTCACGCTGCTGCTGTTGGTTCAGCAATATTTGCTGTTGCTGGACCATCGGGATCGCATATTGCTGGCGATTGAAAATATTCAGTGGAATAGCCACGCCGATTGCTAAAGTCGTATCGTTGCTTCCATTAGGGGTTTTGCTACGTTTCATGCCTACATTTAAAGTCGGATTGGGACGTGCCTGAATTCTTAAATTTTCAATTTGATGATCCGATTGCTGAATGTTCAAGGCATAGAATTTTTCTAGCCACCCTTCAGCAATATACCGTTGCACAGTTTGGAGACTTTGCTCTGGCCAAGGGATAGCGGTTTTATTCAATTGAAGATGTGAAGATGTTTCTCCCCCCCACAAATTAGACAGCTGACGACCGGCAGCTTGTTTATTCAGCATCGCTTGCTCATAAAGTCGTTGGATTTCTAGCGCTTCAATTTGGGCACGCTCAAAATCAACCAGGGCAATACTGCCTGCCTGATAGCGTTTCTGGGCACTGTCCAGATTGACTTTACTTGTTTTTAACTGTACTGAATAAGCAGACTGCTCAACCTCAGCAAGTGCAAATTGCGACCATGCAAATTTAACAATCAGTTGGCTTTGTGCCTTCCATAATTGCTGTTGCAATTGGATTTGTTGATTCGAGGTATTGGCAATCACCCGGTTCAGCTTACGCTGACCAAATAGATCTAGAGGTTGACTAACGCCAACATTGAATTCCTGTTCTTGACCTGAGCCAAAGCCAGACTGTTCTAAACTTATACTTGGATTCTGCCATAACCGACTTTGCTGAATATTCAATTCAGATATTTGCTGAACTTGTTGCCACGGCTTGTCTTGAGTCTGGTAACTTTGTACTTTTGCTAAAGCGGATTCAAAGCTGGTAACGTTTTCAGCATAGCTATATTGCATAGCCGCTGCACATATACAAGCAACCAAGCTATGACGCAAGAGTATAATTGATTGTGAAGACATGATTTTTCCCACTTATTTAAATAATAAAAGTGGTGGGAATGTTTTAGGCTACCCCACCATGAGCGGGGAAAATTCGGGAGGTAGGCTTTGTTGAAACAGGTCAGGAGCCTGATAGCTGTTTTTCCAATGAAATTGTGGATTCACTTTAACTTCAGAGCTTGGATGAAACACATCTACTTTTTCATTTTGTACAATCAAATGCATCATCGATGGTAGATGATCTTGATGATCTTCACCGATTTCTAAATCGCTACTGAATGTTTTTATGTTTTCTGACTGTCCATTATGATCGTGTTGACGACTATCGCTGGCACACAAGGTATTTTGGTGATGACCAAAATGATAACTCTGCTGTGATTGAGGCTGTTGTTCATGGACACAAAAGGCCGCCGCCACATTCCAAAAGCTTTGGAACATGAACAATCCAACCAAGACTGTAATCCATGTAGTAGAACGCATCATCTGAACCGTACCGGGTTTGTCGGAGACTTTTTATTTAAGTTAGGCCACCTGACCTAACGGGTTAATCTTATCATTGTACATTGCTTCAAACTCAAAAGGCAATTTTCCATGAGAGTTTCCCAAACTTTGTGTAACTGCTTATAATCCACTAACAGGAGAATAAGCAATGACTAACCAATCTGACATCAAGAAACTGGCTGAGCAAATGGCCAGCAGCATGAAAAGCTTCGATGACATCAAAGACTTTCAAAAGCAGCTCATGCAGTCCTTCATCGACACTGCATTTACACTCTCCTAAAACCATTTAACAAAACCTATGACTATTTTACTTTCCCTTACATAATCGTCCTAGTGTATATCTTTTTTTTTGATTAGCATTTTCCTAAATCAATTGACTTTAGGTGAGTATGATGAACGATATCCAATTTTCAGATTGCGCAAAGGCATGTATGAGCTGTTACCTTACCTGTGCCAGTTGTGCAAATGCCTGTCTAAAAGAAGAAAATCTGGAGATGATGCGAGAATGTATTCAGCGTTGTCTAGATTGTGCAGATATTTGTCAGCTCTGTGCTCGTATGCAGCAAACAGAATCTCCTTTTATGAAAGAAATTTGTGAGCTTTGTGCCAAGGCTTGTGAATACTGTGCAGATGAATGTAGCCAACATGAGCATCAATACTGCCAGCAATGTGCTGATGCTTGCCGTGAATGTGCCGTCGAATGTCGAAAAATGGTTGCCTGATAAATAAAAGAATTAGTTGAGTTTAGGATTTACTCAATGAATAGCCAACGTGTTAGTTGTTAGTGGGTCAAACCACTAACAACTCGCAAAAAATGGCTGAATTTGTGGACGTTGTTTTTGCGATTCGATCCAAAGAGAGTACTTTGATTGAACGCGCATGAGTAAATCAGCACTAATACCTAAAGCATCGTGCAAACGTAAGGCTACATCGGCTGTTACTGGGAGGGTGTAAATAATTCTGTGTAAATACAGTTTTATTTACACAGAATTATTTACACCCTCCCCCTGGGGTATAGAATATCGAACTTTCTTACTTTTTAGAGTAACTCAGCTGCTTGTAATGCTATTTCTTTAACATCTAAGCTAAGGGCTAAATCTGCATTGATCAAATCTTCAATATCGAAAAATCTAGCTTCTAGGGCGTCATCACCTGCTAGAGGATCACCAGAAACCCAAATACAAAGTACGGCTACAAGAACAAAATGGTGACGAAGCTTACCACTACTATCAAAGTCAAACGCGTCTACAGCGTTAAATGTCTTAAAGGCTTTTGATACAATGCTTGTCTCTTCATAAAGTTCACGAACGGCAGCATCTTTAACAGTTTCCCCACGTTCAATTTTACCACCGGGAAAACCCCATCGACCTGCATCGGGTGGGTTAGCACGGCGTACTAAAAGCACCTTTCCATCTTTAAAAAGTACTCCAATAGTAGCTACTATTGGACGTAGGCTCTGTGGTTCGTATTGTATTATAGGTTCATTACTTAGTATATTAGACATAAAAACTCAATTGAGAATAGGACATAGAGGATAGCTTAATATTCAAGTCCTCACTAGGGTACCGAACCAGTGAAAGCGCCTGACAATCTACCATTAGACTATACCTAAAACATAAAACCTTTAAATGATAACCTATCTATCATTAGACTTTTTTATGTTATTAAATGATAGTAATATCTTGCTATTATCAATGAACATTAATTATTAAGTCTAAATAATAGAGGTGGCGTTATGACTGTTCGTATTTATGTGAGAGCCAGCACTAAGGATCAAGACGCGACCAGAGCATTGTCTGACTTGATTAGCTTTAGCCAAAGCTATGATGATAACCATGTTGAGTACGTAGAGCATTTCAGTGGTACAAAGTTAGATAGACCAGCACTCACTAAGTTACTCAATGATGCTGAGCAAGGCGATATATTGCTTGTTGAGAGTGTAGATAGATTGAGTAGATTGTCTCAGGATGATTTTGCTATCTTAAAGCAGCGCATCAAAGATAAAGGTTTGCGATTGGTAGTGGCTGATCTACCAACTACACATACGGTTAGCGAGGGTATGACAGGCGACATCCTTAGGGTAATTAACAATATGCTGATCGACTTATTAGCAACGATGGCAAAGCTTGATAACGATAAGCGTAGAGAACGTATCAAGCAGGGATTAGCAAACAGTGGATATAAACCTACTGGTAAGAAAGCAAATCTAGCAAAACACAATCGTATTAGAGAATTAGACAGTCAAAATAATATGACAAAAGAGGAAATCGCTAAGGCGGTTGGTGTTGGGGTAGCTACGGTTTATCGTGTCTTAAAACAGGGTTAATAGCTGAAGTATTTTAAACATTAATTTACGTTTCTATAGACGCGATGCTATCAAATATATAATCATTAAGTTGATAGATTTTAATCATGTATCTTGATTCAAAAAAACCCTGTATTTGAGTATTTGAGTATTTGAGTATTTGAGTATTTGAGTATCACTTTGCCTTTTTAGCTATGATAGTAATCAGCTGTATCAACTTTGTACGTACTAGCGTTGCAACTGATTTATTTTATATATCGAATGCAGCGACTTTATGCCCATGCTTTGAGCAAATGCTATAAGCTCATTTTTAGCACATATAAGTGGTTCCATTATAGCAGTCTGTTTTGAGTGGTCTGTTAATAGGGTTTTGGGGCTTTTAAGTCGGTTCCGCTAGGGTATACCCTAGGATAATAGGAAATCCATCGCGGATGACAAAACCTGTTTAGCTTTTAAACAATACGGGTTTGTCGATAGTATGTAAGATAAGTTCGAAAAGTGACTAGAGTGTTAGATTATTCATACTGGGTCTGAATTAAAATTTTATTGTGATTAATTTCTGCTCAATGTTATTCATTTGTCGCCATGATGAGTGATGGCGGCTTGTGATTTAGTTAGGAAAAATAATCTTGAGTAATAAGGTACGTTTGTAGCATTTGCAGCAGGGCTTGTTCTAGGCTTCTTTACTTACACTTTCCTGTAAATTCTTTTTTAGTAAATGATCGAATATAAACGGGCCAAAAGGTAAGAGTGAGCCGAGTACGCCCGCAGGTATTGCCCAAAGAGGCATTTTCATTTTGATAGCTGAGCCTATAAGTATTATGATATAGGTAATAAACAATATACCGTGTGCCATACCGATGTATTTCACACCTTCTGGAATGTCCAGCATATATTTTAGTGGCATGGCGATACAGAGCAATAATAAGAAAGAGGTGCCTTCTAGGTAGCCTATAATGGTAAGGCTTTTTAATGCGGCACTTTGTTTTTTTCTAAGATTATGTATTTGTTTGATAGTTAGCTGAGCATGTGACACTATATTATCCTTTTGTTATTTCAATAAATAATTTAGGCGGTATTCAATGTCTTTATAATAATGGCCCTGTCCAGAGCTTTGAAGTACTGGTTTTTGTCATCTACCACTTAGCACGTCACGCCTTCGTCTAGCCACTTCAAAATCATCCTGCGTTCACTCGCATACAATTATGCATTGGGTTTTGGGATATAGAATGAGAGAGTATTTGTATTAATCATATATCACCTTCCAGTTCGCATTTTTATAAACACACTTGAGTATAAAAAGTATCTTTCCGTATAGAGCAGCTATGACGCTAGTTCTTTTTATTTGTACTGATCAATATTCACTTGTTTATTCATTACGCTTACTTTCCAAAAATATCATATCAATTATAATCAACGCTACACCGACACAGACACCTATATCTGCAACATTGAAAATAGGATAATTCCAGACATCAGCATAATGCACATGGATAAAGTCAACCACTTTGCCAATTCTTAAACGATCGATTAAGTTGCCAATCGCACCGCCAAGCACTAAGGCCAACCCCATAGACAATAGCTTGGCTGTACGTGGCGCTTTGATTAAATAAATCGTTAAAAAGATAGCCATTACAAAAGCTAAGCCTGAGAAAAACCATTTCTGCCAACCGCCAGCGTCGGCTAAAAAGCTAAATGCTGCCCCATAGTTATAAGCGAGTGTCCAGTTGAGAAATGGTTCAATGACCGGTACGGGGTCATTGAACGCTAATTTGGTTTGGGCCAACCACTTAGTCCATTGATCAAGTATTAATACCATTATCGCCAACAAATACCAGATAAAAGCGCGACTGCCATTGGCAACCATTTTTGGCATTTTATTCAACTTACCTTTAGGTGTTATCGAGTTGCCTGAAGTCACGTACATAGCTTTAGGCGTATGATTCATGGTTTTAGAGTCAATCGATTGATGAGTACTACTCACAGCTATAGGTACTTTATTGTCAGCAATATTAGTACTAGCCGATTCAACGCTATTCAATTTAGTACTATCTAATCTGTCGGTAGATTCAGTCATAGTTGTTTTCTTTATCTGTGTTTATACAATGAACAATGTTAAACGTATATGTTTTTGGTATACGACTATTAATCGCGCCACTTTTATAAACGGCTCCACTTACCGCTCTGGTGTTATGAAACTTACGGTAATAATTTTTTATTAGGGAATCTGTTGATTGATTTCAACATTAACCTGAGTCTGTTCAGCGCTAATCACTATAGGATTACCCGATAAGTCGCCTGACTCTGCTATGGCATTACCGCTATGACTAATACGAGCAACGACTGCTAACTGAGTTTTGTCACTACGAGCTGAATTTAACGTACGATCTGGCATCATCGCATCAAGATTGCTTAAGCGGATACTAGCCTCACCTTGCTTGATAATACTAATGGGTAAACGTTTGGCGGCAAACGGTGGACCTCCTTTAACGTCACGTATCGCAACAAACAACACATCATCAGCTTTCACTAACGGTAATAAATTAGCGTTAATTTTCACTGTCACGTCAATACCTTCTAGCGCTTGCTTTTCTTGCGTGCTAACGTAGTTGCTTAACTCATCTAAGCTTGCTAAAGCTTTAGTATGATCACCTGGTTTGGCCACAATGCTGCCTTGTAAGCGTTTAATCCAACCTTGCGCTTGGGCAAAGTTACTACTACGAGTCTCACCCATTGCCATGAGCATTTGAGCCCGTTCATGCTGTGGATTCTTAGCTAATATAGCTTGTAATACACGGCGAATATTGGCGTCTAACTGACCTTCATTAACGAAAAAGCTAGTCTGAGCATAAGTGGTGGCGATTTCTTCATTTTCAGGAGCTAAACGATAGGCACGAGATAAGGCTTCCAGCGCAGAATCAGTTGCCTCCATAGATAAGAAAAGCTCGGATAGGCGCATCCAGCGATTAGGATCATCAGCATTACGATGAACATTGGTTTGCATGGCGCTAATCAGTTGACGACCATCTTCAAACGCCCATGATGGCGGCTTGTCAATTTTAGCTGTCAATAGGTCGTCAGCCACTTGTCCTACTTTGTCCTCAGCTGTCCACAAATCAAACACGGGCGTACGATTGCCTATTAGTAAATACGCCATTGCAGCCAATATTGGGATCCAAGCTGCGACAATTAAACGGCTTTTGACATCAGGGGTGACCATAGGTGTTATCTGACGCTGCGCATCTAATAGCTGACGCTCAAGCTCCAGCTTTTGATTTTGATAATGGCTATTATTAATAGTACCGCTGTCTTTATCTGTTTGTAGCTCAGCTAAACGTTCGCGAAATACTGCAACATTAATATCTAGCAGTTGATTGTCTATTGGTTTGGACTGCAAACGCGGTGCTCGTAGCCATGGCATAATAGCAATCAGCGCAAATATAAGAGCAATCAGCAAGCTTAGAGTTACAAATAAGCCAAAAGTAGAAAATAGAGTCATTTTTTGTCCTCTAGGCTAGTAATGTCGTGGTCGACACTCTCAGCTTGCGATAATAGACGATCAAGCTCAGCCTTTTCCGTAGAGGTCAAGGCAGCAGTACTGTTCACTGTGACGCCGCTTTGACCACGGGCAACAACTTGGCGACGCTTACTTTGCCAAAACCAACCAATAATTAAGACGAGCAATAATAGTGGTGGAAAAAACCATAGGATCCATGTTGATGGTCGCATAGGCGGCTTGTAGCTAATAAAGTCACCGTAGCGCTCTTGCATATAGACGCGTATTTCAGCATCACTACGTCTATCTTTAATTAAATCATAGACTTTTTGCTTTAGATCCTGTGCAATCGGTGCATCAGAGGCTGCAAGGTTTTGATTTTGGCATTTTGGGCAGCGAAACTCTTCTATTAATCCACGATACTGAGCTTCTTGCTGTGGTGAGTCAAAATCGTATACGTCAATAGCTGCGTTTGCCGTCATGTTAAGCAGACACGCTAGTATTAAGCTTGCTAGTTTTAAAACTATATTGGGTTTTAGTTGAGGAGCTCTTATTCGAATAACGTTCATTTGCACATCTCCTCAACCTGAATGAGATCAGGACTATCGTTGTTCTTATTAGCCTCATTAAGTACGGTCAGGCACGGCTTAACACGCTGTTGCCAATTGGCTTCATTAACCTCACCAACAATATGCTGACGAATGATGCCATCTCCATCCACAACAAAGGTTTCGGGCGCACCAGTTATGCCTAAGTCTAGAGCAAACTGACCCAATGAATCCTGAATAGACATAGAAAATGGATCACCGCCTCGGTTTAAGTAACTGAGCGCATTACCAATCTCATCCTTATAATTCACACCAACGATATCAACGCCGCGCTCTTCTAGTTGCATTAAAAACGGATGCTCAATAACGCAAGTTGGGCACCATGAGCCCCAAACATTAAGTAAAAACGGCTTATCCGGCAAATTATCATTGGTGATAGTACGGGTAGTATCTGCTAATAACGGCAGCTCAAAGGTAGGAACCGGACGCTCAAGAGCGGTATTGGTCACAATGTCTGTTGGTTTACCTAAGCGCATGTACAATATAACTACCAAACCAAAAAAGAGGATAAGCGGAACTAAGAACCATAGCTTCGTCTGCTTTTTTTTCATTGTCTTTGGGTTACGCTGCTTACTGTTTTGGCTATTTTTTTGCTCAGGAGTATTATTCGACATAGTCATTTATTTCTCCTTTAGTGTCGACATCGTCGATGCTGAGATTGCCTGTTCAATAGCTACCTCATTGACTCCATCAGTAGCCAGATCACCAGTAACTAGCAATGGAGCTTTAACTTTTTTGATGCGGTATCGTTTATCAAGCATGCTAATTAATCCACCTAGAGCCATGATAATTGCCCCTAACCAAATCCAGCGAATTAATGGTTTTACATAAATCCTTAATGCCCATTGGTTACTACCATCGGCAATAGGTTCGCCCAGTGCGACATAAACATCGCGCATTAGGCTAGCATCAATGGCCGCCTCAGTGGTCGGCATAGTGCTAATGATATAAGTACGCTTTTCTGGATTCAGTTTCGCCACTTCACGACCGTTTTTGGATACCACGACTTGCGCCTGCGTTGCATCAAAGTTACTACCCTTTATTTCAAAAAATTCAGTTACTTCAAAATCGTAACCTTGAACATTGACTGTATCGCCAATACCCATTGCTACGTCACGCTCAGTACTCAAGCTACTAGTAAAGGCTATGCCAATGACAGCAACCAATACGCCAATATGAGCAGTCTGTTGACCCCAATAGCTCAGACGCAACTGCCGCAAACCGTTAAAAAGATTAGGCGCATTCTTAGTTTTATCTTTAAAATCAACTGCCATCCATAGCAGTGCCCAAAAGCTAACGGCTAAAGTCACACCAATATTAAGCATAGACGATGGATTAACAAAGTAAGTAATAATGGCGGCTAATACTAAGCTACTAACGGCGATGACCATGCCTATACCCAGTAGTGGACGGGTGTCTTTTTTCCAGCGAATATTTGAGCCCATACCCATAGCTATTAATAACAGCCACGTTAAAGGTACAAATAATGCATTAAAATAAGGAGGGCCAACGGACACTTGTCCTAAACCAAAGGCATCAGCGATAATAGGGTAAAGGGTGCCGAGCAGAACCACTAAGGTTGCAATCAAAATGATGGCGTTGTTGATCACTAAAAAGGACTCACGTGAAATCAGCTGATATTGACTTTCAACGGTTAAACGCCAACCTCGAACGGCAAACATTAATAGACCACTACCGATGATAATGCCAAGAATAGCTAAGATAACCAAACCACGCGTCGGATCAGCGGCAAACGAATGCACTGAGGTAAGGACTCCAGAGCGTACCAGGAACGTGCCAAGCAAGCTTAAGGCAAAGGCGAAAATAGCCAGCATGATGGTCCATGCTTTAAACACCCCGCGCTTTTCAGTGACTGCTAATGAATGCAGCAATGCTAAGCCGACAAGCCAAGGCATAAACGAGGCGTTCTCTACCGGATCCCAAAACCACCAACCGCCCCAGCCAAGCTCGTAGTAGGCCCACCACGAGCCCAGTGCAATACCAATGGTCAAAAATCCCCAAGCCGCGAGCGCCCATGGACGTGACCAGCGTGTCCAAGCAGCATCTAAACGCCCTTCCCACAATGCCGCCATACAAAATGCAAAAGGTACTACCATACCCACATAGCCCATATATAACATGGGCGGATGAATAATCAGACCGAAATCTTGTAGGACAGGATTTAAATCAGCGCCATCGACCGCTAGATTGGGTAAGGTACGCTCAAACGGTGACGAGGTAAATATCAGCATCGTTAGCATCATTAACTGTACACCGGCCAAAATAAC
>NZ_PJBY01000083.1:0-31897 GCF_002836005.1 Psychrobacter sp. Sarcosine-3u-12
TATTTTTAATAATAATTCTAAAAGGAACAATGTATGCCTTACGTTAGCGTTGCACAGCAAGACAATCAAGCTGTCGATTTATATTATGAGGTCCAAGGTAGCGGCAAACCTGTGGTATTAATCCACGGTTGGCCGCTTAGCGGACGATCTTGGGAGTCGCAATTGATGGCGCTCGTTGCAGCTGGTTATCAAGTCATTACTTATGATAGACGCGGCTTTGGTCAATCGTCTAAGCCATGGGAAGGTTATGATTACGATACCTTAGCGCAAGATCTAAAAGCCTTGATGGATGAGCTGGATCTGCAAAATGCTACTATCGTTGGCTTCTCTATGGGTGGCGGCGAAGTCGCTCGCTATCTAGGCAACTTTGGTTCAGAACGCATTAGCAAAGCGGTACTCGCCTCTTCTGTTCCACCTTATCTGTTCAAAGCTGATGATAATCCTGATGGGGTCTTAGCAGAAGCAGATATTCAAGCATTCTTAGATGGCGTCAGCGGCGATCGTATTGCCTTCTTAAACGACTTTACCAAGAATTTCTTTACGCCAGCAGAGGGTAAGCTACTAGTTAGCAAACCAATGCGTTTATATAACCGCGATATCGCCTCGTTTGCTTCAGCAAAAGCGACTTATGATTGCGTTAAATCCTTTGCTTATACCGACTTCCGTGATGATCTGAAGAAATTCGATGTGCCAACCTTAGTTATTCATGGCGATGCTGATCAAATCGTCCCGATTGAGGCCAGTGGTCAGCGCTCGCACGATATGATTGCCGACAGTCAATTGCATATTGTCGAAGGTGGTCCACACGGTATTAATGTCACTCATAAAGATGAATTTAATAAGGCTTTGATCGACTTCTTAAATAGCTAATGATCATTTGATAGACATAAAAAAGGCGACCTTGATGGGTCGCTTTTTATTTGGGCAGTGGATTTTAACGAAGTTGATTCATTAATCCGCTAACACTTTAATCAACTCGAACCTTGGCACTTCTTTACCGTCAACTTCAACGGTCTCTGTAAACATCGCTAAAGGTCGCACCCAAACGCCATACTCACCGTATAGGCAGCGGTAAACCACTAGCAATTCTTCTGTTTCTGAATGCTGCGCGGTATGCAAAACTTGGTAAAGACTGCCTTTATAGTGGCGGTAAATGCCTTGGGGGATGGTTTGGGTCATAAAATCATTTTCTCATTAAATTTTATTGATTCCGAGGTAATTAAATAAATCTAACCATGTATAACATATTATGCTTTTATATTTACATGTATCAGGTATCTTTATGTCACCTACTAATTCTTTAGATATATCTTTGTTAAACCCTTGCTCACTTGTCAAAACACAAGCATTTTTGCTTATAGCAACAGCTATATTAGATAGATCATTACTAATCCCATTAACCTTCTTTAAACGCCTCTCTACCTTCATGTTCTGAAAGAATGGTAATTCTTCAATCATTTGATTTTGTAGAGATAAAAGTTGAGTTTGATATGTCGTCTTTCTTATTACTTCAATGTTGAATGATTTGAAAAAATCATCCAAAACTATAGGTGAATACCCATCGAAAAGCGCTACTCGACCGTAAATTTCCTGTCTAATATCTTCAGAAACGACAAATTTAATAAGTCCAGCAGATATCGAGTTTAAAAGCGAATCCCAAATTGTTTTGAATATTTCAATAGGATAATATCGATAGCAAATATCAATAATAGCATTAGTATCTAAACAGACTCTTATCATCAAGAAAACGCCTTATCTTCTAAGTACTTCAAATCCTCAATACGATTAGGAATTCTCAGCAAGTCCATTGCAGAGTTAATAGTTAGCTCTTCTTTCCAAATAGCTGAAAATACTTGCTGTAAATAAACTTTACCAAAATGATTATATGTGGTGTGTCTCTTCTTAACCCCAAAACCTCCAGAGTTTTCAACTTGAAGGCTTTTTAGGTAGTCTTCAAGCTCTATTTGTTTTACTAAACCTAATTGTTTAAGCTGAATAGCAACAGCTGGTCGACTAGCCTTAGTAACCTTTCGAATTGCTAGTATGTTCTCACTTAGAGATAAGTTCGAAGAGTAATATTTATAGACAATTGAACTAGGGACTAAAACATATCCTGCAACCTCATTACAATAAACCTCTTCAGTATAGTTAGAATATATCAAGTTGCCGTCCAAAGCACTTTGCTTCAAACCTAAATGTACCAGTTCGTGTATTAGAGTAAAAAGTCGACGTGCGGGTGACTGTCCCGTAGTTAAAATCACTATGATAGGTAATTTATCATAGTACAAAGACATACCTTCTGAGCTTAAAGAAGGATTTAATTTCTCTAAAACAATTACATCATTTTTTTCCACTATAGTACGCCAAGACTTATAATAATCAGAGCCTGACTCTAAAAGATTTTCTTCCTCTAAATTTAAGAAATCTATGATTAATTGTGCATCGTGCTGTGCATTACTTCCTAAGAGATTTAAACCAAAATTACTTATATTTTCATCTAAAGACTCATAAATACTTAATAGATTGTCTCTGTCGATATATGCTTCCTGAGCTACTTTTTGGAATTGATAACTTTGCTCTTCATCTTCTCCTGATATATCTTCATACTTATTTCTAAAATCAATGACTTTAGGTAATTCACGACTAATGACTGAATCAAAAGTTAAATAAGAAACTGGTACTAGAAGTATGTCAGCTAATTTATTGAGCTGTTTAATTGTGAAAACATTATTCTCGACCTCAGCACTTTCAATTTTTTTAGAAGGAATGGAGGTTTTTTTGGCAAGCAAATCTACAGATAGCGACATCTGTTGTCGGTAATGACTCAATGCTATTGGAGAATGTCTCACTAATTGACGATTTGTCATAACTTCCTAGAATATCCTTTTAGAGTTAAACAAGGCTATAATTAATATTATAGCCCTATTTTAAATTAAACTTTATAAAAGAATTGTCTTTAACCTAACCCACCGTCACTTTTGCATAAGCCTTTTTACCCGCCTGAATAACAGCAGTCTGACCCGACGTTAAACTAAAGCCTGCATCGACGACTTCACCGTCTACTTTCACCGCGCCACGTTTGACCATGTCTTTGGCGGCTGAGTTGTTTTTGGCAAGTGCTGCTTGGTTCACTATTTGGGTGATAAATAGCGCCTCTTGACCTTCCAAATCCAGCATGATTTCTGGTAAATCAACAGGCAACTCGCCATCAGCAAGCACATTACCTGCTGACTTGTGTGCATTGGCAGCGGCATCAGCATCATGAAAACGCTCAATGAGCTCTTCAGCAAGAATGCGTTTGATCTCTTGTGGATTACGACCGTTTTCCATCTCTGCCATTAAGACTTCGACAGCTTCCATTGGCTTAAAGCTTAAAAATTCAAAATAGCGACGAATCAAAGTATCTGGCATTGAGAGGATTTTTTGGTACATCGTGCCGGGTGCGTCATGGATGGCGACGTAATTATTTAAAGATTTAGACATTTTATTGACGCCGTCCAGCCCTTCTAGAATTGGAACGGTAATACAGACTTGCTGCTCTTGCCCATAACGACCTTGCAGCGTACGACCCATCAACAAGTTAAAAGTCTGATCGGTACCACCAAGCTCGACGTCCGCTTTTAGGGCGATAGAATCATAACCTTGCACTAAAGGATAAAGAAACTCATGGATAGAAATGGGTGTTTGCGACGCATAGCGTTTAGAAAAGTCATCACGCTCAAGCATACGTGAGACGGTTTGCTGGCTGGCCAGCTGAATCATATCAGCGGCTGACATGTCATTAAACCATTCGGAGTTAAAGACCACACGCGTTTTTTCTTTATCTAATATTTTGAATACTTGTTCAGCATAAGTCGTCGCGTTGGCTTTGATTTGCTCGTCAGTCAATGGTGGACGCGTAGAGTTTTTACCAGAAGGATCGCCAATCTTGGCGGTATAATCACCAATTAAAAAATAAATTTCATGACCCAAATCTTGAAAATGCTTGAGCTTATTAATCAAAACCGTATGACCCAAGTGCAAGTCTGGGGCAGTAGGATCAAAACCTGCTTTGATACGTAGCGGACGGTTTAGTTTAAGTTTGGCAACTAAATCCTCTTCAGATAGGATCTCTTGCGTACCGCGCTGGATAAGGGCAAGTTGTTCTTCTAGGGTGTAGGTTTGAGTGGTCATGAGGATCTCTTTATGGTCTTTATTGAAAGGGTAGAGCGTTTGGGCTATTTAGAATTTCGTAGCCAGCAAAAAATGTTAGAATTTGGCAGATATACTAGCGTTTTTTAAGGAAAATTGCCATGAGTAAGCCTCGGTCAGCGATTGATAATAAAAATAACGATCTTTCAGATTCAAATATACATGAAAATTCAGATGCTTTATCGCTCGCCGAAACCCTTGAACAGACGGTATTCGAGAGCTTCGATGAGGGTTTATATATCGGCATGATGTCGGGTACCAGCTTAGATGGTATGGACGCCGTATTGTGTCAATTCAGTAATGATAGTAGTGCTGAAGAAGATAGCCAAGCACCGATGCGACTGTTAGCAACTCATAGCCAAGACTTCCCGCCACGACTGCGCGAAGTGTTATTGGCCTTATGTCAGCCCAATGGTGTCAAGGAATTGATAGCCAGCGATGCTGAGCCCAACAGTGAAAGCCATAGCGAATTGGAGTGGTTCGGTTGGGCAAGCCGCGAGTATGGTGAGTTTGCCAGCGAGGTGGTCAATACTTTATTAACACAAGCAGATATCGACGCAGAGTCAGTGCTAGCGATTGGCTGTCATGGGCAGACCGTGCGTCATCGTCCACAGATGGGCTTTAGCTTACAATTGGTCGATGCCAATATTATCGCTGAGCGTACGGGCATTAGCGTGGTCAGTGATTTTCGCCGCCGTGATATGGCGGTCGGTGGTCAAGGTGCACCCTTGGTTCCGGCTTTCCACCAAGCCTTATTTGCCACGCCTGATAGTACGCGAGTGTTATTAAATTTGGGCGGTATTGCCAATATTACCGTCTTACCAGTCAATGATAAGCCGGTAAATGAGGCTGTTATTAATAATAATGCTGTGATTGGTTATGATACGGGTCCTGCCAACCTATTATTGGATGCATGGGCAGCATTGCACACGGGTAAAGATTATGACGCTGGTGGCGCTTGGGCGCAGTCTGGACAAATTATCGAGCCGCTACTCAATCAATTATTAGCCCATCCGTTTTTTGCAAAACCTTATCCGAAAAGCACGGGGCGTGAGGACTTTAATTTAGCTTGGCTACAAGCTGAGCTGCAGACGTTCGAGCAGACCACTGTCGATACCCGCTATGCAGCAGCCGATGTGCAAGCGACTTTAACCGAGTTGACCGCTATCAGCGCCAGTAGCCAAATCACCCAATTTATCAAAAATAATAAAAACAGTGCAGTTTATGTCTGTGGTGGTGGTGCCTTAAATGACTACCTAATGAGCCGTTTGCGCACGCATTTGCCTCAGTGCAGTGTGGAAACTACAGCCAGCTTAGGACTAGAGCCTACATGGGTAGAGGCCGTTGCTTTTGCTTGGTTGGCACGGCAGACCTTGATGGGTGAAACGGGTAACTTGCCTGCAGTAACTGGCGCGAGTAAAAATGTGGTGTTGGGACAAGTGTGTTTTGCATAGTCTACTGATTTTAGTTTACACGCGTGCACTTATGTGTTTTATAATGGCTTCTGAAATAACATCCTCTTAGGACCGTAAGTACAGGATATATCGCATGAGTCAACACAGCAGTTCAACCACTTCGCAAGCTGATCAAGTTAGCGCAACCTCGGCGCACAAACCGCGTCATAAGCCGCCCCACTACGAGCGCTCTGATGAGTTGCGCGTGGTGGTTACTGGCATAGGTGCCATTACGCCACTGGGTCTGGACGTTGACAGCTCGTGGACGAAATTGCTCAATGGCGAGAGTGGTATTACCCCAATTAGCCACTTTGATACGACCGGATATCGTGCGCAAATCGCTGGTGTGGTCAAGGACTTTGACGCCAAACAATATATGAATGCCAAAGACGCCCGCCGCTATGATGAGTTTATTCATTATGGCATCGCTGCCTCTAGCATGGCATTACAGAACGCGGGCTTTATCGACGAAGTCAGCGCTGATGACGCCCCTGTGCAAAGCGTTGAGCAAGAGCGTTTTGGCATTATTTTAGGCTCAGGGATTGGTGGTATACAAACCATCGAAAACAGCCGTGATACCTTACGTGAAAAAGGCGCTACCAAAGTCTCACCCTTCATTATCCCTGGCTCTATTGTCAATATGGCAGCAGGATTGGTCGCGATTAAACATACCTTAAAAGGCCCAAATCTCGCGACGTCGACTGCCTGTACGACCGCCACTCATGCTATCGGTCTCGCTGCGCGCTTAATCGCCTACGGTGATGCCGATGTCATGCTGGCAGGGGGCAGTGAAAAAGGCTCTAGCCCACTGGGCATAGCAGGCTTCGGTGCCATGCACGCCCTCTCTACTCGCAACGATGAACCGACCAAAGCCTCGCGTCCCTTTGACAAAGATCGTGATGGTTTTGTGCTCGGTGACGGCGCAGGCGTGGTAGTGCTAGAAAGCCTTGCTCATGCCAAAGCGCGCGGTGCCACGATCCTCGCCGAGCTGGTAGGTTTTGGTATGAGCGATG
Organism: Psychrobacter sp. Sarcosine-3u-12; assembly: GCF_002836005.1. Taxonomy (NCBI): domain Bacteria; kingdom Pseudomonadati; phylum Pseudomonadota; class Gammaproteobacteria; order Moraxellales; family Moraxellaceae; genus Psychrobacter; species Psychrobacter sp. Sarcosine-3u-12. The sequence goes on from NZ_PJBY01000083.1 coordinate 6,659, forward strand.
ATGCCAGCCACATTACCGCGCCACCAGAAGATGGTAGCGGCGCGGCACGAGCGATGAAAAACGCTTTAAATGATGCAGGCATTGAGCCTGCCGCCGTTGGCTATGTCAATGCTCATGGTACCAGCACCCCTGCCGGTGACGTCGCTGAATCAATTGCTATCGAAACGGTATTTGTGCCCGTCAAGGACAGCATTTTGGTCAGCTCAACCAAATCCATGACCGGTCATTTGCTAGGTGCTGCTGGTGGTGTCGAAGCGATATTTACTGTCCTTGCCCTGCAACATCAGCATATACCGCCAACCATTAACTTGGACAATGTCGAAAATAACTGCAACCTTGATTACGTGGCTAACCAATCACGTAAAGTTGAAAATCTGCAATATGCGGTGTCCAATAGCTTTGGCTTTGGCGGCACCAATGGCTCGTTAGTATTTGCGCGCTGGCCAGTTCAACCCTAAAGCAAAAAAGAACGCCTAAAAGCGTGTGAGGCAATCCATTGTAACCTTGGTGTCAGATTTGCTACGTTTGTCCACTTGCAGCCCCTTATCGTACTTGCGTATGATAAGGGGTAATTTTTGGAACATTTATGGAAGATACCATGTCAAGCTACTCATTTTCCCATCAGTTTTACCAGCGCTGGACGTGTGCGCCTGAGCCTATTCGCGCAGCCATTACCCAAGAGCTAAAGGATATCACCACCCTCTTACAAACCGAGACGCCGTTTGAGAGCTTTGTTTTTAGCACCCATGATCTAGATGCGCATGTCGATGAGCTTTATGAAAATCATGAAGCCGAGCAAGCGATTGCCCAAGCCATCGCCGACAAACAAGCGCAAGTGCGCGCCGCTGCTGAAAAAGAACGTCTCGAAGAAGAACAAAGAATCAAAGCGGTAGAGGATGCTAAGCTCAAAGAAGAGGCAAAATTAAAAGAAGAAGCCCGACTGCATGAAGAAGCAAAAGCTGCACAAAAAGAACAACTGAAAAATGAACAGCTAGTAGCCGATAAAAATAGCCTTGATAATAAAGTTGCCCCTACCGATAGTAGCCAGACAAATACTGATAACAATACTGCCAATAGCGCTGCAAATAATTCTTCTGAAAGCACAGTCGCCGAAGAATCAGATGCTGCAAAAAATGACGCTGTTAACGATACTCTTAGCAAAAACGATGATGGCATCAAAAATAATAATGACATTAAAAATGACAACAGTATCAAAGCTGTCAATGATAAAGCCAGCGCCGCCATCAAACTGGCATTAAAAGATGCAAAACTAAGCGCAACGCATCAAGAATTGATCCGTGAACTTGAGATGCAGATTGATGACTATCTCAGTGAGCAAATGATGTTGATGTCTGAAAATCTAAAATCTTGGCTACGTGCTGAGGTGACTCAACATTTGGGTGAGCAAGATAAATCAGTAACTCATAAAGATGCGCAAAAAAGTTAAATATAGCATCTGGATAATAAACGGCATCTGGATAACAGCACCTAGTCAATAATCCGTATTCAGGTAATAAGTAGTATTCACGTAAGAAAAAGCCCCGTAAATCGTTTACAGGGCTTTTTTTATTTCAGGTTGGTAGTTGCAAAGCTTGTATAGTCAAGGAATTTTAGAATCGCTACAAGGCGACTGACCGCAGATAGTACACTGAGTACATCTAGGGCGGGTAACACCGTAGCGGTTTAAAAGTGCTCTGACTATAATTAGATAGCTTGTGTACGCTCAGTTAACCACTCTAATGCCGCACCATCAACACGGTCTTTTAGCTCAGCAAAGACTTGGCTGTGATATTCATTCAGCCAATCAATCTCTACTTGATCCAACAATGACGGCTCAATCAGACGGGTATCAATGGGGCAGTAAGTCACTGTTTCAAAGTTAAGGAAATTACCGAATTCCGTTTCTACTGGCTGAGCAACCCGTTTATTTACCATCAAGTTTTCGATACGAATACCGTATTTACCTTCACGATATAAACCCGGCTCATTACTCGATATCATACCCTCTTTCATCGCCCGCTCTTTTGGCGTGCTGGCACTATAAGCAATGACTTGCGGGCCTTCATGGACGTTTAAGAAGTAACCAACGCCATGACCAGTACCATGACCATAGTCCATCTGTGCCTGCCATAATGGCGCACGGCAAATCGCATCAATCAGTGGTGAAGCAATGCCATCAGGGAAATGCGCTTTTGCTAAGGCAATATGGGCTTTGAGCACGGTGGTAAAGTCACGCTTGTGCTCGCTGCTTACTTTGCCAATACCGACCACGCGTGTGATATCGGTGGTGCCGTTTTGATACTGCGCCCCTGAGTCAATCAGTAATAAGCCACCCTCGCCCTCAGCGACGTCAAGGTAGCTGAATTTTTCTGGCGTTGCGCGGTAATGCGGCAGTGCACCGTTCTCATTAAAACCTGCAATCGTTGGAAAGCTCGGCGATACATAATGCGGCTGCTGACTACGTACTTCAATCAGCATACTATCGACATCAAGCTCACTTAAGCGCTCGCCATCTGCTAGGCGCTGCTCAAATGTGGCAAAAAACTCACTTAATGCAGCACCATCTTGACGCATGGCTTCACGTACATGATCGATATCAGCGTCAGATTTAACTGATTTAAGCAACGTGCTCGGTGCCATTTGCTCGATAAAGCCCACATCTTCCGCCATTTTTGATAGCGTACCCACGGCGACTTTACTTGGATCTAACAATAGTAAGTCTTCTGGCGTCAGGGCGCTCAATGCCTCTTGTACCGCTTCATAATCGGCAAGCGTTATACCGCTATCTTTTAGGGCTTTTTCAATGTCGCTACTGACTTTATTATTATCGACGAACAACGTCGCTTTGTCTGCACTAATCAGCATATGCGCTAAAAATACCGGATTGTAATCGACGTCAGCGCCGCGTAAGTTGGTCAACCAAGCGATATCATCTAAGCTGGAAAGCAAATGATGCGTTGCGCCTGCATCGCCCATACCGGCACGCACTGCGGCCAGCTTTGAGGTAGCGGACTGGGCGAGAAACTGCTCATCGTGCTGATATAACTCTGCTGATGGCAACGCTGGACGATCGCTCCATACTTCTGTCAATACGTCACGCTCAGTGATTAAGGTGATGTCATTGGCATCAAAGGCATTTAGCAGCTTATCCTGTTCGGCGATAGACAGCACATTGCCATCGACTGCTACGCTATCACCTTCTTGTAAATGCTCGGCGAGCCAATCGATATGATTTGGTTGACCAGGCGCGAGCTTTTCTAAGCTGATACCTGTGCCTTCTAATTGATCAGCGGCGTGCACCCAATAACGACTATCGGTCCACATGCCAGCAAAATCAGCGGTAACGACGAGCGTGCCGACAGAACCTGTAAACCCTGACAACCATAAGCGGGATTGCCAATATTCTGGTAAGTACTCAGATAAATGCGGATCAGCAGAGGGGACGATAATCGCAGTAAGGTCTTGGGCAACTAAGCTTTTGCGTAAACTATCGATACGATCATGAATGGTTTGTTTATTCATTGAATGTGTCCTTATTGATTTTGGAGAAATTAGATGTAAAAAATACTACTGTGAGGCGACTATGGATAGCCGTCTTATTTGGGCGCTTAAAATCGCTTTAAAGTTTAATTAAATGATCAGTACTTGAATCAGCCAAATTCAATAGTTTGAGAATTAAAATGTTGTAAAAAGTCAGATGCCAAATATATGAGGCCAATTATTATTTTAGCAAAATAGAATTACAGTAGAACATCATTAGATGTCTGGGCAGATAACAGGCTTTCAATGGCCGAAGAGAAATATCTCACCGAATGAAACAATAAAACGTGCTACCAGCAATGGTAACACGTCTCATCCTCTGTCATTGACTTGTGCGCTACACTCGCTCAATGACTTATTGAAAACCCTATTGATTAGCTGACTTTATCGGCACGCTCACTTTTCTGTAGCATGTTATTAATAGGCTTCGCTAATACCAGTAATAAGGCAGCCGTAACAACCAATAAAATTGTCATCGTCGTAAACAGATCTGGTAAGCCTTCAATCTTATCCGCTGAGACATTGCCACCGAAAAATGCGGCAACCAAATTACCCATGGCTAAAGAGGCAAAGAAAAGTCCCATCATCTGGCCTTGCATCCCTTTTGGGGCAAGCTTAGTCATTGAAGACAGACCTACAGGACTAAGTGCCAGCTCGCCAAGGGTGAGTAGTAGCAAACTACCTACCAACCACAAAGGTGATGCCAACCCACTATCATTGGTCAAAATACTTTTCGAGGCCACAATCATCAAGCCAAAACCTGCAGCGGCAAGTAACATACCAAGAGCAAATTTCACCATACTACTAGGTTCAACACCTCTATTACCAAGCTTAACCCAGATAATACTGACGATTGGCGCTAGCAGTAGAATGAACAAAGGATTTAATGATTGGAACCAAATACTCGGTATCTCAAACCCCAAAACATCCAAATCTGTATAACGGTCAGCAAATAAGTTAAAAGACGTCGGCTGCTGCTCAAAACTTGACCAAAATAGCGTTGAGCCGATAATTAAAATAAAGCAAATCAATAGACGCAGCTTATCGGTTTTATCAAGCCTAGGTGAGATGAACATAATGGCAAAGTACAGTATCACTACACCTGCAATGATATAAGTCATATACTCCGCCACCATCTGCGGTTGAAACGGCATCAGACCTGTAGAGACTAAAACGACGACTGCCACTAGCAACGCTAAGAATCCAGCGACCCAGCGGCCTATATGTTTATAACGGTCATTGGAGCGCTCCCACTCAGGCGTGATGCCTTTCGCTTGCGCATAGTGTGTTAGCGTTTTTTGAGCAGAAAAACGGTAGATGAGTAGTGAGACCAACATCCCAAGACCACCAACACCGAAGCCAACGTGCCACATACCTTTTTCTTTAAAGATACCGACGATGAGTGCGGCTAATAATGCGCCGATATTGATACCCATATAAAATAAGGTAAAACCACTATCACGACGTACATCACCTTCAGAATACAACGCCCCAACCATCACCGAAATACAGGTTTTAAATAGTCCTGAACCCATAACAATACACATCAAGCCGACGAAAAACAGCGTCATGCCAAATAATGCGGAGAGCGCAATACATAAGTGACCAAGGGCGATAATGATACTACCCCACCACAGAGCACGCTCCTGACCTAGCCAATTATCGGCTAACCAACCGCCCGGTACTGCTGCTAAATATAGCGAACCCGCAAAAATACCATAAATGGCCGATGCGGTAACATCATCAAAACCAAAACCACCGCTGCCTACCGTCGCCACCATAAATAGTACGAGTAGTGGGCGAATACTATAATAAGAAAAGCGCTCCCACATTTCCGTAAAAAATAGCGGACGTAATGGTTTTGGATGTCCCATAAAGCCGTTGTCTAGCGCTTCCAGTTCAGCAGCACCAACCCCTAACTTTGATTCTCTGCTCATACATTTATTCCTTTAAATATCATATTAGTGATGACCAACTACCCAATTACGCAGATGAACGGTCATATAGGCGGAACATTGTTTCACTTGGTTATAACCAAGTAAAGAAAAAGTTGGCTAATAATTACACAAATACCCATAAAAAAACTCGCTCTTAAGCGCTAAGAGCGAGTTTTTGTTGGGATTATCAATGAAGAAATGCGGTCAACTGTTTTATAGAGCCCTAATAATAAGACTAGCCATTCTTGAAAACGCTGTTTGTCAAAAGTTGCTCTGCAAAATTAATCTTATAAGAATAGCATTCAGTATAGGTAAGGACACGCTTATTCTGCGGTTGTTGTCTCTTCGGTATTACCAGCGTCTAGGTCGCCATCAGCTTGTTCTGCGCTCAAGTCAGCATCGCCAACAGCGGCTTGGTTTACCGTACCTGATGCTGATGCCGTACCTGCTTCCGCTGTCACTACCGCACCACTGGTATCTGCAGCTGGTGTGACCGTTGCATCAGCAGCCGTAGCCGGTGCTGCTGTATCAGTGACTGCTTCTACTGGCGCTGCTGCGCTATCGGTCTCAGCGGGGGCTGCGTCTTCAGTAGCACTCGCGGCGGCTGTATCAGTGGCAACAGATTCTTCTGCCGTCTCAGCCGTAATGTGCTCTCCTGCTGGGCGTAAGAATGCTGAAACACCAATGAGTAAGACGATACCTAAAAATAAGGCAACACCGCCTAAAGCAAATAAGAACTCTTTCTTAGGGTTGTTTTCGACAATATGTTCTGACATACCTTATCCACCTTACACAAAATATTTGAAATATTTGGCTATTATATCGCAATTTATGTCGATTTGTTAAAACCCTTAACTATTTAAAGGGTTTATTATCGAATAAATTATTCAAATTAGCCGCTATTAGTCTGATTCATTAGCTGACCAAACGGCTTCGAGGGGTCGCGCGCTTGCCAAGATAGCTCAATAACAATAGGAGAGCTATAATGAACAAAATCGGGTAATTACCAAAACGCATGAATGGTGTATTACCCACCCGTGCCTGAATATCACCGCGTAGTACCGTCCGTTCAAACTGCGGGGCACGCTCTACAATACGGCCCTTATGGTCGATGATAGCGGTCACACCAGTGTTGGTCGCTCGCATAAACCAGCGACCATTCTCAAGCGCGCGCATTTGTACCATTTGTAGATGTTGCAGTGGACCCGCCGAGGTGCCAAACCAGGCATCGTTTGAGATGGTCAATAAAAAGTCGGTTCCAATCGCATTTTTACGCGTGGTATCGGGATAAGCAACTTCATAACAAACGGCCGCGCCCAAGTTGTGCCCACGTACACGCAGTGGTGACTGATTGTCGCTACCGCGACTATAGCTCATAATCTCTTGGCTACCAGCTAAGTTGGGTAAAATATCAAGCAGACCTTCAAACGGAATATATTCACCAAAAGGTACTAGCCGTTGCTTTTTGTACATGCCCTCTGCATCCGCACCTAACGCAATAACACTATTATAAAACGGTGGGTATTTATCCGTGCTCGGATCAAATGCTGCTTCATCCTTGTAAGGAATACCGGTGACCCACGTGGTATTGGTGGCTTTGGCCATTTTTACCATTTCACTGATAAACCCTACAGCTTCGGTCTGAAACATTGGAATCGACGATTCAGGCCACAGAACAATGTCACGTCCCCACTCAGTACGCGTCAAGGTTGCATAGATTTTTAAGGTTTCTACTTGATATTCGGTCAGCCATTTTAGATCTTGCGGAATATTGCCTTGAACCAGCGATACCGATAAATCGGGCGTGCCTTTGGGTTTCGTCCATTGTGGATTAATCAACCATAATGAGACGCTGAGCACCAATAGTGCGGCAGTCGCAACCATATAACCACCACGGCGACGCAACAGCTCAACGGCGCTTGCCGCTAACAGGATGGCGACAAAAGAGACCGCAAATACGCCAGCAACGGGTGCTAATGACGATAGCCAATATTGCTCGGTAAAGGCGTAACCGACGAACAACCACGGAAAACCAGTGAAAAGCCAAGTCTTCATCCACTCTTGCAACACCCAAAGTGCCGCAAAAGCCAAGGGCTGCTTGCCAACCAGTCGATTAAAAATTAACGCCAAAAATCCATGAAACAAGCCCATGCCTAGACCCATCAGCGCAATCATAATCAACGCCAGCCATGCGGGCGTCGCCCCATAGACATGGATGGACGTATAGAGCCAAAATGCACCCACGCACCATAGCCCCGTGCCGTATGCTTGACCGATAAAAAAGGCTCGGCGACCTGTCATCTCAGGCATCAATAGCGCGTATAAAATCGCTGGCGATACCAGTGCTACTGGCCAAATGCCATAAGGTGCGAGGGCAAAGATAAATATTGCCCCTGCCAGCCAAGCAATCAATATGGCCAAACCCATAGGCAAACCTTTCGGTTTTTCGGGGTTCAGACGTTTTTGCAAATCAACAGTAGACAGACGCATAGCAGTTATCCAAAACCATAGTATCTAAAATGTTACATGTTTAGTATTCAGCCGATACTTAACCTAAAGCTTGCTCAATGGCTATAAACGCCCTATCTTTTCAATAGTATTGTTTGATAATCGTCTTATAAATATAGTCAAAATACCCCAAAAACGCGACGATACTGCTGATATCAATTTTTTGTAGCCTCTGTCTGCGTAGGCACAGCAAGCAAGAAAAATGGATATCAGCAGTGCGTGATTTCTCAATATTACTTTTCACTGACTATATAAGATTGATATAAATACAGCGTCTAAAAATTAAACCCGCCCATGATACCAGTCTGCGCCGATCAATGGGTAAATTTGAGTAGTAAAAAAATGACTGCTAAAAGCGACTGATAAAAGTAGCTACTAAAAGTGGCTACTAAAAGTGAATGACAGACAGACAGCAAAAAACACGATCGCAATCGTGTTTTTATAGAAATTATCAGTGCGTTATAAAACTTATGAATGGCACGTATGACAATGACGTCAAAAATACATTAATGACTGCCTATCAATAGGTGCTGCTCAGGATTCGTTTTGGTCAGTTCTAGGTTTTGAATAAAACGACCTTCTACATCAGTAATGGTAATTTGCCAATCGTCTATCACCACGCTCTCGCCTTCTAGGTCACCTACATAACCCAGTGCCTGCATGACCAGACCGCCCATCGTATCGACATCGGTATCATCAAAACGACTACCAAGCTCATCATTACAGTCTTCGATCACGGTCGACGCTTGCACACGCCAAGTGTTTGGCTTGTCGGGGTCGGCGACGATATTATTAATGTCACTGTCTTCATCGAAGTCATCATGTTCATCGACGATATCACCGACGATTTCCTCGAGCAAATCTTCCATAGTAACGACACCGCCAAAGTTACCAAATTCATCGACCACAATCGCCATATGTACTTGGGTACGCTGCAATGAGCGCAACAAGGTATCAGAACGCGCCGTCTCACTAATATAGAGCGGCTGACGTACCAAATCTTTTAGACGCTTGCTATCGATTTTGTCTTCTTGATCGCGCACCATGTGCACTAATATAGGAATCAAATCCTTGGCCAATAAGATACCAATGACCGCATCATCATCTTGACTGTCAAAGACGGGATAACGCGAATGCGTAGTCTCAAGGATAATATCCATCACTTCGGCAAGGCTGGTGCTCTCGTGCAGGCCAATCACTTGCGGGCGTGGAGTCATGATTTCGCGCACTTGGGTCGCAGGCAGATCGAGCACGCCTTCTAACATATCCACGGTATCAGGCTCTAAGAACTGGCGCGAGTCCTGTACCAAACGAATCAGTTCATCACGGGTTTCGGGGGCGGTCGATAGCCAGCGTTTTAAGCCGCGCATCGACCAACTACTCGGGCTTGGAGTGTCGTCAGACATGGTAATGTGATTTAACCTCTTTAGTTATTGGCAAATGTTAATTGTTGACAAATTAATAGCGTAAAAACGTAGATGGGGATGAAAGTACTAAATAAAACCAGTCGTTAATAATTAATAAATACCTAGACCAGTTTAAATTAGCTTCACTTTATCGCAAGGCTTAAAGACATTCAACGACAAATTCACGCAAATTGTATTGTCAGTGTGTTATAAACTTTGCTATGGTCAAAGCCTTTATTTATCAATAACAAACACTATGTCCTTACGCTCCTTTTTTTCTCGACTGCTCACGCCGCACTCAAACAACCATCGTTCAGAGAGTGGTGTGGCTCATAACAACCAGCAAAAGCCGACATGGCGATATTACCTTGTACAATTTTTAATCATTACCACCCTACTGCTATCCGCTGTTTGGTTACTGATGGCGATTTGGTATCAGTTTGGCGCGCGCTCAGTGCTAACGTGGTTGGCCATAATCGTCATTATTGGATTGCTTAGCGCCTTGTTTGCCACACGTTATTGGACGCCTGATTCCAAGAAAGCACCGCATAATATAACAGCGGATAGACAAGCTACTGGCAAAAAAACGATAACTAAGAAAAAAAAGATTAAATGGCTAGTCGGACTGTACGCGGCGATTTGGTTCGTAGGTGTCGGCTGGTTTATGTCTATTACCCCTGAGCAACAACGCGACTGGATGCCTGAAGTCAGTCAAAAAATCACTTATGAGCGTGATCCAAACAATCCTGATTTGATTACGCTTACCAATGTCCGAAACTTTGATTGGCATACCGAAGATGACGCGACGGCACGCTGGGAGACGCGAACGATTGATATGTCAAAATTGTCTGGCGTCGATGTGGCGAACTCTTACTGGATGGGACCACTGATTGCCCATACCTTGGTGAGCTTTCGTTTTGAAGATGATAGACCGCTCGCTTTCTCATTTGAGATTCGCAAAGAACAAGGCGAGTCTTTTTCGGCGCTCGCAGGATTTTTTAGACGTTATGAGCTGAGCCTGATTGCAGCAGAAGAGCGCGATATTATCTATACACGGACCAATGCGCGCGGTGAGCAAGTCTATCTATTGCCAATCAGTCATTTGCAGCAGCATGAGGTCAAGTCATTATTTGAGTCTTATCTGACTGCTGCCGATGAGCTGAATGCGCAGCCTGCATGGTATAACACCTTGACCAGTAACTGTACCAATATTATCTTTTATATGGCGCGGCTCATCAGTGGTGATCGTCTACCGTGGGATTACCGGATTTGGGTCTCTGGCTGGCTGCCAAACTATCTCTACGACGTCGGTATGCTCGATACCAACTCCCAATTAAATGAAGAACAGCAAGACGGGCAAAACTGGTCGATGGATACTTGGTACGAGCGCACCCATATCAATCCAAAAGTTCGCGGCTTTGACAATCAATCTAATCTAGAATCAGGTATTAACAGTCGCGAATTTTCTACGCAAATTCGCCAAGGCATTCCTATTCCGCCTTTGGCTGATTCGCAAGCAGAGGCTGAAGAGCAGGCCAAGTCAGCAGCTCAAGCGTCTCAATAATAGTATTGATCATATATTAAATAGTACTCATCATTAAAGCGTAGTTATTCGATGTTGTGTAAATTCAACCATCACCAAATAATCGAGAATATCATTCAACTCAGCCTCTATACGTTGGCGCTCGGTTTCATTGGGTGTTGGGCGGTAAATCGTAACATTAATAGTATTGGTCATTGGGCTAAAGCCAATACTTTGAGCGTCAGGATAACGCTTTAATACCTCAGGCCACGCTTTTTCTTGTATTGCAACAATCAGCTGACGCATTTTATCACTAATGGCTTGGATATAAATAGGAAAGGAATAATTTTCAAATTCCTTTTGCTTAAAGTGATACACATATTTTGGCGGGACGGCTTTAACTTTGGTTAGTGTCGTCACCCTAATAGAAAACTCATCAGGGTCATTGTTATCATAATAAAATTCCGCAATATTCGCGCCTAATTGCTCTGAAATTGCTTCATTCAATGGCAAGCTAATCCTTTGCAATAATAATCGACGCTGCGCCTCTTCAATAGAAACATTAAAATCTTGTGCATAAAACCAAGGAGCACCATTCCTTTCTTCCTCGGATAAAATATTCAGATAATAATCAGCCAATGGCTCGTCTTCATATTTTTTATCTGCGGCTGCCTCTATCTTTTGCCAGTTGACAATAACCATTGCAGCTGATTTAGGAGCAGTCACTGGTGCTGACATACCCTTTACAGGTATAGCTTGAACCGTTTGAGGAGTAGGAAAATTAGTCTCAGACAAGTGAGATATATTTGAGCAGCCGATTGACAAAAAAGCAGCACTGAATATCAAACTTGTTGTAAGGCAAATTTTATGCATATTCCAACCCTTAAATCATAACCCTTTATATCAGCAAATAATTAACTACGGCTTGACCCAATTCACCACGCGCGTTTCCATCTCTTCATCAGACATACCAATCTCCGACACACAGCGACCTGCTACGCCCACATTGACAGCGCGCATTTTCTGCTGAGTCTCTACTGCATTTTGAGTCAACAACAGATGCCAACTTGGCAGATTTTGTCCTTTATACAAGCGCTTATAAGCACAGTGCGAGGGTAGCCACATCATCTGCGGCAAATTCTCCATGGTCAATTGAATACAATCGGGGACATGTTCTTGACGTGTTGCATAGTGACCACAGTATCCCGTCGCACAATCCATCAGCTGACAAGTCACATCGGTATATTCAACCAATTCCTCGTCCACATCGCCATGCTCATCTTCATCGATATACTTAATCAAACAGCAACTGCCACAGCCATCACACAACGCTTCCCATTCGCTATGATTTAGCTCTGCCAACGTAAAGCGTTCCCAAAACTGTGGGCGCAGTGTTTCAGACGCTGCATTTGATTCGCTGTCAGGAAATAGACTCACGATTGTGTCTGGTTTCAGCGGCCCAGCAGCATCAGCGTTTAAATTAGCAGCAGATTGATTTAACAAGTTAATAGTCATAGCATTGTAGTCGATTTTTTATAAAGAGACATTTTGATAAAGAGCGTTACAGTATTATAGCTGTTTTTGCTGGATATGGGCGTTAAGGTAGTACAAGTCAGAAAAACGAACCCTCACAATGACGAATAAATAAAACTTACAACATGAAAAAGGACAATAATATGTCAATTAAGACCTTTGAATTAATCAGTACAACCGAAAATGGTGTTGAGCTTATCAGCTATGTCGCGCTACCAGAAAATGCATCAGATGATACGGCATTGCCAGGTATTTTAGTGGCTCCAGAATGGTGGGGCGTGGTCGATCATCCAAAATCAGTGGTCGAACGCTTGGCAGCAGCAGGTTATGCAGCAGTCGCTATGGATGTCTATGGTGAAGGCAAGCTGACCACCGATGCAGCACAAGCCAACATGTGGATGGAGCAAGTATTAGAAGACCAAAATATGCTAATGGCGCGCTGCCGCTTGATTCTCAATGACTTTAGCGATCAATTGGCGGTTGATGGTGATAATCTAGCGGCAATCGGTTACTGCTTCGGTGGTAAAGTCGTCCTCGATATGGCGCGTGATGGTATGCCACTAAAAGCGGTGGCAACTTTCCATGGCAACCCATCAGCGAAACAGCCAGCAGACAAGAACTTCAAAGCCAAAGTATTAGTCGCTCATGGTCGTGATGACTCGATGGTATCCATGGAGGCAATCGAAGGTCTAAAATCAGAGCTAGATGCAGCAGACGTTGACTACACTATCGACGTTTATGACAATGCTAAGCATGGCTTTACCAATCCGCACGCCGATGAGCGTGCAGCGAAAAATGACGTTGATCTTGGCTATAATGAAACCGCTGCCAAGCAAAGCTGGGAAAATATGCTTGAGTTTATGAAAACCAATTTAGGATCATAGGGTATTTAAGACTCATTTTTTGTAGTAACAGTTTTTCGCAGTAAGTAGTAAACAGTTTCTTAATATAATAAGGCTAGCCTAACAATATCAGGCTAGCCTTTTTGTTTAAGTGAATGCGTTACTTGTGTTTGTTCTTAAATCGAGTCATTATCTTCTCATTTAATATTGAGTAACGGTGCGCCAAGATCATGTCTGATATCAGTTGGTTTGTACTATTTATCTGCCTAGCAGTTATTGTTGTTCTTTATAATAAATTAAGAACCCGCCTTGATCTGCTACAAAAAGATATCACGCAACTGAAAAATGAGTTGCAGATACAAAAGCAAAGGTTTCGCTCCCCTATATTCGATAAAGACAACGATGTTGGGGCTAGCGCTGAACTTGATACCCCTCTTGATACTTATAATAATGTTGAAGCACCGACAGCCTTACTCGACAGTGATATTAGCCAATTTACTACTGAAGAGTTATTTGAGGAAGTGGCTTTACTGTCTAAAACTGAAGCTACCGGTAGTACGGTATACAAGGACGATGACGCGTACGCTAATCTCTCAAAAAATCTATCACCGATAGAGCCTGATGAACGCTCTCTACCTATCGTCACCTCATTGATTCATTCAATCAAAAACTGGTTTTTTGGTGGCAATTTGGTCGTGCGCGTTGGCGTATTAGTATTACTAGTAGGTGTGGTGCTACTGCTACGCTTGCTGAGCGAGTATATAGAGATTTCGATTACTGCAAAGCTCATGACTATCGGTATTGCAGGACTGGGATTGGCAGCACTAGGGTTAAAGCTAACGGCAAAACGTTTCTCGTATGGCATTACTTTACAAGGTGCAGGCTTAGCCATTGCTTATCTGAGCACCTTTTTTGCTTATAGTGTCTATCAAATTATCCCAAGTTTACCGAGCTTTATTGGACTCGGGTTGTTATCTGCCATTACTATTGCTCTAGCCGTACGTCAAAACGCTTTTCCTTTAGCGTTGTTGGCATTATCGGGTGCTTTCTTTGCGCCTATTTTGACTGGTAACGATACCGGCAGCTTAGTGACATTGTTCAGCTATTATTTACTTTTGAACGTGACGATTGCGATTATCGCCCATTACCGCCCTTGGAAAATACTCAACCTATTCGGGGTGGTCGTGACATTTGGACTGGCCTATTACTGGGGCATGAGCGAAAATTTAAATGCTGTGGTTACATCACAGCGTTGGCTTTTAGTGTTGCTGGTCGCCTTACATTTACTGCTTTATCTGTTTGTCGTCATTCGCTACGCACAGCAAATCATCGCCTATAACATTCTTAATGAAAAAAGTTCCTCTCATACAGATAATGCAAACAACGCAGATAACACGGGCAAAGTTGATTCAAAAAATAACGGCTATGTATTTCCCATTGATACGGGCTTACTGTTTTCAGTACCGATATTGGCATTTGGCTTATTTGCTGCCTTATTAGATGACATCCCTAACGCTTTAACCATTACTAGCGCAGTTTTAGCAGTCATTTATTTAGGACTTGGCTGGTTGTTTGTCCAGCACAGTCAGCGTTATGCTTTAATTACCGAGGGCATGTTGGCATTAGGGTTTGGCTTTTTGGCGTTGGTCATTCCGCTGGCATTCGATGCTGAATGGATTGCTTTTGGCTGGTCGGTACAAGGATTGGCATTGGTGTGGTTCGGACGGCGCTCACTACGCGCTTGGTCAGTATTATTTGGTTTATTATTGCAGCTAATTAGTATCGGCATGCTGATACTAAATGTGGTCTTTGCTATTCAAGACTACCCAATATTGGCCTTAACCATTTCGGCTATCGCTTATCTAAGCACTGTATTTATTTTGCGCGCTAGCAACTCGCCAGCTAATTTAAACACTATCTTGGATAGCGAATTAAAGAATAACTCAAATAGCAACCTAGCGTACTCTCAAGAGCAAACCATCACATCAGATGCAGTAGCGGCCTACGCCAATGCACTGGGCATCAGCACCCAAGCCGCGCAGCAGTGGCTAACCTCAATCAATAGCCAAAGCAAAATCTTTAACCTTGTTTGGCGCAGTCCTCTATTAATACGATTTTTAACTTTTACTGCTATGGCTTGGCTACTACAAGTATTATTGCTTGATTTTAATCACTGGCTTACCAGTTGGCGATTGGCAACGACGACTTTGATTGCAATCGCAGCACTCATCAGCTTGGGTACTTACTGGGTCATCAATCGTTATCGCTTGTGGGCAGAGATTAGACAATTTAGTCACGGCTTATTAGTGGTGTTTTATCTAATGCTCGTTTTACAGCTACCGCAAAAATTCGAATTCCATTTAGCATGGCAGACAACATATTGGTTGTTATTTACTGGCCTAATCATTGGTGGGTTGGTCATCGGACAGTTGTGGTTAAAGACGTGGTACGAGCATTCAGAATTGTCACGCTACGATGGGGCAAGCTGGTTGGGCGCTGGAATTTTAGTCATCGCTGCCGCAGCTCACTATGGACTCGCAGATTCAGCTGGGGTGATGGCTATTTTGATTCCAGCCGTTTTGATATTGGTTGGGTTATGGTTCAGTTATCGTGATTCCGGTTATCGTCAGCAAAACACGCAAATCAATGAAGTCTCTAAGCAAAGTCCGTTGTACTGGTTTGATTGGCAACAAGCGCTATTGAGCTGCGCTGTGCTCTTCATCCCTATTGCCTTAGGTTGGGTCATCATTACCAATTGGTCTTACGATGGCGTGATTTGGGGACTGTCTTATTTTCCGCTACTGAACCTATATGATATTAGCTCTATTCTGGCGCTATTCGTTGGCTTTGGTGTTTACTGCCTAAATCAGCAGCATAATCAAAAACTAGGCATAGCGAATGCCGATATCACTATTAACGATAGTAGCAACAGGATTTTTACCGCTGACAATCTACTGGTCATATTAGGTTCTATCAGCTTTTGGCTGATCTCGAGCATGCTCATCAGAACCTTACATGCCACTATTGGCACGCCGCTATGGGACAGTACTCAGGGCGGCGCGTGGAGTAGCGAGCAAGTGCAGACAGGACTAACCATTCTATGGACGCTCTTGGCTTTAATCGCCACCATCATTGCCAGTCGCTACTGGCAGCGTGCACTTTGGTTTATGGGCATTGGACTGTTGGGCGTTGTCGTGCTAAAACTGGTAATTGTCGATTTATCACAGACCGAGGCAATTTGGCGAGTGATTTCCTTCCTTGGCGCAGGCAGTTTAATATTATTAATTGGTTATTTGGCACCGTTGCCGCCTGCCCGCGAGGAAAGCGTCAATCAGGCACAAGAGTAGCCGCACATCTGGTTGGGCGAAATTGTGGCGTGAGCACTGTGGTTCTGTAGTAAACTGAACGCCATAAAAAGTAAATGACGATCGTCTTACTTTGAGCATTTTTTATAAAAGGTTAGTAAAGCAGATGGATAAGAGAGTAAGTATTCAGTGGTTCCCTGGGCATATGAATAAGGCCCGCAATGAAATCAAAGAAATCATGCCGCAGATGGATGTCGTCATTGAAGTGATTGACGCGCGTATTCCTTATAGCAGTGAAAATCCCATGGTCGCAGCATTACGCGGCGAAAAACCCGTGATCAAAATCCTGAACAAAGCCGACCTTGCTGACCCTGAATTGACCCAAGCATGGATGGACTATCTTGAGCAGCAAAGCGGTGTCAAAGCCATTGCTTGTGATACCGAGAAAGCCAATGATGTAAAGCGTATTATCGCCATCTGTAAACAACTTGTACCCAATAAAGTTGGCACAGGTCGTCAAATCAAAGCCATGATTATGGGTATTCCAAACGTTGGTAAATCAACGCTGATCAATACGCTAGCAGGACGCGCTGTGGCGAAGACAGGCGATGAGCCAGCCGTGACCAAATCGCAGCAGCTGATTAAGCTCGACGATGACATCATGCTTTATGACACACCTGGTATGCTATGGCCAAAAGTCGAAAACGAACACTCTGGCTATCGTCTGGCAGCGACGGGCGGTATTCGTGATACGGCGTTTGACTTCGCTGATGTGGCTAGCTACACCGCTGAATACTTGATGCAAGCCTATCCTGAGCTGCTAAAAACCCGCTATAAAATTGATGAGCTACCCAAGACCGATTGGGAGTTTTTTGAAGTGGCGGGTCGTAATCGCGGCTGTGTGCGTTCGGGCAATCAGGTCGACACCTACCGCATGTCTGAGATTCTGATTAATGAGCTGCGTAGTGGTAAGCTTGGGCGTATTACGCTTGAGACGCCTGCCATGACAGAAGCTGAAGAGCTGGTCGTCGCCGAACAACGCATCTCTGCCGAAGAGAAAAGAATCGCTAAAGAAGAAGAAAAGCGCTTACGTCGTTTAAAAACGCGGAAGAATCGGAAGTAGGGTTGATAAACGTAAAACCAATCATGTAGAAGTGAAAATCTTCCCGTCAGGCAAAGAAACCAACCCTAACAAATAATAAAACACCAACCCATGTTTCTTTGCCAATGGTGCAATTACTCTAGCAGCTTCTTGCATATTACTATCTGGCAGCGGCAGAGAGACAGCAAAAGTATTCTGTAGCTGCACATGAGCGTCCGTTGCCCCAAATGCTAATGAAAGCTCAAATGACAAATCACCTTCATGAGCCAGTTGCTGTAGCTCAGTGGCAAACTCGAATATGTTTTCGCTATGAGCGCTGACTTCTATCTCTATAAGCTGCGGTAGTAATACACCTGCACTATCGTAAGAGATAGGCAGATACTCATCGCCATCACCCAAACTTGCATCCCAAACATAAAACAAAGCGTATTCAGTCATAATCAGCTACTCCAATGGCTCTACGGTAGATAAAATCTCTAAAAGCCTATCCCAGCGCTCATTCATTCTATTCTTAACATAGTCGTTTGGTGAGTTATCAATAAGTTCACGATACTGTATGATCAAATCATCATAGTCCTCTCGACCTGCAAGTTTGGCTAAAATAAGTTGTATATCCGCACTTTCACCATGGCTATGCCCTTTTGCAATCTTATTATGTAGTAACAAAAAAAGCTGATTGTAGCTGTCTATCTGATCTACTTCATCCAGTTTACTGACAAACTCAGTATTGATAAATTCAGGAATCTGTTTTTGCTTATCTGAAAAGCTGCTATAACATACATTCATATAATCTAGCTTTAAATAAGGAAACTGCTGTCTAAGCTCAGTTGGCAGCGATACTTTATCGTAAATCTCTTCAAAAGCTGGTGATACAAAATACGCATGAATCTTTAATATAAAATAGCCGTTCTTACCTTCTGCTCCTCCAGTTAGCCGCACATGACCATAAGGCATGGGCTTGGTACAACCATCGACTTCAAGAGAGTCAATAACGTTAGCGCTTGTTACTTGGCTACGCTGATAACCATAGCGTTCTAAACAATCATGCATGAATGGGTGCAGTATTTTTTCAAAGTCCTCTCTATCTCTAGGAACCTGTGCCTCTGGCTTATAAATATCAGCGGACTGTTTTGCCAGCGCCCGCTTTTCTTTTAGCAGTGCCATGCCTCTTGCGATGTTAGGCGGATAGATCGTACCATCTGGATAGGCGACCATACCCCGCGTGTCATAAAACACTAGCCCTAATTCTTCACATAAAGGGACGATAACATCTAGCGCTTCACCGTGCAGTGCTTCAGGTGTGGGTATGGCGACGCAAGCGGTTTTAGGATGTGTTTTCATCTCTAAATTTGTATTTACGTAGGATTCATAAAAGACTTCTGAATAATCAGAGGTTCTAGCTTCGTCCACAAGACGATCTGCTAGCTCAATAATGTTTGGACTGATATCATCCACTGGCTGCTGGCGCAAAGCTTCAAAGTCTTGAGTTGCTTGCTCCCACGAACTGTCTTTACTTGGTGTACAAGTAATTTGATGGATATCCCAAACGAAAAAGGTTTGTGCTGACAATATACTCTCTCCTAAACTATTAATGAAAACAATGGTTCTACTTATATTTATTATTAAACCAACAATGAATAGTTAAACTATATTCTTCCATAAAAATAACAGACCATTGCATAGCGACCTGCATCACCCCATAAACAAAGATAACCTCTTATAGTCTGATATTTCTTATTAATTGACAAGGATTATTCTTGCCTACTTTATTCTCTCAACCTGATTCATCTTTAAACTCCTTCGCCTCCCGCCTCCTTGACTGGTTCGCTGAAAACGGTCGCCACGACTTACCTTGGCAACAGCATCAAACCGATACGCCCAATCCTTATATTGTTTGGTTATCCGAAGTCATGCTCCAGCAAACGCAAGTAACGACAGTGCTGCCCTACTTTGCCCGTTTTATGGAGTCCTTTCCGACCGTGCAAGATTTAGCAGCAGCGGACTGGGATACTGTGGCAGAGCATTGGGCAGGGCTTGGTTACTATGCGCGCGCGCGTAATTTACATAAAGGCGCGAAGCAATTGGTCGAAGTAATTAATGAGAAGGGCGATTTTCCGCAAACCTTAGCCGGTTGGGAAGCGATATCTGGCGTTGGCCCGTCGACTGCTGGCGCGATTATGGCGATGGGGCTACATCGTTATGGCGTCATCTGTGATGGTAACGTTAAACGAGTAATCACAAGGTGGGCGGCAATCGATGGCGACATTACCAAATCTGCCACGACCAAAGAACTGTGGGCATTGGCAGAACGCTTAACCCCTAGGGAAAACTCAGGATTATTTGCGCAAGCCATGATGGATATGGGCGCAACCTTATGTACTCGTAGCAAGCCTGCTTGTCTGTTATGTCCGCTACAAGATGATTGTATTGCCCATGCGCAAGGTCGCGAAACCGATTATCCAGTCAAAGCGAAAAAGCAGCCTAAACCCAGTAAGTATAGCAATGCACTGTTAATTAAAAACTCTGATGGCAAAATACTGTGGTTACAACGCCCTGATAACGGTATTTGGGGTGGACTGTGGAGTTTGCCTTTGCAGTTTGTTGAAAAAATTGATGGTAAAGTAAGTGGCAAAACAACTGCTAAAAAATCAGAAGTCAGCGATGATAAACCATTAAAAGTTACTAGCAATGAAAAAGTATATGAAACAGAATTTACCACTGCTGAGCAGATTATTAACGAGTGGCTGAATAACAATAAAATAGTTGCAAAAACAGTCAGTAAAACTTTATTAGACGATGCCCCTATTAAGCATTCGCTGACCCATTTTCATTGGTATTTGACACCACAGTCGGTGACTTTAAATGCTAAGCAAACTGCCGAAATGACCGAAGCCTTACAAGCGGCAGAGATTAATATTCATTGGTTAAATGCTAATGATGCTCAGGCAACCCTTGGGTTGCCACGAGCGATGGTTAAGATTTTAGAACAATAAGTGAATTCACTTAAATAAAATTCATAAAAAAAGCGACTCACAATGAATCATGAGTCGCTTTTTTTATTTAAGAAATACTAGAAGATTAAGACTTTGGCACACGCAAACGCATCAAGCCTTCTTGTTGTACCGTTGCTACCAATCGACCATCTTGCCAAAACTGCCCATGGTTTAAGCCCTTGGCATTAGACGTGGTATCACTCCACATGTCATATAATAGCCAATTATTCAAATCAAAATTACGATGAAAATGCATCGAATGATCGATACTGGCCGCTTGTAAGCCGCTGGTCATAAAGCTAACGCCGTGTGACATCAGCCCTGTACCAACCAGATAAAAATCAGAAGAGAATGCCAACAGTGCTTGCTGAATAGCAATAGGCTGCTTGCCAAGCTCACGAATGCGCAACCAGTTCGCCTGTTTAGGCTTCATCGGCTCTGGATGAATCGGGTCACGCGGTTTGACCGGCTTAATCTCAACATGACGACGGCGCATAAAACGGGCTTTTAGCGCGTCTGGGACTTTTCCGACATACTCTTCTTTTAAATCCTGCTCGGCGAGCAAATCTTCAGGCGGCGGATAGACTGGCATATCTTCTTGATACTCCAAGCCTTCTTCCATCGGCGAAAACGAGGCAATCATCGAAAATATCACTTGCTCGATCGGCGCTTTGCCACGTACTTCTTTATATTGAATCGCCGTTACTTCGCGCGCAGACAGACTGCGACCGTCACGTAGGCGACGCACTTGATAAATCACCGGCTGATTGATGTCACCACCACGCAAAAAATAGCCATGCAGTGAGTGACAAGGCTTTTCTTGATCGAGTGTATGAGCCGCTGCCATGATCGCTTGCGCCAGCACTTGCCCACCAAAAATACGACTGCCAACATAGTCATGGCTCTTACCCTCAAAGACATCGGGGGTAACTTCAATAAGCGCTACAGTAGCCAGCAGCTCATCAATCAGTTGCGAATAATCGGACATGACGATATGTTTCCTTATTTTTATCAAAAACGCTAAGCATCTAAAAACGAGCCTCTAAAAACACGCACTCAACGATATCGATATGATATCGCGAAAGATCCTTTGCGGTTGAATGTAAAATAATTTGAAATCACTTGTTAGAAAGACACAAGGGAGATTCTAGAACAAAAAATACAGTTGTAGTAGCACGATGACTAAACATTCATTATTCGGCAAGAAGGCCAACATCTTACCCAAAATTGCGGGCTTTGGCTAGATAATAGCCACTTACTAGCCAGTCTCTGTCTCATGTATTGGGATAACAGATAAGATAGGCGAAATCCATTGTCATGAATCAATCATAAAAAAACGAGACGATTAAGCACCTCGTTTTTTTATCAGAATTTTAACTTATGGTTTTACTGCCACTAGCACGCGGATAGAGTCTGGCACTAGCGATAAATTACTTAAGGCTTGCTCGCCTTGGGCTTTTAGTTGCTCAAGACGTTCAATCTCTGCAGGACGGACGTTAGGATTGATAGTTTGCAGGTGCTTTAGGCGTTTGATTTCACGTGACCACTGCTGGCTAAAGCGGGCACTCGCTTGCTCACCAATCTCTGCAAGCTGCTGACGGGCAATGTCTTCTGCTTCATAATAACGCTGCTCAATCACATCGCCGCGCACTTTAATCACTTGGCGCGCACGGTTTTTATCCAAACGCTCAATATGCGGCATAATCATATCGGCGCTGATACGCGCGGATAAATCACTGCCCTGCTCACTGATAAACACACGGATATTTTGTGTGGTTAAAGTCGCTGGCAGATTGAGCACTTTTGGCGCGATTGCTTCAACACGGAAGTTCACCTCTAGCAGTACCATACCTTGCGGAACCGCGGCACTTTTTAACATCGCCACCGTGGTATTACCAAAGGTACTGGTACTTGCTAGCTCATAAATCGCGCGCATCAATGGATGCTCATGAGTGATAAATTCGATATCTTCACGCTGTAGCGCTTGCTCACGCTCAAAGGTCAAGGTCATACCGTCTTCATCGCCAAGTGGCAAGCCATCGATATAATCACTAATCTCAGTGCTATCAATCGGGGCAATCACCCACGAGCCATCGCGTTGGATATTATGGTCAATATTGGCAGAAGCAAAGAAACGCTCGATAAACTGTGGCAATAGATTATGCCCATCAAAATCACGCATGGCATCAGCGATACGACCAGCCACACGGGGACGGCACGAGTTGTATTCTAATAGGCGATCACGACCCGCTTGTAGCTGTGCTTCCAGCCCCAACCGCGTTTGTAGCGCTTCTTCGATAATATCTTGCAAGGTCGTACGATTAGCATCGGTATCCGCGCCTTCAAGCATCGGCTTTAGGTCTTGAATATACTGCTCTTGCACGCTCTGTGCGGTCGGTGAAATCTGATTAAACATATTGAGCGCATCGTGATACCACTGATACAGTCGCTCTTGCGCCGTCCCTTGTACGTAAGGCACATGCAGCATAATCTGTTGGGTTTGTCCGATACGATCTAGGCGACCGATACGCTGCTCCAAGGTATCTGGATTGGCGGGTAAATCCCATAGTATCAGCTGGCTGGCAAACTGGAAATTACGACCTTCTGAGCCAATCTCCGAGCACAATAATATCTGTGCACCTTCACTGTCTGCGAAGAATGCGGCTGCTTGGTCACGCTCAAGCAATGTCATCTGCTCAGTAAAGATAGCCGTCTTAATGCCTGCATGCAGACGTAATACCGCCTCCAAGCTTTCAACGGTCGCGCCACTACGGGCAATCAATAGCACTTTTTTATGCTTAAGCTCACCGCGCAAAATATCAATCAACCAAGGCACACGTGGGTCGTCTTCTAGCCAGCCGCCGTCAGGTTGGTTTTCTTCGCCCCATAGCTGCTCGCGCAATTTACCATTGGTTTGATAGCTGTCTATCCACGCCTCAGGCAATGCCAGTGGATACGGCTGACTGCTACGACCATAAAACCCTTTGACACTCTCACGAGTATTACGGAATAAAATACGACCCGTACCGTGACGATCTAGTAGCTCGTTAAGGGCATGTGTGCGCAGTTTTTCGTCATCATTAATCGTTGCCAACTCATCAAGGCTGATGTCTAGCAAGCTGCTTAACGCGGCAATTTGACTGTCGCTCAAAGGCTTGTCTTCGATTAACACAGCAGCGACGGCAGCCGTTTCAGCAAAGGCTTCTTGACCATCGATAAACTCATCCAAATCATCAAAGCGATCTGGATCGAGCAAACGCAATCGAGCAAAGTGACTTTGCGCGCCAAGCTGCTCAGGCGTTGCCGTTAATAGCATCACCCCTGGCGTCTCTTCGGCAAAGTCAGCAATCAAGTCATATTTATCATTGCCGCCTTGTGCCTCATCCCAATGCAGATGATGCGCCTCATCGACCACCAATAAATCAAAACCAGCTTCCATCGCTTGGTCATATAAGTCAGGATGATCGAGCAATAGATCCATACCCGCAATGATACATTGCTCGGTGGCGAAGACGTTTTGTTCAGGATCGTGTTCTTTAATGGCTGCCGTACGTACCAAATCAAATAAAGCAAAGTTTAAGTTAAAGCGACGACGCAGCTCAATCATCCACTGATATTGCAAACTGTCTGGTACGAGGATAAGCACACGCTCAGCTTTACCCGTTAACAGCTGTTGATGAATAATCAGACCCGCTTCGATGGTTTTACCCAGACCCACTTCGTCAGCGAGCAGCACACGCGGGGCGATACGCTTGCCAACTTCGTGGGCAATATAGAGCTGATGCTCGATGATATCGACGCGCGCGCCCATCAAACCTTTGAGTGGGTGACCGGCCAGCGCCGACTGCATACGCAGGATATCTTGGCGCAGCTCATACCAATCGCCGCGCTCAATACGACCAGCAAGTAGACGCTCAAGCGGCTTAGCCAAAGTAATATTGGCAGCAAGGCGGGTTTCCATAATGCCGCGCTCATGCTCATCGACACCATATTTGAGTACACCCATGACCTCATCAACAGCATTGACCATGTAGCACTTGCCATCTTGGTCATAAATGCTGTCGCCGACCTTGAACACCACGCGTGATAATGGCGCAGAATTTTTGGCGTAGACGCGCGTCTCTTCACTTTGCGGGAATAAAATATGCACACAGCGGTCATCAACATCGATGACCACCCCCAAGCCAAGCTCAGACTCCGTATCAGATAAATAACGTTGACCAACGGCGAATTCAGTACTGTGCAATGAAGCAATAGAGATAGTCATAAGGCGATGTCTTTTGTACTCAGATAATAGGAAAAAATAGATAGCTCACAATGAGAGTCGCTAGGGTTGTCACTAGCGCGATATCACTCATCAATAGTCTGATAGGTCACCGGCCATACCGGCAGCATCAGTTTATTAGCTAGGTCGCAAGATAAAGCCGACCATTATATAACGTTAGCGGCTAGATGAGTGCGTTTAGTTGAGTTTTCAAGGGCAGATTCGTGCAAGATTACCGCAATGCCAAGCATAAGTTGGTCATATAAAACAAGAAGATAACGACTCGC
>NZ_PJBY01000084.1:0-31809 GCF_002836005.1 Psychrobacter sp. Sarcosine-3u-12
CGCTTTAGGGCATGATGAATGCCTGTTTTACTACAGTTTAGACGACGTGCTCGCTCATACTGGTAATCATCAGGATGTTCTTTGACATCATTAAGTAGCACATCATCTGGTATTTTATAGGGTTTGGTTTGCCTGGTTGTTTTACTATGAACACGCCGCTTCCAGTTTTGTATGGTGGTTGGGCTCAGATTATAAAACTCAGCTGCCTCGGCAAAGGTCATACCCTCGTCTAAGCTTTTTAGTACTTGTTTGCGAAAATCTAGCGAGTAAGTCATGGTCTTTATAATAACAATTGAATTTGATAGTTAGTTTATAACACTTTTAAGTGGGATTGACTATATAGGTCGTAATGGTTATTTTCTTTGACCTTATTAAGTATAGAATCTTTTGCGATAATCTTCACATCACCTATGCTTATTTCATCTTTAAAATTTGGGATAAGTGCATTGAATGGAAGATAATAAGTCGTATCTTTTAGTTTGCCTCGAGCTCTTCGCTCAGCCTTAGATAATATTGAGGCATATCCAGTCTTACTGAAATCACCAGAACTTTTAATATGCATATAAATAGAATCTCTAATATCGTATATATATTCATCAATAGTTATCTTATGGTATAACTTTTTGGACTGTAGATCTCTAATAGCAATATCTCTAAGCTTTTCTCTAGATTTTGATGAAATTGGGAAGGCTCGCTGATTTGGATTTATATTTTTAACTTTTTTAGGTACATCTATAACGGCTGTAATCAGGTGGGCATCTTTATCAAAGTCCTTTTCATAGAGGTCATATGATTCTTCACGCAATTTGGATAGTCTCATTGCTTCACTAAATATAAAATTGAAATTTTCTATATTCTTTTCAGATGTACTCATAAGAACCTCATTACAAGATAAAGTAGGGTGCATTCTGCGGAAAACTTAGATACAGAAAAGAGTTAGCTTTTAACACTATTAGATTCTCTTGCTAGAAGATGCAGCTATATTTTTTGCTGTTTGTAACTGTCATACTAAATCTAGCTTCAGAACACAATACACAATGAACAGTAGCAAGAACAGAATGTTACCGCTAGCCTCACTTATTTCGAATATATGTGAGTATAGAAGCAAGAACAAGATTGATCACTACCTAAGTAACCAATCCCGCATCAGATTTTTATCTAAAAAGTTCTAGCTAAAACAATCCTTATAAATCCGGATTTAACCACTTCTTAGTAGTTCTCACATCCCAGCCTTTACGTTTAGCATAACTATCTAACTTTTCACTGCTTATTTTGCTGACGCTAAAGCACTCACAGCCAAGGTGTAAGCAATACAAACACTACTTACCTAGCATCTCTTTTAGCAAAGATATTCGCAACCAACGCACCACTAAAGTTATGCCATACACTAAATATCGCGCTAGGTAAGGCCGCGACAGGATTGAAATAAGTTGCTGCAAGGGCAGCGCCCAGACCAGAGTTTTGCATACCCACTTCTATCATAATAGCGCGGCGTTGTTTCTCCGTAAAGCCAGACAAACGGGCGATCAAATACCCCAAGGCATAACCGGTCATATTGTGTAGGGCAACGACAATAAAGACGATAGCACCGCTATCCAAAATAGTGGCTTTAGACACGGCAACCACTGCGGCTATAATGATAGAGATACCCAATACCGACACCATAGGTAATATCTCGGTGACGAACTCGATCTTTTTACCCAAAAATTTATGAAAGATAACACCCAGTAAGATGGGCAAGATTACGATTTTTGTAATGGTTATCATCATACTGGCCAAATCGATGTCAATCAGCTGACCTGCAAAAATACTGAGCAGAATAGGGGTCAGAAAAGGAGCAAGTAGGGTGGATATAGAAGTAATGGCAACACTTAGCGCCACGTCGCCTTTGGCTAAGAACGTAATCACATTACTAGACGTACCACCGGGGCAACAGCCAACCAAAATAACCCCAACAGCGATCAAAGGATCAAGATTAAAGATGACGGTTAGCAAGTAAGCAATCAAAGGCATTAAGGTAAATTGTGCCAACAGCCCAACCAATACGGGCTTTGGTCGCTTAATGATTTCTACGAAGTCTTCCGTCTTCAAAGTCATGCCCATGCCAAACATGATAATACCTAAGATCGGCACAATCAAAAACGCCAACGAGGCAAAGAATGCAGGAAAAATAAATCCTAAGACAGCACTGACCAATGCCCAAATTGCAAAAGTTTTGCCAATCCAACTGGACAGTAGAGCAATTTGATTCATAACCTTTCTTCCTGAAAATCATAGTAGGCAATAACTTAGCACGTATGTAGTCAGGAAATGATAAAAGTATTTTGCTATCAAGGTAGCGATAAGTTTGCTGACGTGGAGCAGGCTATTATTTTATAAAAAAATGGCTTACTCATATTAAATAAGTAAGCCAAAAATAACTATCAGATGTTTAGGGATTGACTAAATTTCATCCCTACAAATTCGGATTCAACCACTTCTCAGCCGTTTTCACATCCCAGCCTTTACGCTCAGCATAACTCTCTAACTGATCACGGCCGATTTTTCCGACGTTGAAGTATTCACTATCAGGATGCGAGTAATAAAAGCCGCTGACCGATGAGCCCGGCCACATTGCATAGCTTTCCGTTAATGTCGTACCGATCGCATCGGTAGTACCTAACCATTCGAATAGCTTACCTTTTTCCGTGTGTTCCGGACAGGCAGGGTAGCCAGGTGCTGGACGGATACCGACGTATTTTTCTTTGATCATCTCATCATTGGTTAGGTTTTCATCAGCCTGATAGCCCCAATAGTCTTTACGGATCAGCTCGTGCAAATGCTCAGCAAAAGCTTCTGCCAAACGGTCTGACAAAGCCTGCACCATGATGGCGTTATAGTCATCACCAGCCGCTTTATACTTTTCAGCGAGTGCTTCTGTACCTACCATCGATACCGTAAAGCCGCCCAAGTAATCGGTGTGCGTCTCTGATGGCGAGATAAAGTCTGCCAAGCTAAAGTTTGGCTTGCCACTGGCTTTGTCGCTTTGTTGACGTAAGTGTTCAAACTGATATTCTGCTGTGCCGCCTTCAGTCGGCGCTCGATCATAGACAGTGATAGTGTCGGCAGCCGTACGACGGGCTGGCATCAGTTTAAACACACCTTTTGCCACGACTAACTTTTCATCAATTATCTTTTGTAGGATGTCCTCGGCATTACCAAACAGATCACGAGCCGCTTCACCAACCACATCATCTTGCAAAATTTGGGGATATTTACCTGTGAGTCCCCAAGAGATAAAGAACGGTGTCCAGTCAATATAAGACAACAGGTTAGTGATGGGGTAGTCGTCAAATATTACTTGCCCTAACTTATTAGGGACAGGCGGCGTATAGTTTTCCCAATCGTATTGAAAGCCAATCTTAACCGACTCAGCGTACGATATCTTAGCGGCTTTGGGCTGGCGCTTGGCCAGACGCTCACGCACTTTAATGTATTCGGCGCGAGTATCATCAATTAACTGTACACGGTTCTCTTTAGAGAGCAGCTTGGTGACCACGCCGACTGCACGTGAGGCGTCGGATACATAGATGACGGCATCGTTTTGATATTGCGGCTCGACTTTGACCGCAGTATGCGCTTTAGACGTCGTTGCCCCGCCAATCATCAGCGGTAGGGTCATGCCGCGTTCTTGCATTTGCTTGGCGACATAGACCATCTCATCGAGGCTTGGGGTAATCAGACCCGATAGTCCGATGATATCGACTTTTTCGGCGATAGCAGTATCGAGGATCTTATCACAAGGCACCATCACGCCTAGATCGACGATGTCATAGCCATTACAGCCGAGTACCACGCCGACGATGTTTTTGCCGATATCATGGACGTCGCCTTTGACGGTCGCCATAAGGATTTTACCTTTGACCTCGCCTTCGACTTTTTCCGCTTCGATGTACGGGTTCAGCCACGCGACCGATTGTTTCATCACCCGTGCCGACTTGACCACTTGCGGTAAGAACATTTTACCCGAGCCAAATAAATCACCGACGATATTCATGCCGTCCATGAGTGGCCCTTCGATGACATCGAGGGGTTTGGGGTACTTCTCCCACGCTTCTTTGGTATCGGCTTCGATAAAGGTAGTAATGCCTTTGACCAATGCGTGCGCGATACGGGCTTCTACCGTGCCTTCGCGCCAGCTCATGTCGACAGTGCTGTCTTTTTTCTTACCACCGTCTTGGTAGTTTTCAGCGACCGTCATCAGGCGCTCAGTGGCATCTTGACCGGTTTCGCCTTGATTGCGGTTGAGCATCACGTCTTCGATGGCATCGCGTGCTTCTTTAGGGATGTCATCATACAGCTCAAGCATGGCAGGGTTAACGATACCCATGGTTAAGCCATTTTGAATTGCATGATAAAGGAATACGGAGTTGATGGCTTCACGAATCGGATTACCACGGAAGCTAAACGAGACGTTAGAGACGCCGCCCGATACCATGGCATTGGGCAGGTTATCGGTAATCCATTTGGTCGCATTGATAAAGTCTGCGCCATAATTGTTGTGCTCAGTGATACCGGTGGCGACCGCAAAAATATTCGGGTCAAAGATGATATCTTCTGATGGAAAGCCGACTTCATTGACCAAGACATCATAGCTGCGCTGACAAATCTCAGTTTTGCGCTCATAAGTATCAGCCTGTCCGTCTTCATCAAAGGCCATGACGATAATAGCAGCACCGTAGCGCATACATAGCTTGGCGCGTTCAACGAACTCAGCATGACCTTCTTTTAAGGAGATAGAGTTGACGACAGATTTGCCCTGCGTGCGCTTGAGACCTTCTTCGATGATTTCCCATTTAGACGAGTCAATCATTAAGGGTACACGGCTGATATCCGGCTCACCTGAGACCAAGTTGACGAAGTGAATCATCGCCTGCTTGGAGTCGAGCATGCCTTCATCCATGTTGATATCGACGATTTGCGCGCCGCCTTCGACCTGATCTCGCGCTACATCAAGTGCTTCCGTGTAGGCTTCGGTTTTAATCAAACGCAAGAACTTCTTCGAACCGGTGACGTTGGTACGCTCACCGACGTTGACGAATAAGCTCTCAGGCGTGATGGTAAAGGGCTCAAGTCCAGATAAGCGGCAGGCAGGCGCAATCTCAGGAATTTCGCGCGGTGGATATTTTGCCACCATATTAGCGATTTGGCGGATATGCTCAGGCGTCGTACCACAGCAGCCACCGACGATGTTTAAGATACCTGCTTTGGCAAAGCCCTCTAGCAGGGCCGTGGTTTCCTCGGCTGTTTCATCATACTCACCAAACTCATTCGG
Source organism: Psychrobacter sp. Sarcosine-3u-12 (assembly GCF_002836005.1). Classification (NCBI taxonomy): domain Bacteria; kingdom Pseudomonadati; phylum Pseudomonadota; class Gammaproteobacteria; order Moraxellales; family Moraxellaceae; genus Psychrobacter; species Psychrobacter sp. Sarcosine-3u-12. Next base: position 5,315 of record NZ_PJBY01000084.1, read on the forward strand.
CAGACCGGCGTTCGGATGCGCGGAGACATAGGTATTGGCGATATTAGACAGCGTTTGAATATGCGGACGCAGGGCATCAGCACCAAGTGCACAGTTAAAACCGACGGTTAAGGGCTTAGCATGGCGAATCGAGTTATAAAAGGCTTCTGCCGTTTGACCAGATAGTGTACGACCTGAGGCATCAGTAATCGTCCCCGAAATCATAATCGGTAATTCAAAACCGATATCATCAAACACCCCTGTCACTGCAAAGATGGCAGCTTTGGCATTGAGCGTATCAAAAATAGTCTCGATTAGGATGAGGTCGACACCGCCTTCCATGAGCGCCAGTGTGGCTTCACGATAATTAAGCACCAACTCATCAAAGGTAATGTTACGAAAAGCAGGGTCGTTGACATCAGGAGATAGCGAGCAAGTTCGTGACGTTGGCCCTATGACTCCAGCGACGAAGCGTGGCTTGTCAGGCGTCTTGGCAGTGTATTCGTCAGCCGCTTCGCGCGCAATCTTGGCAGCCGTCTTGTTCAGTTCTGGCACCAGATACTGCATATCGTAGTCGGCCATCGACAGCCGCGTACCATTAAAGGTATTGGTCTCGATAATGTCTGCCCCAGCGGTCAGGTGGTCGCTATGAATCTCTTTGATCATCTGCGGCTGCGTGAGTACCAACAGATCGTTATTACCGCGCACGTCCTGCTCAATATTAGCGAAGCGCGCCCCGCGATAATCAGCTTCTTCCAGCTTATAATTCTGGATATGCGTGCCCATCGCGCCATCGAGCATCAAAATCCGTGAAGCCATTTGCTTGGTAATACGCTCGCGAGCGGTGAGCTGCTGTGCCTTGTAAGGAAATACCTCAGGCGGCGTTAGGACAAAATCGTTCGGAGTGGTGTTATCGTCAGCTGAGGTATTATCTGCTTGAGTAGCGGTTTGTAGTGTCATAGAAGGACTGCTTATATCGTCAATATTATGATAGGGAAGAAGAAAAGCGTTGGGAGCCATTCAAAGTAATAAATAAAAATTACACGCTTAAAAAAGAGAGAAATATACGTTATTTTAGCATGAAAATTCGTCGTCTCGAGGGATTGTAGCGATTGCTGTTTTGGCGATACCACAGCGTGATGTTGTCTCCTCAGCATTCGCTTGCTCATGCTACTACGACATGGACTAAAGTGTATGACATAAAATACTAGGGGACAAATGAATATCATTTCGCTTAAAGATTACATAAAGCTTTGTTTTTAAAATTAAAGTCTATTAAGCCACCTAAAAGACTGACATAAATTACATACTCATGACAAAAATAGCGTAAAAGTGAACTAATAAGGATGCTCTATATGTTAATTTGATTTCAGAAGGATTGACTTTTAGTAAGAACTGCTTACAAGCAAATGTTAATTATTTTTATTTAGTAATCATTATTAATACTTACCTATGCCAGTGCCAGCGAATTTTAAGAGTTAATTATCTACTCGTAAATTAGTAATACAATAATCAAGAATGATTCAATCATTAAGGACAATGTTATGAAAATTACCAAAATTGCTACTATCGGTACATTAGCGCTTTCGATCGCGGGTTTAACGGCTTGTAATAATATGATGCCTACTAAAAGCGCAGAGATGAAAGCACCCATGCATAGTCAATCTATGGCAAAAATGAATGTGGTACAAATTGCCCAGAGCAACCCGGACTTCTCGCTATTAGTTGAAGCAGTACAAGCGGCAGGCCTTGCGAGTGCATTGTCTGACCCTAATGCCAACTATACGATATTTGCTCCAACCAATGCCGCGTTTATGCAAGCATTGGCCGAAACTAAAATGACCAAGGCTCAGTTATTTGCTAATAAGCCACTGTTAACCAAAATCTTAGGCTATCACGTGATCAACGGCAATATGGCGATGTATGCCAAAGATGTGAAGCCTGGCAATGTCATGACCTTGAGCAATGATACCTTGATGGTGACCCCGAAAGGCCAACTAATGGATGAGATGGGTCGTACAACTAATATCGTCAAAACAGATATTGCCGCTACCAACGGTGTGGTGCACGTGGTTGATAGAGTATTGATGCCAAAATAACTTTTGATGTCATGATTGTTGACAGCAATGTTTATTAAAAGCAGTGCTTATTGAAATCAGTACTTATTAAAAGCAGTGCTCACTTTTTGTCTTTTTATATGATGACGCTGGTACTCGTACCAGCCATCGTTTGTGCAAGCTGATTATTAAAGATATTTTTAACGCTAATCTTTACTTCAGTTTTTGTTTAAACGTTACTTTATAAACGTTATTTTATCAATAATGGGGTAGTACACGTGATCAATACAGTGTTGCTACCTAAACAAGCATGAATTGCAGATTAATCAGTTAAAATCGTATTTATTGATATAGCAGAACTAATTTTAATACATGTTTAGAGTTGGCCAGTTGATTACTGAGACTTATTAATCGCTGACTGTTATCTTCATTAATGCACAAGTCACTTTAATAAGCCTCTTTATTAACTAAGCCCATAAACTAATTAACATCTACAAGGATATACCCATGTTAAAGAAGAATTTACTATCTATCGCCGTCGTTACCGCAGCAATGTCACTAGCCGCTTGTAATGACAAAGAAGCTGTTACTGAACCGGTAGAGCCTGAAGCCACGACTGAAACAATGGCTGAGCCTGAAGTCATGGTTGATCCATCTGCAGAAGCAGAGCCTATGGCTGACCCAATGGCAGATACCATGGCGACTCAAACGATTGCTGAAATAGCAGCGGGCAATGAGAACCTAACTATCTTGACCGCAGCGCTTCAAGCCGCTGGCCTTGATACTATGTTGATGGAAGACACCAAATACACCGTATTTGCTCCAACTGACGACGCTTTTGCTCCAGTACTAGAGAAGTTAGGCGTGACTAAAGAAGAGTTACTCGCTAACACCGATCTACTCAAAAAAGTACTTCCTTACCACGTAGTAGCTATGGAAGTTAAAGCCGCTGATATTCCCTATGGTACTGATATCAAAACCGCTAACGGCGCAACGATTTCTATCAGCGATGCTAATGTCATTACTGATGCGACCGGCGGAACGGCCAACATCACTGGTACTGATATAATGGCGACTAATGGTGTGGTACATACTATTGATGCAGTACTAATGCCTGAGTAAGTCTTAATACGTGGCTTATTTTTATATAAGTACATATATAAGCTACTGATGATATCTAAAAAGCTCAGCCGTCGCGCTGGGCTTTTTTGTGCTTGGATGATATGTGTGTAGTTTGTTCAGCCAATTTAGTCGGTTTCATTCAGATTGAGGACGCGCCCTAAACAGTATAATAAGTGGTTAATGGACTTGCCGCATATAGCCAAACTATCATCAACACTATATTTATCTTTGTCATACTTGAGTGTTAATCAAGTCAAACTTATAAAGCAAAAAGCCCGAGACAAGTGCCTCGGGCTTTCTATTTTACTTAGTAAGAGCAAACAGTAGATACTTTAAAGAACGTTATTTATGTTCTTTACGTAGTGGATCTGCTGCCATTCTTTGTTGCTCTTTAAGATGACGCTCTTCCCAATATGGCGCGTTTTTGATACCGAATTTAGCAGGATCAAAACTATAGCGTTTCACGCCAGCTTTACGCTGTGCTTCGTAGTCTTTAAGCATGGTAAGCGTAGGACGAGCCACAATGAAAATCATAAGAATACCCACGATATTCAACCAAGCCATAAGACCTACACCGATATCACCCAATACCCAAACATAACCGGCAGAATTAAGACCACCGTAGGCGACCATAACCATGATTAAAATTTTGACCAATAATAGGCCCGTTTTATGAGCACCACGACCGATAAAGCGTGTCAAATAAGTGACGTTGACTTCAGCGATATAGTAGTACGCTAGGATAGTCGTAAAGGCGAAGAAGAATACCGCAAGAGCGATAAACGAGTTACCATAAACCCCATATACTGATTCCATAGCCATTTGCGTAAATGCTGGAGAGCTAATTTCTGTAGCTGTATCTATATTGCTGACAATAAATTCTCCATCAGCTGCAGTTGTACACTTATTTGCCACAGTACACTGAATGTTATACATGCCAGTAGATAAAATCATAAAGGCCGTAGCAGAACAAACCAGCAACGTATCAACGTAGACTGAGAACGCTTGTACTAGACCTTGCTGTGAGGGATGCTCAACTTCAGCAGCAGCAGCAGCGTGAGGGCCCGTACCTTGACCGGCTTCGTTAGAGTAAATACCGCGTTTAACACCTAAATAAATAGCAGCACCAAAACCAGCTTGAGCCGTAAAGGCATCACTAATAATTAAACCAAATACTTCTGGAATCAAACTGAAATTGCTAAACATGATAATCAAAGCTAGAATAATATAGCCTAAAGCCATGAATGGAACGGCATACTCAGTAAAGGTTGCAATACGTTTAATACCACCAAAGATGATGACACCTAAAACCACTAGAATAATAGCCAATGCAATCAAACGCATAGAGCCTACTTCTAAGGCTCCGATGTTCATCACGGTACCTTCGCCCATTACTTGAGCAAATGCATTAACAACGCCATTAGCTTGAACACCCGGCAAAAAGATACCGCAAGAAATGATAGCGGAAATCGCAAATAAAATGCCGTACCATTTTTGACCTAAGGCGCGTTCAAAGTAATAAGCGGGACCACCACGGTATTCGCCAGTGATTACATCTTTTTCTTTATAAATCTGTGCTAGTGTCGATTCGACATAAGCAGTAGATGCGCCTAAAAACGCCACAATCCACATCCAAAATACCGCACCTGGACCACCGAATCCGATAGCAGCGGCTACCCCAGCGATGTTACCCAATCCTACTCGACCAGCAAGTGATACTGCCAGTGCCTGAAATGACGAAATACCATCGGCACTAGATTTACCAGTAAATAGCAATTTGATCATTTCACCAAATAGACGTACTTGTACAAAGCGCGTCATGATGGAGTAAAATAAGCCTGCACCTAAGCACAAAACTACTAAAGGGATACTCCAAATATAATTATTGATACTTCCAAAAATATCTTCCATATCTATATTCCTCAAACGTTCTCTACATGGTAATAGTCAGTAAAAGTGGCGTATGTTAAATAAAGCAATTGCAACTTTTACTAAATTAACCAACGAGTATGGATATCAGTTGTCTATATTTATCCGCTTGGTCTATTCGCAACACTGACCATGTGTATACCGCTCATTGGAGTCAATTTTAAAATGAGCTGCAGTTGCAATCCTTTGCTGTATTTATTATGCGGTACATCTTGTCATTACGTCATCGACGTAAAAGCTGTTATCAATGGACCAGCGGATAAAACAGTCGGTTGTGTAATTAAATACTTATCATTAAAGTGATAGCATTCAACTTGCTATGAGTCGTATCGATTGGCTACACTAGTAAAGGCTTATCATTTTGTCATCTAAGGTTTGTGGCAGTCCGTTAACAGGGTTAATGAGACATTCATAAGCCTTTAATACTAAACAAACGATAAGTCCACTACCAAATGTATTCAAACCGTACGGCTACGTAACTGCAATTTGCCATATTTTTAGTGCAATTACTAGAAATTTCTTTAAGAAATGCTGTATATCTCGATGTTTCAGACGATAGGGCCCATGATAAATAGCGATTAAATAAAGGAATTTTGTAACTGCTGTATTGTTATTTTACCTGCAAGCTATAGCGAAATCAGCTATAAGTAGACATAATTAGGCTTTTAAGAATAAGTAATCACAGTATAAGCAAGCACGAGTGCTAACGTGGCTAAGCGTTGCGGTTGTGTTTTGGTAACGATGAATTGTAAAAGGTGGCTTATATCGCCATTATTGGCAGGATATCTTGTAGGCTATTAGTATTAACCGTCACTCATTGCTAGCATTATCTATATTTTAAAGGTGGCCAGCAGTTGATAGACTGGATAAGTAGCGGCACAAGATGGTTAAATAAACGGTTATATCCGTTATAAAAAAACGTGTTACTAGGTATTTGTTATTTATCACTATTAGGAGAGACAACGATGACGCGTAAATCCATTGTAAAACCCATGTTGCTATCAGTAGTATTAGCGACTTCTACCGTTGGTTTGACGGGTTGTGGTTATAACAATCTGCAAGCTCAAGATGAGCAGGTAACGGCTTCGTGGTCAGAAGTGGTCAACCAATACCAACGCCGCTCAGACTTGGTGCCAAACTTGGTCAAGGTCGTACAGCAATACGCAGAGCAAGAGCAAGAGGTGTTTACCCAAGTTGCTGAAGCGCGCTCACGTGCGGGTGGTATTACCGTGACCCCTGAGGTGCTCAATGATCCTGAAGCGATGGAGCGTTATGCGGCTGCACAAGAGCAGATGACCGGTGCCTTGTCACGTCTAATGGCTGTCTCTGAGCGTTATCCTGAGCTAAAGTCAGATGCGCTATTCCAAGACTTGCAGGCGCAGTTAGAAGGGACTGAAAACCGTATCGCTGTGGCTCGTAACCGCTATATTCAAGAAGTACAAAGCTATAACACGACGGTGCGTCAGTTCCCAACCAATATTACTGCCAAAGTATTTGGGCTAGATGCAAAGCCAAACTTTACGGTAGCCAACGAAGACGCCATTTCAACGGCACCCAGTGTTGATTTTGACGACGACGATGCAGCGACTGCTCAGTAAAGTAAGACGCATAATATTTGTAGCATAAAATACATTTGCAGCATGAGATAAATGATGCTTAAGGTAAAGCGGTGTTTGCCGCTTTGCTTTTGGCGTTAATGCTTACAACATAAAAGTAGTAACCGTTAACGTAGTATCAATTAACGTAGCAACTATGCATTCAGCACAAACGGCACTTGAGGTGGTATAGATTAGATGAATCATTCAAAAGCACTCTTATCAGTATTACTATTTACGCTGAGCATCAGTAGTGCGCCAGTGCTGTATGCGGCACCCAATGATACGGCAGTGGCTAGTGATAGTGGCTCAAATAGCACCTCGAATATCCAACAAAATCGCAGCGTCGAGGATTTGGTGGCGATAGCCAAAGCAGGCGAGTCTAACGAAGCGATTAACGAGGCGGTTTTAGGTAACGAAGCGATTAATGGCGCCATACTTGGCAATGATGCGATCAATCCTAATGCGGCTAACGGTGACACGGCTAATAGTGAAAAGGCAGCAACACGAGCGCCTGCTAAGCCAGCTGTCCAATCAAGCGCTGAAAGCGTCGATGCGGATAAGCTGATATTAAATAGTCCTGTCGTTGACCAAGCCAATATCTTGAACCCGCAAGAAAAACAACGATTAGAGGCGCAGCTACGGTCGATTTATCAGCAAGGCTTTGCGCAAGCAGCTGTGGTCATTGTGCCAACGACCAATGGCGTGCCAATCTTTGACTATGCCTTACAAGTTGCAGAGAAGTGGGAGCTGGGCAATAAAGACATCGATGATGGCTTGCTGATGGTCGTGGCGGTCAATGATCGTGACATGTACATCTTAACCGGCTATGGATTAGAAGGGGTGCTACCAGATGCCGCCGTCAATCGTATTATTCGTGAAGACATCACGCCCCTGTTTAAGCAAAACGACTATGGTGCTGGGATACTAGCAGGCGTTGGGGCGCTTAAAATGCGTCTTGGTGCTGATCCTGAAGTGTTGGCGCGCGCTGATGCACAAGCGGCTGAACGCAGTCAAAGTCAAAACGATGTTGGTGACAGCCCATCGCCTGTTTTTTTATTCGTCATGGCGATGATATTTGGTAGCTTTATCACCAGTATTTTTGGTCGCATCTTTGGCTCTATCTTGACTGCTGGTGGTTTCTTTGCTGGCTCGCTGGCACTGGGCGGCGGCTTCTTTATGACCTTAATCATGGCGATATTTATATGGCTATTCTTAATCTCGCGTGGCTCCGGCGGTGGTCGTGGCGGACGCGGTGGTGGCGGTCGTAGAGGCGGCGGCATGATTTTCTTGCCCGGCATGGGCGGCGGTAGCGGTGGTGGATTCGGCGGTGGCGGCTTTGGCGGCGGCGGTGGTGGATTCGGCGGCGGCGGTGCAGGCGGTTCGTGGTAAGTGCTTAGGGCGTGCTGAATAGAAAAACACACTAATTGATCGTCAGTAATGATTTACTTGAGGAAATAATATAATGGCACAAAACAACTCGTCACAGCCAAGCTTTGCGCGCTGGTGGCGTCAAGTACTGTTTGTCCCTTTGCTACATAGCAAATGGCTGACAGCCGCAGCCAAAGCTCGTCTGACAGATAAGGTGACTAGCGCTGAGCGTGGACATCGCGGTGAGGTGTTTTTAATTATAGAAAATCATTTACCGATTCAGGAGGCTTTCCATATCGACTGTCGCGAGCGGGCGGTGGATTTATTTAGCGAGTATCGAGTGTGGGACACCGAAGAGAACACCGGCGTCTTGGTTTATGTCAATATCTGCGAGCACCAATTAGAGATAGTCGCGGATCGTGGTATCAGCACTCACGTGAGCCCCACAGTCTGGCGGGCAATGTGTGAAAAAGCTGTGTCTGGCATCGCCAATAAAAATACCGAAGAGAGCTTGGCTGAATTGTTAGATGAAGTTGGACAAGTCTTGCGTCAGTACTATCATCTTGAGCATGACCCTGCAGGCAATGAGCTGTCTGATACGGTGGTATTTTTGAAATAGTCTTTATGAAATAGTGTTTATAGTGGCAAAAACAGCTCAGCGTTTGTCCATAGGGTTTTACGGTAAATTGAAATATAATACTGACTCCAAAATAGAGGGTGCTGACCAAGAGGCATCTCGATAAAAAACCACGACTGGAACACTATGATTGAGTTAATAAAGAAACTGCCAAAAGCGGAGCTGCATTTACATATCGAAGGCTCACTCGAGCCGGAGCTGATGTTTAGATTGGCGAAAAAGAATCAAATAGATATTCCTTACACAGACATAGAAGACGTACGCCGCGCCTATAATTTTACCAATCTACAAACCTTTTTAGATATCTACTATGCGGGTGCCAATGTTCTCATCACTCAAGATGATTTTTATGATTTAACATGGGAATATATTCTGAAGTGTGTTGAAGACAACGTCATTCATACGGAGATATTTTTTGACCCGCAAACGCATACGGCAAGGGGCGTACCTTTTGAAGTCGTGATAACGGGCATCAAAAAAGCGCTTGCCGATGCCAAAGCACAATATGGCATCACTTCTTGCATCATCATGTGTTTTTTACGACATTTATCGCAAGCAGAGGCGTTCGAGACCTTAGAGGAGGCGCTGGCGTTTAAAGATGACATCATTGGTGTTGGTCTTGATTCTGCAGAATTGGGCAATCCGCCTGCTAAGTTTAAGGACGTTTTCCAAAAAGCCAAAGAAGCAGGCTTTAAGTTGGTTGCCCACGCTGGCGAAGAGGCAGACTTTACTTATATCTATGAAGCCTTGGATTTATTAGGGATAAATAGAATTGATCATGGCGTGCAATCGATAAAAAGCCCAGAGCTGATGCAACGCTTAAAAGACGAGCAAATGCCGTTGACGGTTTGTCCGAACTCTAATATCGAACTCAAGGTGTTTGAAACCTATCAAGAGCACAATATCAAAGCACTGCTAGATTACGGTCTAAATGTCAGCATAAATTCTGACGATCCAGCGTATTTCAAAGGCTATATGAATCAGAATTTTATAAATATATGCGAAAACTTACCGCTAACAAAAGACGATGTGGTTACTTTGGTAAAGAACGCCTTTCATTCTTCGTTTATCAGTGATGAGTTAAAAAAGCAGTATTTAGCAAAGGTAGATCTTGCTTTGCAATAAGCAATGATTGATGAAGTTTTTATTCGCTAGGGCTTAACGGTTGATGTCAATTGTTAAGCCTTTTCTTTTTATACGAGATGCTTCTAGGGTCAAACGATTACAGCGCCGTGATTTTTTTGATTAACAACGGCATAATCACACCGGCTTTTTCTGCCAAGGTAATATCAACGATGGCGTTCGGCGTTGGGTCAGGATTTATTTCGATAACGTTAGCACCATTTTGCTTGGCCAATTGTGCAAGCCCTGCCGCAGGGTAGACCAAGCTCGATGTGCCAATACTGATAAATACCTCACAATTCGCCGCCGCCTCTTCAGCGGTTTGCCATGCTTGGACTGGCAGTGCTTCGCCAAACCAAACGATATCTGGTCTGATATAGCCCTCGCAATGTGGGCAGTTAATTAGCGTCTCACTATAATCCATAGTGTCAGCGCTGCTATATGAGCCTCTAGACTGCTTTTTATAGGGTGCATCGCATTGACTACAACGATTGGCCCACAGATTACCATGCAAATGAGTCACGCTACTACCAGCCTGCTCATGTAAGTCATCGACATTTTGCGTGATGAGTGTTACCTGCTGGTCGGTTGATTGGCTATGGTATTGCCACTGCGCTAAGGCCTCATGAGCAGGATTCGGTTTTTTGTCCGCGACCAATTGTCTGCGCCACTGATACCACGACCATACCAGCTTTGGGTTGCGAGTGAACGCCTCGGGTGTCGCCAAATCCTCAACGCCGTAGTTCTCCCACAATCCTGTTTGTTTGTCTCGAAAAGTGGGAATACCGCTTTCTGCTGAAACCCCTGCGCCCGTTAAAATACAAATGCGTTGTTTTGAGTCCAATAGTTTGGCGGCAAGCGCTACTTCAGCTATTAACGCTGGTGGTAATTCTGCTAACATGGCATAACCCCTGCTTACAATGGATGCATATTTATATGATAGATGGAATTTGGTGGCTTGTCATATTGCTAGCCGTGGTCGCAGCCCTTTGGCTGGTCGCAAAGATGCGAGGCGCAAAAGCGGATGAGACCTTTGATAATAAATCACCCAAAGGCGCGAAAAAACCTAGTAATGATGACCTACAAAAAACAGCGGTATTGATTAATAACTATTTTCCTGACTATCGCGTTAACCGTAAGGCCAATCATCTAGTTATCAGCGAGCAAAACAAAAAGATTGCGATGATTACTATTGATAAAAAAGTGGCCGCTGGTCAACGGCGTCTAGGCGACGTACCCGTGATTAATTACCACCGAGTCCCCAACCGTGCCCAATTAACTGCAAACTTACAGGATGCAGAGTAGTGTCAGTCATACAGTTTTATAAATAGGCAATCAGGCAGGCAAGTAGGAAGGCAAATTGCGGCTCAATTAGAAGATGACATATATTGAATAGAGGTTGACAACGATATGTACAACATTTTATAGGTGTTAATACATCATAGTTAATAACAGCTAAAGACGCAGAGCGTTGCTGTTAAAGGTTTTTGGAAGTGTTAGTAGGTAGGGTGCTAGAAGTATTAGGAGGTAATGCTAGGGAGAGATGAAATATCATTCATAAGAAGTGGTGCGCTCGGCGGGAATCGAACCCACGACCCTCGGCTTCGGAGACCGATACTCTATCCAACTGAGCTACGAGCGCATAATACGAGTTGACTGCTAGGTTGCTCAATACTGCATACTACGTTTAATTGAGTATTATTGACAGGGCAGTCTGTCGAAAAATAAAGACCGCCTAGTCTAACAAATAAAAGCCAGAAAGCCAATGAGCGAAGGCTGCTATTGACGCTTTTTAAGAAAAAACAAGATAGTCATTAAACAGGCATGGCAATTTACCTGCCTTTTCCCTTATAATGTCAGGGACAATTCATATTTATAATCACCGATTACAAGTGCGCTTGCAGGCGGGATGGCTGTTTGCTATTGATGACGAGGTGTCGTCAAAGGAGGATAAACAGAATGTCCAAGTCATGCGAGTCCTTGTATCTGTAATAAGAGAACGTGACGAATGAGAAAAGTAGTGATGTTATCGGCAGCTGCCATTCTAGGAATTGCTAGTATCGCGGTGAGCCAAGCGGAAGATGTTGCAGATACCCCTGTAACTGTCTCTGATGTAGCAGAAGCGCAAGAGGTGGTCGAAAATGCGCCACAACAGCTCGGTGATGATACCCAAGCTGCTGCCGATACTACAGATGACACTGCTGCAGCTGATGCGAGCGTGACAGCAGACGGCACCACAGATGACGCTGCGGCAACGGAAGAGATGGCCGCTGCAGCGCCTCCGGCTGATGAAGAGCCTATTCCGCAAGATACGCCGCAAGTACAAAAGCTCATTGCCCTATATCCTAATTTGATTGCGCGTATTCAGCCTGTTGCTACAGTATGTTTCGAAGACGATGAAGTTTGTGATGTAACCGCACGCTCATCAGGTCCTTCGGCAGGGGATGGCCCTCGTGATGGTGCTGCTGTTTATAACGCTGTTTGTCAGACTTGTCATGCTTCAGGTTTGCTTGGTTCACCTATGTTAGGGGACGCAGGGGCTTGGGGACCACGTATAGCAAAAGGTAAAGATACTCTATATACCCATGCGATCAACGGCTTCAACGCGATGCCTGCTAAAGGTGGTGCGGATATTCCTGATGAAGAAGTTCAAAATGCAGTAGACTATATGGTTGGTGAAGCCAGCTAATCATTACCAAGCCATTATGGGCGGTGATACATAGCCTATTGAATTTTTAAGATACTCATTGATTAAACGCCTATTTCATTTAATGAGGTAGGCGTTTTTTTTGATGATGAGTATTATTAATATGGTACTTCTCACATAATGCAGTTGAAATGTGGTGTTGATAGCCTCACTTTAAGACATTAAATCGTACCTGCTAAAATATTCTACAAAGCAGTTTTGATGTAAATTTTATAACAAATAAAGAGGTATTCATGTCTGAAGTACCAGCGCTATCTATTCAGAACTTATCCAAAACTTATGATAACGGGTTTTCGGCATTAAAAGATGTCAGTTTAACGGTGCCACAAGGTGGTTTTTTTGCGCTACTAGGACCGAACGGTGCTGGTAAATCGACGATGATTGGCATTATTAGTTCATTATTTAAGCCAACCAGCGGCAGTGTAAATATTTTTGGTGTCGACTTATTAGCCAATCCTTCGGTGGCTAAACAGTATCTTGGCGTCGTCCCACAAGAATTTAACTTTAACATGTTTGAAAAAGTAGAAGATATTCTGATAACCCAAGCAGGTTATTTTGGTATTTCTGCCAAAGAGGCAAAGCCACGCGCTGAGCGCTTGCTAAAAGCATTGGGTCTCTGGGATAAACGTGATAGTAAGTCGCGGGAGCTGTCAGGCGGTATGAAACGTCGTTTGATGATTGCCCGAGCGCTGATTCATAAGCCTAAGCTATTGATTCTCGATGAGCCAACCGCAGGGGTCGATATTGAGCTGCGCCGTTCTATGTGGGAGTTTATGCAGCAGATTAATGTCGAAGAGAACACCACGATTATTCTGACGACCCATTATCTTGAAGAGGCTGAGCAGCTGTGTAAGCGCATCGCTATCTTGGATCATGGTGAGATTCGAATCAATACAGATATGAAGGATTTGCTGGCGCAGTTGTCGGTCGAGACCTTTGTCTTTGACGTCTCGGCGCCGCTTGAGCATCCCTTGCAACTGACGGGCGTGACTGAAGTGGTGCAACCAGATGATCTCACGCTTGAGGTAACCTTAACAGAAGGTGAGTCATTGAATGGCGTGTTTACGCAATTGTCCGAGCAAGGTATTACTATTGCCAGTATGCGTAATAAGTCTAACCGTTTAGAAGAGCTGTTTATGCGCCTTGTCGACCAAAATATCCAGAATCAAGACAGTATGAAGGAGTCAGGACTATGAATCAGAAAATAGTAGTAGACCCTAATGACAGTATGTCATGGTCCAAAAAATGGATTGCTTTTCGGACGATATTGCTAAAAGAAGTACGCCGAATTTTGCGTATTTGGCCCCAGACTTTGTTGCCACCCGTTATTACTATGACGCTCTACTTCGTTATCTTTGGTAAAATGATAGGCGATAGAGTAGGCGAGATGGGCGGTGTGCCTTATATGCAGTTCATCGTCCCTGGTCTTATTATGATGGCCGTGATTACCAACAGTTACTCTAATGTGGTCTCTAGTTTTTTTAGTGCCAAGTTTACCGCGAGTATCGAAGAGCTGTTAGTCTCTCCTGTCTCCAAGCATGCTATCTTAATGGGTTACGTCAGCGGTGGTATCTTCCGCGGTTTGGCCATTGCTATTATTGTCTCTATCGTCGCGCTGTTCTTTACCGATCTTGGTATTGAACATTTATTTGTGACGATATTTACCGTGCTTGGTACTTCGATACTGTTTTCGCTGGGCGGCTTTATTAATGCCGTTTTTGCCCGCTCATTTGATGATATCTCTATTATTCCGAGCTTTGTATTAACGCCTCTTACCTTTTTGGGCGGCGTCTTTTACTCAATGGAAGGGTTATCAACATTTTGGCAAAACGTCTCGTTACTCAATCCCATTGTCTATATGGTGAATTCGTTCCGCTACGGAATTTTGGGCTATTCTGATGTCAACGTCTGGTATTCAATGGCAGCGATTTTTGTATTTTGCGTGGTGTTTTATGTCATCTCTTATCGTTTACTAAGCGATGGCTCGCGTGTGCGCTTGTAGTTAATTTATCACCTCGGTAACTTGTCATCAGTATACCGATAGTCTTATTATAAAAGCCTAACATTGTTGGGCTTTTTTTTATGTTTAAAACTTCACTAATACACAAGTTTTTTATACTAGCTGCATTAAGTAGCTTTTCCATTACTGCTATCGCGGCATCGTTCGCGACTACCGATGATTATGATTGGGTGGTTATGGAGAAGCCTCTAGATCCTGCATCTTATAAATATGACTGTAATCATGATTACAAATATGAGACTCATGCGGCTCTACAAAATTGCCTTTATAACTTGCGAGAAGATGTTGATAATGCGTTTAGTAAGCAGTGGGGGATTGACGACAGAGTTATTCGAGAAAGAAATGCGATTTATATTGACGTGCCTAATCGTAAACACCCACTAGTATTGGTTGATTATTCCAGTCCTTTTGAGACCGATTTCAATGCTTATTATTCATTAAAATATTATGATAAATCGCGGCAATTACTGACCATACATCAAAGCTTTTATGAATCAGAAACTCTGACAGTGGTCAATTTGAAGACTGGGTTTTGGCAAGATTTTGATTTTAGGAAGCTAAGTGTTTCGCCTGATATGAGATATATCGTAGGGTTTGAAAGCGAGATGGGCGCTACTGAAAACATTAATATTTGGGCACTGCAAGATAGTGGTTACTATGAAGGCTACTATAAACAAGTCTATAGCAGTAGTGACGATTCAAAAAACTACGACAGTCATAAAAATTTTTATCAAGCGGATAAAGCCAAGCTGGTTTATGATGCCGAAACCCTTACTTGGTTGAATGATAGTAAATTTTATGCAGATTATTTTTATAAGCTAAATGAAAAGGATTCCGCAGCTTTTCGAGTGCGTTATACCTTTATTAAGAATGCCTCAACGGATAAGTGGCAGCTACATGCAGGTGATATATAAATGATCGCTATTTCTCGTTATATAAAAACAGCATTGACTGTCGCAGGACTATTTATATTGACCACAATAGCAGCCTTAGATGCACAGGCAGCGCCTTTAGCTTTAGAGCCATCGACAAGTGAGGAGGTATGGCTAAAGATATAATGTTATGGGATCGTCAAAAAGCTAACAATGACGGACGCTATACAATGGTATTTGGTAGTAATGAATTGTATGAGCAAGATGATGATGAGGATAAAAAATATGAAGTGTACGAAGCGCGAGATATCAGTTGGACAAGCGATAATAAAATCAACGTTGATTTTTATTACAGAGTCAATCCCACTGACACGGTAGCATTTCGCGTGCGCTATATTTATGCGGCTGACAATAAAGAAGGTAAATGGCAGAGAGTTTCAGCTGATGCTAATACCAACGATTAAAAAATAATAAAAAGGTTTAACTCTCATATGCAAGTAACTCTACCAGTAGCCAATTCAATTCGCATCTGTATGACGAGTGGATTACTACTAATGCTATCAATGCTCTCTGTTTCAGCGCAAGCAGAACTGCCCAAAGCGACAATGGATGACTATGTTTGGGAAGTACTAGACAAGCCCATTTATCCTAACTGGGGTAAGGATTGCAATAGTAAGGATGAGCGGATTTATCAAGATTGCTTAGATAAAAGCTTGATGATTTATAATCAGAAACTCATTAAGAAATGGCACTTATCAAAATATGTTTCTCGTCAGTTAAATAAAACTATTATCACACTGCCCAATCATACAAGTCCTATAGTATTGACGGACGATTTTGCAGAAGGAGAAAAAGAGCTTAGATATGTTTATCTTTTAGACCATTATGATGCAGATAAGAACTGGCTTTATCTATCTGGGCAAATCTATGAGATTAACAATACAGTATTGATTGATTTAAATTCAGGCTTCAAGCAAGAGTTTGAAGGATCTCATTTGACGTTTTCACCAGATATGACTTATGCAGCTACAGTTAAAGTTGAGTTTCCAGGAGAAGAAAATGTCATGATCTGGAAAAAAGATAAGAGCGGTGCTTACCAGTATGACGAAAAAAATAACAGGGATTACGATAAATTCCGACAACATTTAAAATTTTATAATGGTAGCAAAGATAATCCAATGGTTCACAAGGTAGAGGTTGAATGGATTACCAATGAGAGCTTATTGGTAGATTTCTATTTCAAAATGAACGATAGCGATACTGCTGCTTACCGAGTACGCTTTAACTATGTAAAGACAGATTCTGCATCAGACTGGCAAATGATTCCCATAAAATAGCCCATTGCTGTAAAATGACTGGTTGTTATTTCATTATATTTAAGCATGAAAGGTAAGTAACTTATGAGTATTCACGGTATCTTGGGTGAGCAAACTACTGACTATCCAACTGAGTATAGTCCAGAAACCTTGTATCCTATTGCTCGTAGTATGGGGCGCGACGTCATTGGCTGGCAAGATGATAAGTTGATGGTTGGCATCGATTGGTGGCAGGCATTTGAGATGTCTTGGTTGAATCCGCAAGGACTCTCGCAAGTGGCTATCGCACGTTTTGGTATTCCTGCTAGCTCGCCATTTATCGTCGAGTCAAAATCACTTAAGCTGTATTTGAACAGTATCAACTTTACCGAATTCCCTAGTTGGGAAGCTGTGCAAACGCTGATTGCTAAAGACTTATCGGCATGCGTACAAGCAGAAGTGCAAGTTGAGCTGTTTGGCTTAGATGATAATCTTTATGATAAGACATCAGAGTTATTGATTGCTCAGCCTGAGGGTGCGTGTATTGATGACGCGCTTGCCAATACTAGCGAAAAGATTGCATTATGCGAGCATCCTGATGCATCTTTATTGAGCGATGCTAGAACGAATGCTCATTCAGAAATTGCCAGTGCTCAGCCTTATACTTTTTATTCTAATTTACTGCGTAGTAATTGTCCGGTGACCAATCAGCCAGATTGGGGTACATTGGCGGTTTCGATGACCAGTGATAAGACAGTCGACGACGCTGGCATGCTGCGTTATATCTTAAGTTTCCGCCAGCATAATGGTTTTCATGAGCAGTGTGTCGAGCAGATATTTGCTGATTTAAGCAAACAGTATGAGCCAAGCGAGTTGATGGTTCGTGCGTGGTATACGCGCCGCGGCGGTATCGATATCAATCCTTGCCGTGTGAGTGATATCCGCTTATTACCACAGCCAAGCCGCTTGATTCGTCAGTAGACTAAGAGTACTTGCTAATACTCATCAAATGCGTTTATATACTTATTTAGGCAGATATTATTTTGCTTTGCTTGGGAGGTCAAGATGAAATGGGCAACTGGTTTTTTGACGGCGCTAGCGGCAGCTGCTTTGTCTATCTCTCTCATGCAATCGGCACAAGCGGAGTTTATTGAAAATCAATATAACTGTGAAGATGCTTATATGGAAGTGGCTTATGATTGTGGTAATGATGCGATTATAGTCGAAAAAAATCGCCTTAATAAAATTTATATGAGTGCTTATCGTACTTTGAATACGACACAACAACAGCAGTTGGACAAAGAACAACGTATATGGTTAAAGAGTCGCAGCGATAAGTGTGACTTTGAATACGACGGTCCAATGAATAATTCTGTGGTGTACGCCCAGATTGGCGCTAATGTTTGCACCGCTAATGAGAGTCAGAAACGTAGTAAGGCGATTGCTAAAAAATATAATATCAAATAACAATTTTCATTTTTTAGAAGTAAAAAAGCGCCTATCTCATTAAATGAGATAGGCGCTTTTTATGGCACAGTTTTTACGAGTAAAACTATTTGCCGCTTACTTTTGCTATTACTTCTTCACGGCTTAGCATCTGCTTTTCTGTCTCACGGCGATTGACGTACTCGTATTTGTCCTCTGCAAGATTGCGATCAGAGACGACGATACGGTGCGGAATACCAATCAATTCAAGATCAGCAAACTTAACGCCTGGACGCTCGTTACGGTCATCGAGTAGCACGTTGATACCTTGAGCCTTTAACTCGTCATACAGGGCAGTAGCGGTCTGCATGACGGTCTCTTCTTTTGACTTCATCGGTATGATAGCGACTTCAAAAGGTGCAATCGAATCGTCAACGGTCGGCGTTTTTGGCCACATGATACCGTTTTCATCGTTATTCTGTTCGATAGCAGCAGCGATAATACGGCTGACACCAATACCGTAGCAACCCATCATTAGAGTGACTGGCTTGCCATCTTCACCAGATACGGTCGCATTCATCGCTTGCGAGTACTTATCACCGAGCTGGAAGATATGACCCACTTCGATACCGCGTTTGATTTTTAGACTGCCTTTACCATCAGGAGAAGGGTCGCCTTCTTGCACGTTACGCACATCAACAATACGCGTGATACGAGTATCACGTGCCCAGTTCATACCGATGGTGTGTTTATTGACTTCATTCGCACCGCAGACAAAATCTGATAGTGCTGCTGCTGAACGATCAACAAACACTGGCATATCTAAGTCAACACCGATATAGCCTTTATGCAAACCTGCGGCTTTTAGCTCTTCATCAGAGGCCATAGTCAAAGGGACGTTGGCTTCTTCGATTTTCTCCGCTTTAATCGTATTTAATTGATGATCACCGCGCAGTACGATCGCTATAAGCTGTGGCTCATCATTCTCATTATGACCATGGACGATTAAGGTTTTAACCGTAGTGGCTAATGGGACATCCAGATGTTCCGCAACCATTTTACAACTGGTCATCTCCTCAGTTAACACGTCTTCGCGTTCCATTTTGGGTGGCTGACGCTCAGCAGTGCTTACAGATTCAGCTAGCTCAACGTTTGCTGCATAATCAGAAGAATCTGAAAAGGCGATATCATCTTCGCCACTGTCTGCTAAGACATGAAATTCATGCGACGCAAAACCACCGATAGAGCCAGTGTCTGCTTGTACCGCGCGAAAATCTAAACCCAAACGGGTAAAAATGCGCGTGTAAGCGTCATACATATCATGATAAGTCTTGGCCAATGAGGCCTGATCAACATGAAATGAATAGGCGTCTTTCATGGTGAATTCGCGTGCGCGCATCACACCAAAGCGTGGACGAATCTCATCACGGAATTTGTTTTGAATTTGAAAGAAAGTAATCGGTAGCTGTTTATAACTACGTAGCTCGCCTTGCGCAAGATTAGTGATGACTTCTTCATGGGTCGGACCAAGCACAAAGTCGCGATCATGGCGGTCTTTAAAGCGCAATAGCTCAGGGCCGTAATCATTAAAACGACCGGTCGTTTGCCAGAGTTCTGCTGGCTGAGTCATTGGCATGAGCACTTCTTGCCCGCCAATATTCTGCATCTCTTCACGAACAATACGTTCGACTTTTTGCAAGACGCGTAGCCCCATGGGCAACCAAATATATAACCCAGAAGCGATTTTACGAATAAGACCGGCGCGCACCATTAATTGGCTTGAAGCGATATCGGCATCACTTGGGGTTTCTTTTAGAGTAGCAAACAAAAATTGACTGGCTTTCATAAATAAAGCGTAACCTTATCAACGATAAAAAATAAGAAGTAGTAGGATGTTGAGCATGTTGCTGAAAGTCTCAGAACCGCCGCAAGCTTACCTTTATTACTTGGTAATAGGCTAGGACATTGCCTAGCAGAAGAAGGCTTTCACAAAAAGCACTTTAGTAATCACATCCTGCACACAGCAGGGCGTAGTTGTAGTTGATGCATCAATATATCGGGCTATGCAAACACAAATATTCAGACTAAAAGCCTGAAGAATAAATATATGCTGGCATTTTGTTCATGCAATCTGACTATGTTAGGTAAAGTTTGCCTAAGACGCAATGACTTTTTGTTTTTTCAGAGCGAACATCGTAGAAACAGCTCAGTCTCACCTCAATCATCTGATGATTTACTGATTTTAAAGACATTTGTATAAAGATCTCTACTCTTTTTATGTAGGGATATTTGTCAACAATTATGTAGAGGATTGGTAGTTATTACTTGAAGTAATGGTTCAAAAACATCATCTAAGTCACACCATATTTACGGACTCTATTCATAAAAAGCTGATTAAGCGAATGATCAAACACAGTTTCTAGAAGAGGCTTTTACATAAGACGTGTCCATAAATAAAGCTTTTGATAAACACATGATAAAACTCTAACAATAAACGATGAAACCTTAAGGTGGCTTAAATGATCAATCCTGATAAACGTTCTTCTGCCAGCAATAACACCACTGCTCAGCCAGTAAAAAAGCCCATTGCTCTGATGTCGTGGCTGGTATTACTTATTGGTCTGGCCGCCATCGTTTTTGCGATTTATACTGTGCAAAATCTGAATAAAGAGGCGCCAATAGAGACCATTACTCGTGAGGGTGTGGTCACGCAAATCCAGCAGCTCAATCGGCTACAAACGGTCGCCTTTAGTGTAGATACCGTTATCACAAGCGAGCGCCCAGGGAGTTGGATGAAACTTTGGCAAGATGAACAAAAAGGGTTGTTTATCGCCCGCGGCCGCGTAGAAGCAGGGATTGATTTGAGCGACTTGACGCCTGAAATGGTGCAAGTGGTTCAACCTGATATTGAGATAGATGAAGCAAAGCAGGCCGATGCTAATACGCCAGTCTCAATGATGCCGCAGATTAATATTACCTTACCACCGTCAGAGATATTTTCTGTCTATCTAGACGACATCGAGATTTATGATTGGCAAACAGGCGCCTTTGGCATGATGCAAGTGGATCCTAAAATCTGGGAGCAAGCGCAAAGTATGGCAAAAAAAGAAGTGCTTGAGCGTGCTTGTCGCGGCGATGTCATGAACATGGCACTAAAAAACGCCCAGACCCAACTACAACAGCTGTTTGCGTTGACAGGAGCTGTGGTCACGGTCACCACGCAGGGCGCAGGGGCGTGCCAATTGCCAACGGCTTAATGCTTAGGTTTTATTAATAAAAGGTTTTGGAGAGAGAATGTTTTAGTACGGGTAGTTAAATGAAAACGCTTTAATGAATTGCTACGCCGATTAGCAGATGTTGCTTGAAATTATTGGTAATAAGGTTACTATATTATATAGCAGGACTTATTTATTATTAACGATAGCTTTATAAATGCTGTCGTTAATACTAAGCTTATATAATGTAAGAGGTGGCATATATGACAACTCCTAATAATCAGCCGTCTGCTCATGAGAAGCGCAAATTAACCAAACACCGCAAAGAAAAGGAGTCGCTATCCTTTGCGACTTGGGTGCTACTCATTATAAGCTTTACTTGTCTAGCGTATGCCATTTATACGATTCAGACGCGAATAGTAAAGCCAGCTATCGATACTGGTAACGCTAAGGCGTCACAAAGTAGTTTGGTACAAACTGGCAGTGCGCCGCAAAATAAAGCCAAAGTAAACAGCTAACGCTCCCTTCTCAAACATATCAACTTTACGACTTTTTTAAACTCATGACTGTTTTTCAATTTAATACTTATTTTTTAAATTCAGTAATCGCCAGTTGCCGTGCCGCTTTGTGTTCGACCATCGGGGCAGGGTAATCTAATCGCCCAAACATATCGGCGCTGTTGATTGCTTTACGGATTTTGTCTTCGCTATGCAAGATGCTGGCAGGCATATCCTTTAATTCAGGTAGCCATTCCTTTATAAATTCCCCATCAGGGTCATGAGTTTTGGCTTGGCTAAAGGGGTTCATAATACGGAAGTAGGGCGCAGAGTCCGTACCGGTCGAGGCGCTCCATTGCCAGCCACCATTATTTGAAGCAAAGTCACCGTCTATTAGCTGCTGCATAAAATAACGCTCGCCTAAGCGCCAATCAATCAGTAAGTCCTTGGTCAAAAACATCGCGGTGACCATACGTAAGCGATTGTGCATAAAGCCCGTCGCATTTAAGCAACGCATCGCGGCATCGACTAAAGGCACGCCAGTCCTACCTGTACACCACGCATCAAAATCATCCTCATTGTATGACCAATTAATCTTAATGTCGGTCTCGTGTTTATAAGCCTGATGCTGAATAAGCTCTGGTTTATCCGCTAAGACATGGCGATAAAAGTCTCGCCATGCCAGCTCACTGATCCAGCGATTGATGTCTTCATTGTCACCATTATTACCATGCAATTGTTCTTGTTCTTGTGCTTTAGCTGCTTGCAAATAGCAAAGTCTGGGACTGATGGCCCCAATTGTCAGATACGCTGACAACTGACTGGTGGCATGTAAGCTTGGCACATCGCGGCTCACATCATAATTATGAATATCATCTGCAACGAATTGATCCAAGCGGTGACAAGCGGCCACTTCCCCAGCAGGATAGGCAGCACGTGCGTTAGTAAGCTGTGCCTCGCTATCAATATGACTGAGCTGGGTATTATTTGCTAATGACTGTTGATAATCCTTAACCACTTTTTGGCTTAATGCTTCTATCGTGTTGGCAGTATTGACGGTCTGTTTCGATATTTTTAAAGTAGCGTTATCACTATTGATTGCTAAAGCTTTATGCAGTTGTATGTTGCTAACTTCCAAGGTATGCCGCCATTTTTTATAAAATGGCGTAAATACTTGATACATACTGTCGTCATTGGTAGTGATGCTTTTCGGTGGTAAAATACATTGATCATGCCAGCGTATAAACTCGATGTCACTTTTTGCAAGCAGCTGGCTCAATTGTGCGTCGCGCTCAATCTCATTGCCCTCATATTCATGATTGGCCATGACGCAGCTAATATTATTGGCTGCACATAAGGCGTCTAATGAATCCACACAATCAGAGAAACTATCGCAAACCTGTACATGCAAGGTGATATTTAACTGTTTGTGCAAGTCATTTGCCAATATTGGCAAGGTACGGGCGATATGATCGAGTTGAACCAAGGACATGTCGTGCGTTTGCCATTGCTCAGGGGTGAGGAAGAACACAGCGCTTACTGATGCGTCGTTATCACGGGCACGCTCACAAAGCGCTGCTAAAGCGGTGTTGTCATGTAGGCGTAGATCACGGCGAAACCACATCAAATAATGGGCAGAGGTTAGGCTGGTATTATCATCGTTGCTATTATTATTGCCATCGTTGTCATCAATGGTAGTGGTAGTTGCCGACGCAGTGTTAGACATTAAGTATCCTCATATTAATCAATCGCAATCATAAACAAAACTATGAATAAAAGTATGCTAGGATAAGTTTTTGGATGCAATTGATTTACTCATTGAGTAACAAATCCTCATCATTTTATGCTTAATCGCTATGACAGCCAATCTATGGCTGCTGTATTTTAAGGTCACACCATGCACGTGAAGTTTTGCGGGTTTACCGACGTAGCTGATATTCATACTGCCACCCAATTGGGTGTCGATGCGGTCGGCTTGGTATTTTATCCGCCCAGTCCACGTGCTGTGACCATGGAACAAGCCCAAACCTTAAGCATCGCCGTTCCTGCCTTTGTCAGCGTCGTCGCCTTGGTGGTTAATATGTCACACGAAGAGTTGGTTGAACTGGCGAACCATGTTGCATTTGATATCATTCAATTCCACGGTGATGAAAGCCCTGAGCAGTGCCAACAACTGGCAAATGCGGTCAATAAACGCTGGATAAAAGCCTTACGCATCAATGCGGAGAAAGATACCCTTGCTAGCGTAAGCGCGCGTATTGATAGCTTTGCAGCGGCAGGGGCGAGTAGTATTTTGCTCGATGCTTATCATCAGCATAAATATGGTGGTACAGGCGCGCGCTTTGATTGGAGCCTTATTCCTCACCATAGCTCGTTACCGATTGTCTTAGCGGGCGGTCTTGATGCTCAAAACGTCGCTGCGACGACAGAGTTACCCATTTACGCTGTTGATGTCAGCGGTGGTATCGAGGCGGCTAAAGGCAAAAAAGATGCTGCCAAAATGCGCGCCTTTATGAAAGCGGTCAAACGCGATCGATGGCAAAGCGTGACGGTCACTGACGCCATCTAAGCGATTCATAAAGCACCTTTATCCTTGTTTGGTCGTTATTCCGATTTTCTGCTTAAATCTTATTTTTTCGTTCTCCACTATTTATATTAAAAAATACCACTTATTACAGTAGGAATTATCATGAGTCATGTCGCTAACAAAGATTTATCAGCCACGGCACAAGCCGTCAATACTTTTACCAATCCAGCTGATGTGCAAGACTTCAATCAGTATCCCGATGCTCGTGGGCACTTTGGTGTGCATGGCGGTCGTTTTGTTTCTGAAACATTGATGGCAGCACTAGAAGAGCTAGAAGCGTTATATACCAAAGTCAAAGCCGATCCTGCATTCTGGGAAGAGTACCATAACGATTTGGTCAATTACGTCGGTCGCCCAACACCGCTTTATCATGCCAAGCGTCTCAGTGATGAGATTGGTGGTGCGCAAATTTACTTTAAGCGTGAAGACCTTAACCATACTGGTGCGCATAAGGTAAATAACACTATTGGTCAGGCACTGCTTGCCAAGATGAGCGGCAAACAACGTATCATCGCTGAGACGGGCGCAGGGCAACATGGCGTAGCGACGGCGACGATTGCCGCACGTTTAGGGTTAGAATGTATCGTCTATATGGGTGCTGATGATGTCGAACGCCAAAAGATGAACGTTTACCGTATGCGTTTGCTTGGTGCGACGGTGGTGCCAGTCACTTCTGGCTCACGTACCCTTAAAGATGCGATGAATGAAGCGATGCGTGATTGGGTCACCAATGTCGATAGCACTTATTACATTATTGGTACGGTCGCTGGCCCGCATCCTTATCCGCTACTCGTGCGTGATTTCCAAGCGATTATCGGTAAAGAAGCGCGCATTCAGCATTTGCAAGTGACTGGCAAATTACCAGATGCCCTAGTCGCCTGTGTCGGTGGTGGCTCAAATGCAATTGGTCTGTTCTTTGACTTCTTAAATGATACTGATGTCAAAATGTATGGTGTCGAAGCGACAGGTGATGGTATCGAAACAGGTCGTCATTCAGCGCCACTAGCAGCTGGTCGTATTGGTGTATTGCACGGCAATCGTACTTACCTAATGGCAGATGATGACGGACAGATTCAAGAGACGCATTCTATCTCTGCTGGTCTTGACTATCCGGGCGTTGGTCCTGAACACAGTTTCTTAAAAGACATGAAGCGTGTTGAATATGTGGGCTGTACCGATAAAGAGTCGCTAGAAGGCTTCCATGAAGTCACCCGCAAAGAAGGTATTATCCCTGCGCTTGAATCTGCCCATGCTGTTGCCTACGCGCTTAAGCTGGCTAAAACAATGACGCCTGATCAAACGATTATTGTGAATATGTCAGGTCGCGGTGATAAAGATTTGCATTCAGTAATGAAAGCAGAAGGGATTGAGTTGTAGTAAAAATAGAAGAGTTCAGATTATTGTACAAGAAGGTTTAGCAGCTTATTAAGTTGAATAAATTTTCTATATCTCAATACGGTAATTACTTTGCTCTATAGAGCAAAGTAATTACCAATGTTGCTGGCTATGTTTTTATTATCGATAGTATACCTTCATGAATTTGAACCGCTTAATACCGAGTAAGCCTAGCCAGTTGAGCAAGTATCCAGATCAAGCGGTGCTAACAGCGCCAGTCACAATAAGTGTGGGTGTGCCTACTGAAAGAGTCAGTTTTTGGCAGAGTTATGGTTTATTTGTAGTTGCCACTGTATGGGTAGTGATGTATGTCTTGATGGCCGTTTGGGAGTTTTCGACAAGTTATACGGTTACAACAATTGATGAAATTGTAAGAAGTATTCTTGGGCTTTGGTCTCTTTCAACTATACCCATGTTGTTTTTCGTTATGATGACGTATTGGGTGCATCGTGCCTATAACAGTTTTGTCGTTCCAAATCCATGGGTCGCAAAGCGGTTGACTTGGAAGCATGTGCCAATTATGGTTATTAAAGAAAATAGCATTATCTTTCTATCTCATTTCTTTATATTTATTGATAATCTACATCATGATCAGATAGTAAGCTTCGATGATGTTGAAAAGTTTTCTCTAAATCAAAGCAGTCATTCTGGTATTGGTTTTTCGATAATA